>CAZRFE010000102.1:0-6365 GCA_964599565.1 uncultured Gammaproteobacteria bacterium
GCACCGCGAAGAACATGCGCAGCAGGTTGTCGCAGTAGCCGAGATCGTTGCGCGGATAGATGAACGGCTGGCCGATGGAATGCTTGTACGCCGCGGCGGCGATCGTCGGAATCTTCGCGATGATGCGCGTCGCGAAAAGATCGCGATCTTCCTGTTCGCGGATGTTCGTGCTGCCGTGGTAGAACGCGGACAGCGAGCTCACCACTGCGGACAGCATCGCCATTGGATGCGCGTCGTAATGAAAGCCGTGGAAGAAGCGCAGCAGCGATTCGTTGATCATCGTGTGGTAGACGATCTCGTTGCTGAAATCCGCGAGTTCGCTCTTCGCGGGCAGTTCACCGTGCAGCAGCAGGTAGGACACCTCGAGGAAATTCGAGCGCGTCGCGAGCTGTTCGATCGGGTAGCCGCGATACAGCAGCATGCCCTGCTCGCCGTCGATGTACGTGATCTCGCTCTTGCAGCTCGCGGTGGCGCCGAAGCCCGGGTCGTAGGTGAAGACGCCGTGATCCCGGTACAGCCCGCCGATGTCCAGCGTGGACGGTCCGATGCTGCCTTCCAGCAGCGGCAGGTCCGATTCCTTTCCGGTTTCCGGGTTCTTAAGCTTGAAGTGCTTGTCGCTCATTCCGCGTGCTCCTGGTCTTTGATGAGACGGCATGCAGTACTCGGGTGCGATGCCGCGCTGGCGAAGCGACCGTTCCGCGGCCCGCCAGTTGCGGGCGGGTTATGGGTGGAGGAGTGCTTGTCGGAGACGGACGCCAGGCATGGGTCCCGTGGAGGACCCGTGAATCCAGCAGGGCAGAATTATAGGGAAGCGGCGCGAGCAAGGACAGTTCGATCACAAACCGTCCGCATTCGGGGCGAAATGCCGGCACGAAAACGCGCGAGGCGCCGCCGGTCGAACCGGCGGCGCCTCGCAATCGGTCCCGACGGCAGCGATGCCGTCAGCCAGGGATCAGCGGCTGTACTTGCGGCGGAACCGGTCGACGCGGCCGCCGGTGTCGACGATCTTCTGCTTGCCCGTATAGAACGGATGGCACTGCGAGCAGACTTCGATCTGCAGGTCTTCGCCCATCGTCGAGCGGGTCTCGAAGGTGTTGCCGCAGCTGCAGGTCACCTTGACCGCCTTGTACTCGGGATGAATTTCGGACTTCATGACGTTCCTCGAATCGGTTGTTCGGCTGTCGGATGTTCCCGCAGCCTGAAGCGAGCCGCGCATATTAGTCGCATTTCCCGGAACGGGCAAGGGCGAGCGCGCTGACAATCCTGCCTGCAGGGAGCCGATGTCAGTTGCGCCTGTCATTTCGCGCTTCGCTTCATCATGCCACGCTAAGTTGCTGAGCATTCGACGCTTTCTCCGCTATCCACAGAATCTGTGGATAAGTCTGTGCATGAGATGGGGCAAATCGGAAAAAGTGCCTGCCGGGCCGTTGTTTCTTTCAGATCGGTTAAAAAGTAACCAGAAATTTTATTTAATTAAAAACAATAACTTGCACGATTTCTTCGGCGAATTTGCAAATTTTCAGCCGGAAATGGCCGTCGTTTTCTCGGTAACACGCCGTATGTGCATAACCTCATTGGCAGACCGTTGGGAAAGCATCGTCCAGGTCCCTGATTCTTCCGGGTTTTTCCTTAGGGACGGACGGATCAGGGCGACCGGTGGACCTCGACAATGCGATCGAGCCGGATCACGCGGGCGTCGCCGGCGGCTGTCTTTGCATGCAGGAATTCCTCGCCGGACTGCGCGCGCAGATCAAGGGGAACGAGGTGTTCAAGATGAGTGAGTCCGCCGTCGTCACGCCAGCGGATGAACAGCGTTTCACGGTGCATGATCGCGAGCTCATAGCGCTCGTAGACATCGCAGTCTATGGGTGAGTAGTCCGGCTGTTCGCTGTCAGTCATCGTCCCGCCGGGCGGTCAGCCGCCAGCTGCCATCGGACATGGCGTCCAGTTGGAATTCTATGGGCGCACAACAGACCGGACAATCTTCGATGAACCGCTGCGCGGCCAGCGCCGGTTCCGCCTCGATCGCGAACAGCGCATCGCAATACGGACAGCGGATTTCGATTTCATCGAGCAGGCTCATCGCGTCACCGGGATCGATGCGGGCGAAGACGCATCATCGCGCGGTTTCGGGAAGAAAGATCGCCTGGAGTTCGTTCAGCATCTCAAGACCTCTCGCCGTCGGCTGCCAGCCGCCATCGGCGCGGTTTTCGATGAGACCGAGCCTGCGCGCATCGTCCAGCCCCGGCAAGAGCCAGGCGCCGGCATCCAGCCCGGTGGCTGATTCGAATTCCGCGGGATGGCCGC
Organism: uncultured Gammaproteobacteria bacterium; assembly: GCA_964599565.1. Classification (GTDB taxonomy): domain Bacteria; phylum Pseudomonadota; class Gammaproteobacteria; order Natronospirales; family JAJUFS01; genus JAJUFS01. Next base: position 2,308 of record CAZRFE010000102.1, read on the forward strand.
CTTCGACCAGCCGGCTGCGGTTCAGCATGTACTCGAACGCACGCTCGGCGGATGCGATTTCACGCCGTTCCGCGATCGCGGCGGGTGTTCCTGCCGCTGCCTGGTAATCGCGCGGATGGCGGTGGCGCGCGGTGCGGACGATGCGGCCGTCCGCGAGCGTGAGCTTGCCGTGCGCACCCGCACCGACCGCCAGGTAATCGCCGTAGCGCCAGTAGTTGAGGTTGTGCCGGCTCTGCCGGCCGGGCTGCGCGTAGGCGGATATCTCGTAACGCGCAAAGCCCGCGGATGCTAGCCGGTCGCGGCACGCGAGCGCGATTTCCATGATGCGGTCGTCGTCGGGAAGGCCGGCCGGCGGTTTTACGGCAAACAGTGTGTTCGGCTCGAGCGTGAGTTCGTAGTGGCTGACGTGCGCGGGGTGTGCGGCGATCGCTTTCTCGACATCGGCGATCGCCTCCTCAACGGACTGCTCCGGCAGCGCATACATCAGGTCGATGTTGAAATTTGCAAGGTCCGCGGCATGCAGTTCGTCGATGGCGTGAAACGCCGCCTTGCTGTCATGAATGCGGCCGAGCCTTTTCAGTTGCGCATCATCGAAGCTCTGCACGCCAAGCGATACACGGTTGATGCCCGCACCGCGGTAGTGCCGGAAGCTGTCATGTTCGATGGTGCCCGGATTCGCTTCCAGCGTGATTTCGGCGTCCGCCGCGAGCGGCAGCGTGGCGGCGACATGCTCGAGGAATTCGCCGATGCCGCGTGCGGAGAAAAGGCTTGGCGTGCCGCCGCCGAAGAAGATCGCGTCAACCGCCCGTTCTGCATCCATCTCGCCCGCCGCGAAATCGAGATCGCGCGCCAGCGCATCAAGGTAGGCGGCTTCGGGCAGCGGGGATTTCAACGCGTGGCTGTTGAAATCGCAGTACGGACATTTCTGCACGCACCAGGGCAGATGGACGTAAAGCGTGAGAGGTGGCACTGGATTGCCGTCAGGTACCGTCGCGAACTGCCGCGACCAGGTTCGAAAGCGCCTTGCCCCGATGGCTCAGCCGGTTCTTCTCGTCCTTCTCCAGTTCCGCGGATGTTCTGTCCATGCCGGCCGGCAGGAAGAGCGGGTCATAACCGAAACCGTTCGCGCCGCGCGGTGCATCGAGGATCACGCCGTCCCACGTGCCGGAGACGATCATCGGCATCGCATCGTCCGCGTTGCGCAGGAGCGCGATCACGCAGCGGAACCGCGCCGTGCGGGCAGCGGGCGCGACATCACGCAGCGTGCGCAGCAGTTTCGCGTTGTTCGCGGCATCATCCGCGTCATCGCCTGCGTAACGCGCAGAGTAGATGCCGGGTGCGCCATCCAGTGCGTCGACTTCGAGCCCCGAGTCGTCCGCGAGCGCGGGAAGTCCCGTCACGCGCGCGGCATGGCGCGCCTTGAGAATCGCGTTCTCGATGAAGCTCAGCCCCGTTTCCTCGGGCGGCTCGACGCCGAACTCCGCCTGCGTCTTCACATCGAGACCAAGCGGCGCAAGGAGCGCGCGAATCTCCGCGAGCTTGCCGCGGTTGCCACTGGCCAGAACGAGCGTCCGTTCCGGAAGCTTCACGCGGAACGTCCCGCAAGAACGCGGCGTTGTGCGTCGATGAGCTTTGCGATGCCGCTTGCCGCGAGATTCAGCATGGCGTCCATTTCCTCGCGCCGGAACGCATGGCCTTCCGCCGTGCCCTGCACTTCGATGAAAGCGCCGGCATCGTTCATCACCACGTTCATGTCCGTCTCGGCTTCCGAGTCCTCGGCGTAATCGAGATCGAGCACCGGCTCGCCGCGCCAGATGCCGACGGAAACGGCGGCGACGGCGCCGATGAGCGGATTCTTCTTCAGCTTCTTTCGCGCGAGCAGCCGCTCGACCGCGATGCCGAGCGCGACATAGGCGCCGGTGATCGCCGCTGTGCGCGTGCCGCCGTCGGCCTGGATGACGTCGCAATCCAGCATGATGGTGTGTTCGCCCAGCGCTTCAAGATTCGTGACGGCGCGCAGCGAGCGGCCGATCAGCCGCTGGATTTCCTGCGTGCGGCCCGACTGCTGTCCCCGCGCGGCTTCGCGCTGCGTGCGCGTGCCCGTCGCGCGCGGCAGCATGCCGTACTCCGCCGTCACCCAGCCCCGGCCCTTGCCTTTCAGCCAGGGCGGCACGCGGTCCTCTGCGCTTGCCGTGCACAGCACGCGCGTGTCGCCGAACGCGACCAGCACCGATCCTTCGGCGTGACGCGTGTAATCGGGAATGATTTCGACGGCGCGCAGCTGATCAGCCGCGCGGCTGCTGGGACGGCCCATGAGCGCTCCTTGCGAGAGTTCGATGATGAATGGACCGGGAATTATACGAGCCCCGTCGAGTGCGGGGCGAGGAATCAGTCTTCGAGACGGAAGGCGACGGCGGTGACGTTGTCCGAATGCGGCTTTGCCGCTGCCGCGGCTTCCTTCGCCAGCGCCTCCAGTTCGTCCTGGAGATCTTCGGCTTCCGCAAGCCGCGTGGCGACAGCATCCATGTCGAGCGGCGCCCAGAAGCCGTCGCTGCACATCAACAGGACATCGCCGGGCTCCAGCGACTCGGGGGTGGCGATGTCGATGCGCGGCAGATCCGCCTCGCCGCCGAGGCATTCCTCGACGAAATTCCGCATCGGGTGGGTGAGCATCTGCGCTTCGGTGATGGCACCGCGCTGGTAGAGACCTTCCACCGCGCTGTGATCCCGCGTGCGGTGGAAAACGCCCTGGCCACGCAGATGGTAGACACGCGAATCGCCGACATGCGCCCAGATCGCGGTGCCGTCGCTGATGATGGCAAGCGTTGCCGTGGTGCGCGGCCGCTGGTCGACCGGCTTGCGGATGCCCGCGCGAACGACCGCGCGGTGCGCCACTTCGATCACGTCCTTGAGGAATGCCGGCGCGGCGTCGAGATCCGGCTTGTGTTCCTTGAAGCCGGACATGAAGGTTTCCACCGCGGTCTGTGCCGCGATCTCGCCGTCTTCATGGCCGCCCATGCCATCGCAGACCGTGAGCATCACCTCGGTATCGCCCAGCAATACGCCGTGACGGTCCTGGTTGACCTCGCGGTCGCCGGTCAGGCTCACCTCGGCCGTCTGGAATTCCAATGCCCACCCCTTACGTTGTGCCGCCCGAACTCTTCCGGTTCGTGCTTGGTCGTGCTGGTTTCGTCCGTATAATGCCAGCTTTCCGCGCCCGCCTGTAAAGTCCGGCGCGTCGCCAGAACGCATTCCAGGAGCCGAAATGATTCAGAGCATGACCGGATTCGCCCGGCGTGAAGCGCGTGGCGCCTGGGGGCGCCTTGCCTGGGAGCTGCGCTCGGTGAACCACCGCTACCTCGAGGTCGGCCTGCGGCTGCCCGAGGAGCTGCGTGCGCTGGAAGGCAATTTCCGCGAGCGCATCGCCGCGAAGCTCGGCCGCGGCAAGGTCGACGTCTCGCTGCGCTGGGACCGCGAGGACGCGAGCGACATCCATCTCGCCGTCAACGAGCCGCTGATCCGCCAGCTGCGCGATGTGCACGCCCGCGTCGGCCGGCTGATCGGCAGCGACAAGGAAATGAAGCCGGTGGAGCTGATGCGCTGGCCGGGCGTGATCCGCGAGGAAGAACGCGATCCCGGTCCGCTGCATGCCGCAGCGATGGAACTGCTTGATTCAGCGCTGGATGATCTCGTGGCGGCGCGGCAAGCGGAAGGCGAGCGCATCGGCGTGCTGATCGCCGAGCGCGCCGTCGCCGTCGGCGAGATCGTGAAGCTCGTGCGCAAGCGCGTGCCGGAAGTGAAGGCGCGCCTGCGCGAGCGGCTCAACGCGCGGCTCGCCGAAATCACCGCGCAGCCGGATTCCGACCGCCTCGAGCAGGAACTTGTCTACCAGGCGCAGCGCATGGACGTCGACGAGGAACTCGACCGTCTCGAAAGCCACGTCGTCGAACTCAAGAGCGTGCTCAAGCGCGACGAACCCGTCGGCCGCCGGCTGGATTTCCTCATGCAGGAATTCAACCGCGAGTCGAACACGCTCGGCTCGAAGTCGCAGGACAGCG
>CAZRFE010000103.1:0-6187 GCA_964599565.1 uncultured Gammaproteobacteria bacterium
TCGTTCATGCCGGTCTTCGCGCTGGAAGGCACCGAAGGCCGTTTGTTCAAACCGCTTGCCTTCACGAAGACTTACTCGATGGCGTTCGCGGCGTTGCTGTCGGTCACCCTGGTGCCCGCACTGGCCGTGTGGCTGATCCGCGGCAAGATCCGCGGCGAGAAGAGCCGGCTGAACCGCTGGCTGGTGGCCGGTTACCGCCCGGTTGTCCGCTTTGCCGCCCGATTCCGCTGGACGGTGATCGTTGTCGCACTGGTCAGCCTGGTCGTGACCATCCCGGCGTTCCGTTCCTTGGGCAACGAATTCATGCCGCCACTGAACGAGGGCACGATCCTGTACATGCCGACGACGCTGCCCGGCATGTCCATTACCGAAGCCACGCAAACGATGCAGACGATGGATCGCATCATCAAACAGTTTCCTGAGGTGAAACACGTGTTCGGCAAAGTCGGCCGTTCCACCAGCCCGACCGACCCCGCACCGCTCTCCATGATGGAAACCGTCATCACCTTGAAGCCGCAGGACCAATGGCGCGACGACATGACCTGGGACACGCTCATCCAGGAACTGGACCAGGCGCTGCGTTTCCCTGGCATGCCGAATATCTTCTGGATGCCGATCCAGACGCGCACGGAGATGCTGGCAACGGGCATCCGTACCGCGCTCGGTATCAAGGTGTTTGGCCCGGACCTCGCGACCATCGAGGAGACGGCCGTCGAGATCGAACAGGCACTACAGGAAGACCCGCGAACGCAGCCGTACACGCGCAGTGCCTTTGCAGAGCGTGCCACGGGCGGGTACTTCATGGACTTCACAGTGGATCGTGAGGCGGCGGCACGTTACGGGCTGAATGTCGGGGATATTGAGCGGGTCCTGATGGCAGCCGTCGGTGGCATGGTTGTGTCGGAGACCGTTGAGGGGCGCGAGCGTTACAACATCCTGGTGCGCTATGCGCGTGACTATCGTGATAATCCAGCGGCGCTCGAACGCGTACTGGTGCCAACGCCAACGGGTGCGCAGATCCCGATCACCCAGGTCACCGACATCAGCTTCGAAACCGGCCCGCCAATGATCCGGACCGAGGATGGTCAGTTGGTCGGGTTCGTGTTCGTCGACGTGAAGGACGTGATCGGTATTGCAGACTATGTCGCGCAAGCGAAACAGGTGGTTGCCGATAGGGTTGATATTCCGACCGGCTATCGTCTCGAATGGGCAGGTCAGTTCAAGAATTTCGAAAGCGCCAAGGCCAAACTGCAAGTGCTGGTGCCACTCGCGGTGTTCCTGATCTTCTTCATGCTCGTCATGCATCGCGGATCCGTCATTGAAACGCTGGTGATCATGTTGAGCGTACCGTTCTCGCTGATGGGAGCCGTCTGGCTGATCTGGTTGCTCGAGTACAAGCTCAGCGTGGCCGTGTGGGTCGGCATGATCGCGGTTGCGGGTCTCGCGGTCGAACTCGGCCTTCTGATGATGGTGTACCTGGATCTTGCGTATCGCGATCGCTTCGCGAGCAACAGGTTTCAATCGCGCGCGGATCTCGATGTCGCCATCGAGGAGGGCGCCAGCCAGCGCGTCCGCCCGATGCTCATGACGGGATTTGCCCTGTTCATGGGGTTGATCCCCATCATGATCAGTGATGGCACCGGCGCGGATGTGATGAAGCGCATTGCGGCGCCGATGGTCGGCGGCGTGATCTCGGCATTGATCATGGTGCTGGTGGTGTTCCCGGCGATCTTCTCGTTGTGGCGGGAATATGCGGCACGTCGCCGTAACGCGAAGTCTGCGGAGACAACAGAAAGCAGTTGATGGTGGAGAAGGCCTCGGGGAAAACCTCGGGGCCTTTTTCATAATGAGTCCGCACGGTGTCGACACGTCGGGCAGGACCGAGAGAAGTTGCGCGATTGTGCTTGTTAAACGCACTTGCAGCGGCAATGACATTCGTTACGGTGACGTGAGTTGATGAGCTTCACAACACGGGAGTAATGCAATGGCGAACAACAGTGATGACCCGCTTGACAACGTGGGTGACGACATCGGCGACGAGGTTGTCCTGATTACTGGCAGCAGTGGTCACATCGGCTCTGCCGTGATCGAACGACTCGCCGGCCACTACACGCTTGTTGGGCTGGACCGACCCGGTCCGCCGAAACCGGACGATCCCGCACATTGCATTCCTTTTGATATCACCTCAGAGGAGAGTGTTGAACAAGCGCTTCAGCAGGTGCGCGAAAAGTTCGGCTCGCGCATGGCGTCGGTCATTCATCTGGCAGCCTTCTACAGCTTCAAAGGTGATCCGAATCCACTTTACGAGACAGTCAATGTCGCCGGTACCGCGCGATTGTTGCGTCACTTGCAATCATTGGACGTCGAACAGTTCGTGTTCTCAAGCTCCATGCTCGTGCATTCGCCGACGGAACCGGGCAAGCCGCTTCGCGAAGACTGGCCGCTGGCCCCGGCGTGGAACTATCCGCAGTCGAAGCGTGATGCGGAAGATGCCATTCGTGAAGGACACGGCGACATTCCCTACGTGATCCTCAGACTGGCCGGCGTGTACAACGATGAGGGCGGGCTGCCGGCGCTTGGTCAGCAGATCCAACGCATCTACGAGAAGAAGCTAATCGCACGCGTGTTTCCGGGTGACAGCAGTCACGGGCAGACGTCGCTTCATCTTGACGATCTGACCGATCTGTTCGCGCGCGTCATCGAACAACGCGAAAAGATTCCGAAGGAATCCGTATTCCTCGCCGGTGAACCGGAGGTGCCGTCGTACGCCGACTTGCAACGCGAAATCGGCAAGCTCCTGTATGGCGAACCGTGGGACGTCAAGGAAATTCCGAAGAGCGTGGCGAAGTCCGGCGCCTGGCTGCAGGAGGTCGCGTTACCCGAGGCGAAGGAACCGTTCATCAAGCACTGGATGGTTGACATTGCCGACCAGCATTACGAACTCGACATCAGCAAGGCGAAAGAGCTGCTCGGTTGGACGCCGAAACACCAGTTGCTGGAGACACTGCCGAACATCATTCATTCGCTGCGCGCGGATCCGCCCGGCTGGTACAAGCGGCACAAGCTGACGTATCCCGACGAAGATGACAGGAAAGACCCGCGAGAAAGCAAGACAGAAAAGGATGACAAGCAGCCGTTCAAAGCCGAGAAGGTCGTCGAAGGCAAATGTGGCGATGGAAAGTGCGGCGGAAAGTCCGATAACGACGCCGCGACAATGGAAGGCGCGTGTGGTGCGGCGATGGCGACGGAGGGACGTTGCGGCGGATCGATGAAAGACAGTGACATGTCGTCAAACGAGATGCTCGTGTCCATGCATCACAAGATGCTCTGGCCACATTACATCAACTTGATGCTCGGCTTCTGGTTGATAACCAGCCCATTTCTGCTCGGCTATCTCAGCGCATATGTGCCTGACGCCAACGCGCTACGTGTGATGACTGAACGCGATCTCGCGTCATTCGAGTTTCGCAATCTCATGATGACCTGGAGCGACGTCATCAGCGGTGCACTGGTCGTGATCTTCAGCGTGCTATCCGCAGACCCGAAACGCCGCTTCAGTTGGAGCCAGTGGGCAAACGCCGCTGTGGGGGCCTGGCTATTGTTTGCACCGCTGGTGTTCTGGACGCCGCTGCCGGAAGCCTATGCGAACGACACGTTGCTCGGCGCGCTGATCATCGCGTTCGCGGTACTGGTCCCGATGATGCCCGGCATGAGCATGGAAGGCATGATGGGCGATCCGGACGTGCCGCCCGGATGGGATTACTGTCCATCCACGTTCATTCAGCGCCTGCCGATTGCCGCGCTGGGTTTTTTCGGCTTGCTGATTTCGCGATATCTCACTGCCTATCAGCTTGGCCAACTAGACATGGCGTGGGATCCATTTTTCGGTAACGGCACGGAAACAATCATCACGTCGAACGCATCGAAAGCGTGGCCCGTGGCAGACGCGGGGGTTGGCACGGTTGCCTACATGATGGAAGTGCTGATGGCCGTCATGGGCGACAAGCGCCGCTGGCGCACCATGCCGTGGATGGTGCTCGCGTTCGGCATCCTCGTCGTGCCGCTCGGCGGCGTGAGCATCTTCTTCATCATCATCCAGCCGATCGTCATCGGCACCTGGTGCACGCTGTGCCTGATAGCAGCGCTCGCGATGCTGATCATGATTCCGTACTCGCTCGACGAGCTCGTCGCAATGGGCCAGTTCATGGTCGATGCAAAGCGCCGCGGCAAACCGTTCTGGCGCACGTTCTGGATGGGCGGCGCGATGGAAGACGGCAGCAAGGACCGCTCGAAGGGATTTGCCGGCACGCCACGGACGATGGCTCGCGAAATGTCGCTCGGCGTCTCGCTGCCATGGGGACTCATCGCCAGTTCGGTCATCGGCGTGTGGCTGATGTTCACGCGCCTCGCGTTCGGTAGCAGTGGCGCAATGGCGAACTCCGATCATCTGATGGGGGCGCTGATCGTTACTGTCGCCGTGATGGCATTTGCCGAAGTCGCGCGTCCGTTGCGGTTCATCAACATCGTCTTCGGCGCCTGGCTGATCGTCGCGCCCTGGTTGTTGGGCGGTGTTGGCAACACCTGGGCCGTTGTCAACAGCATCGCCTGCGGTGCACTGATTATCTTGCTGTCCTTGCCGCGCGGTCCCGTCAAATACCGGTATGCCAGCTGGAACCGCTACGTCATCTGAATCCGATCGGCTGGATGTAAAGTTACGGGGCAGGAACGTGATGGCAAACGGGCAGGCACTACTCATCCATTTTTCCTAAGGGCGAGGTCGCATTGCAATCATGCCGGAGGTGACATCAGATAATTGCTTGAGGGTTCAGCTACGCACGCCACTCGCAACGGCCAGCAAGGTTCAACCCGGACTGAAGTGAACGAATTTTCGGAAGGCTCGATGCCTGAATGAACAAGAAACAGCTTTTCAGCTTCGCAGCAGGCGTACTGGTCACGATGCTTGTCCTCCTGTTGGCCGTTCTGTTCACGGTATACACGGGTAGCTACAACATCGCCGCGACAGAAGGCCATTCACCGTTCACCAGATGGGCTTTCGAGACGACCATGAGGAACTCGATCGAGCGGCAGGCTGCCGCCATCGATGGTCCCGAATTTACGGAATCGATGGTTTCGGCCGGCGCAGGAGAATACAAATCGATGTGCCAGCACTGTCACGGCGGTCCGGGCGTCGAAAAGGACGCATGGGCCAAGGGAATGCTGCCGCAGCCTCCACACCTTCCGGACGTGGTGGGAGAGTGGAAGACAAACGAAATCTTCTGGCTGGTCAAGCACGGCGCCAGGATGACGGGAATGCCCGCATTCGGCGTGAGTCACGATGACGAGACACTATGGAGCATCGTGGCGTTTGTTGACCGTCTGCCCGCAATGACCGCCGCGGAGTACGCACGTTTTGAAAGCGAGCATTCGAACGGAAGCGGACATCACGAGCAACAGGAGCGATAACCTCATGCACATGTCCTACTGGCGTTTTGCGGGAATGATCGTCACGGCGATGATCCTGATGTTCGGCGTGATGTATCTGAACACCTACGTGTTCGAGCACGTCCTGTGGAGCGAGACACGATTCTGGATGACCTTCGTCATGGGCGCCGTCATGGCGGTTGTGATGCTGGCCTTCATGCTGAACATGTACAAAAACCGGATGATCAACATCGCCATTTTCGCCGGCAGCATTATCGTGTTTTCGCTCTCCCTGTGGCTCGTGCGAAGCCAATCCACGATCGGCGATGCGGAGTACATGAAGGCGATGATTCCGCATCATTCCATTGCGATCATGACCAGCGAACGCGCACAGATATCGGATCCGCGCGTCCGAAAGCTCGCCGACGAGATCATTGAATCGCAGCGCCGTGAGATCGCCGAAATGAAGTACCTGATCGAAGACCTGGAGGAAGTCGAATGATGCGGTTTTGGCAGGCGGCATTGTGCTCGGCTTTTCTTCGGTCCAGTTCCCTGATGGTAGCTCTGCTGCTTGTTGCATGTGGTGATCCGGCCCCAGGTGAAGGTGTGGATCAATTACGCGAACGGCAATCGATGCCCAAGGTCGTGTCGGTTGCCGAAGCGGTGCGCACTCCAGAAATTTCGACCATTGATCCGCAAACCATGGACGCAGCGGAGTTCGAGGAGATCATCGGGGCGGGATCGCGCTGCACCTTCTCGTACACGA
>CAZRFE010000104.1:0-6162 GCA_964599565.1 uncultured Gammaproteobacteria bacterium
TCCGCAGGTGGCTCCATTGGTCGTACTCGTAACGAACACCGAAACGGAAATCGCAGTCGCTTGCCAGCCCATTCCATTCGCACTCGAATTCAAAGTCCGTCTTGATGGCGCGCGCAGGTGCGTTGATCCTGGAATGCGACGCAGGACCGATGCCACGTGCGATGTCATAGGGACGTGCAGGCGGTGTGAGGCGGAAGCCGTCGCCGTTGGTATTACCTGCCTTCGTCGCTGATGCAAGGCGCGCGGGAGTCTCGTCTGCAACAGCGTGGATCCCGGATACGCGTTCCGGGATGAGGGTATGAAAGGATTCGTCTTCGCTCGGCAACAGTACGGCGGTGTCATCACCATTCGACGTATTCGCGTCATCCACACCTGTTTCGCTGCCCGCATCGTCGAGAGGTTCGCCGTCGGTCGAGTCGCTCGGCTTCGGCGCTTCGACTGCCTCTGTCGTGTCACTCCTCGCTTCTCCTTCCAGCGAGCCATCCGGGGATGCCTGCATGCAGAACTTGGAGCAGGGGTCTCCCGGCTTGGGTGTGAGGCGATCGACATAGAACGACAGGATGCCGCTCCAGCTGCCGCAGCCCGTGGCCTTGCACGTGCGCACGCGGAAGTCGTACGTGCCTTCATCCACGTCGCTGCGACTCAACGTGCGCGACGTGCCGGCGCTGAAGACATACCAGTCGTAATCTTCGGTGATCGTACCGTTGAAGCGCCGATAGAGCTCATAGCGAATGACGCCGCTGCCGCCAGAGTTCCAGCTGACGGTGAACGTACCATCAAACCTATCTATTCCGCTGACGGTCGGCGTCGCCAGTGTTGCAGGCTTCTTGACGACCACGCTGCCTGTACTGCTGTAGCTGTCGGCAACGGTATTGTTGTGAGCCTGCACGCGATAGCTCCACGTGCCGGTCGTGGTCCGTGAAAGCGTTTTGCTGCGCGCAGTCCCCACGTCCCAGGTTTCCCCGGAATTCACTTCCAGCAGACGGTAGTTCGAGACCGGGCCAGGACCTGGCGCCGCGCCCCAGCTCACGGTGAAACCGCCGGTATCCGTCGAGGACGGTGCGACACTGGGCGTACCGGGCTTGCCGGGGTAGAACTTGAGATCGCTCGTTCGCTCCGGACCGCAGATGTTTCCGGATGGGGTCGGCTCGCAGGCGCGTACCCAGTAGCGATAGATTTTTCTGCTGTCGAGCTGGGAACGTGGTGTCGAGAGCGCACTGCCAGAATAGACGGCGTTAGGCGGCCGAGTATTGTTCGCCGACTCGCGCAGTTCGTAGATGGTGTTGGCCGTCACGCCATCCGACGGCGGCGACCAGCTCACGGTGGCACCCGAACTCGTGATACCAGTGAACACCAGCGCAGCCGGTGCTGCGGGTCTGACTTCAATGGAAACCTCGGTCGTATCCGAATCCTCGCCATCGTAGACTTCCAGTGCAATCCCATAGTGGCCGGGCACAGCAGGCCAGAATGTTGCAATGTCATTGCTCGGATTGGATAACGTTCCGCCGCCGGGTCCTGCGGTCTGGCTCCATGCGAATGCCAGCGGCTTGACAGGATGAGCATCATTGTCCTTGCTTCCGCTGCCGTCCAGCAGGATGCCGTCCGACGAGGGCATGGTGACACTCTGAGACTGCGGATTGATAACAGCTATCGGCGGCGTGTTGAAAACCGTCGGATAGCTTTCCGGATACTCGACATGCGCCAGCCGGCCGAAGCCGTCATATCCGTAGCTGGTGTAGTAGCTGGCGCCATCGAGCCGTGTCGTGACCTGCATGGGACGTCCCAGCGCGTCGTACATCGTCTCCTCGCCGTACACTTCCACGCTGCCTTCCTTCTGGCTTACGTCGTACAGCTTGCCGATCATTGGAATGGCGGGATTGCCATTGGGTCCGTCATACGTCCAGGTTGTGGTGCCTTCGGCTTCAGTGCGTGTGATGAGGCGGCCAAGCCTGTCGTAGATCAGCGTCGTGGCCTGGTTCTTTGCATCGACCTGCGAAGCGAGTTCGCCGAAGGCGTTGTACTCGTAACTCCACGATCCCATGTCCGGGTCATCAACGCCCTCCTTGAATCCACGGCCATCGTACGTGATGTGAATGTGCGAGTTGCCGGGCGCCCAGGTATCGGTCAGGTTGTCGAAACCGTCGTAGGCATAAGTCGTCTGGTTGTAACTGGCGTCAACGACACGAACGACGCGCCCCTTCGCATCCGTTTCCCTGGTTGTCTGCTTGTTCAAAGGGTCGGTGACGGTAGTGGCAAGGCCGACATGGTCATACGAAACGCTGCCGCCGTCGGGCCGGCTCTCATGCACAAGCCGGCCAAGCACGTCATAACTGCGTGTGGTCCAGTACTGCGGCCCCGTGCTGAAATCGAACGGTGCGCTCTGCCGGTGCATGCGGCCAAGATGGTCATACTCCGTGCGGGTCGCGGACCAATCAGAACCCCACGTCTCGCTCGCGGCATTCAGCTTCGGCTGTCGCACTTCGAGTACGCGCTCCAGCGCATCGATGACGCTTTCAGTCTTGCCATATATCGGAGGAAGAAGTGGATCAAGCTCGGCTGGGCTTCGCTGCGTCTCCGTTACCTTGTACAGGCCATTCGCAACGCTGCAGTTCGAACTGCAGTACGCGCGGCTCCAGGCCGTTTCCGTGCCATCGGGGCGTTCTTCGCGGATCCGGTTACCAAGCGCGTCGTAAAACCATTCCACCATCAGACCGTTCGGATCGGTCTGCGCATCGAGCAGGCCGGTGTCTGCATCGAACCCGAACTCCACGCGATGGCCAAGCGCGTTGACCGTGGCTTCAAGAAAGCGCCCATTCGATGGCGTCCACTCGTAGGTGGTTACGCGGCTGTTCTCGTTCGCTGCCGTCAGCATCTCGCTGGTAACATTGCCGAAACCATCGTAGGCGTAAGTGGTGGTCAAGGCTCGGTTTGCTTCTTCCATGCCGGTCGTGCGCGTGTGCACGCGGCAACCCTGGTAAGTCGCCGTTTCCTGCCGGTAGGTCGTGTCGCTGTTGCTCGTGGTGCGCGAGGTTGGCAGACCCAGGCACCAGTTGCCCGTGTCGTTCTGGAAGGTGGTGTTTACGGTTGTCTGGATACCCGCAGGATCGATCCCGCTCGATTGGTTGTTGACCGAGTAGACGACGCGGACGTATCCCGGATTGCCGTAATCATCCAGGTCCCATCGATCCGTGCGTGTACTCTTTACCAGCGTTCCGTTGGAAGGATCAACGGCGTACACATCCTCCACCGCGGTCTTGATGTATGGACTGTGCCGGCTCTCATTCGTTGCCGGACCGCTGAACACCTGCGCCAGGTGCGTGTACTGCAAACGTGTAACGAGATTGTTCGTCACCACATCACGCGTCTCGATCAGTTTCGTCTGTCCCGCATACGGGAACTCCTGCAGGTAGGTCGTCTTCGTCTTCAACGGCAGTCGCGAATCAATCGCCGTACGCGCGGCAAACCCGAGAAAGCCGCGCCCACGACGATGCGCAAGGCCGCCGTGGTATGTGTAATCAACGGTGAATGTGCCGCCATCGCCGTCATCGGATGTGTAGGAATCGACAACTTCGCGCCGCGGCCGCAGGCGATAGGCGTCGGCAACGGTTCCCTGCCCGCTCCAGTTGTGCACGCTCAACAGCGGTGCGTAGCTGATCCCGGTTTCAAGGCCGTTGCTGCCTTCAATGCTGGACAGCTTGTCACCCTGCACGAAATGGCTGCCGCTGCCGGCCTTGTTCAGCGTCCCCTCGACAATGATGTCGATCGCGCCATCGCCGTTCTGATCCAGGACGGCCAGCTGTGGTGGAGCTGTCCGACCGACATCGCCACCCAGTCCGGAGTCGCTCACGGCGCCGAAATCGTTGCCCGTAGACAGTGCTTTTTTCCATCGGTACTTCGTGGTGGTTCCATCGTCGATGGAGGTCATGAACATGAGATCCTGCATGCCATCCAGGTTCACATCCACCAGTGCATACTGGAAATGTGACGTTGTGCCTTCTGCTGCGTACGGCGCGACGATTACACCGGTACTTACGGTAGCCGCGAAGCTCGCAGCTGCCGAAGTACTGCCGACACCCTTGCTGAGGCGTACGCGCACCTCGTTGCCTGAAGACAGGTAAACCAGGTCCGCGAGACCGTCGCCATTCACGTCGCCAAGCTGCGGCTCCTTGATAACACCAAGCGGCGCAAACAGCATTTGCCCGCTTGTTTCCGTGCTGCGCGAGAATGCAACGAACCACTCCCGCACACCATCCGTGGTGATCGGCAGCAGGAAATCATCGCGCCCGTCGCCATCAATATCGGAAATCTCACCAACGTCGACGTTTGAAACAGGTGGATAGTCAGGCGGCTCGTAGGAAGGAGGTGAAGGCGGATTCCACGGGTCGTCGGGATACATCGGGTCGTCAACGTGCACAAAGTTGACGGTGACATCACCGAAGCCTGCGGTTTTCGACTGCTGCATCAATCCCTGCGGATCGATTTGGGCAAGCGAGAACTGGTATTTGTCGGTCGCGAGATAACCGGTCGTACGCGAAGGATACTTGTTCGGGTATACGGCCAGACCACCGCTGAGCGGCTTGACGATATCGTCATAGCCGTCACCGTCTATATCGAGCGCGTGCAGGTTTGCAGAATAGGTGACGTTGGTCTGCAACACAGCCGAATCGCTGAACCCGTTGTTCCATCGAGCAATAGCCACGTAGCCATTACGCTCGAACGCAATATCCTTCTTGCCGTCGCCGTCGAAATCGAGGATTTGCGCGGTTTTTGCAGTGGCATCGGTCCAGGCTATGTTGGTGTCGACCGCATTGCCCAGCTCACCGCTTGCGGTCGAAAGGGCATAGGCCATCTTGGTGTAGAGGTATTCGTCATCGAAAATGTTGTACGGACTTGGATTCGGATTGATGATCACACCGCCATGAAACACAGCATCGTCAAGGCCATCACCATTGATGTCTGCCCAGCGCGCGCGTTTGCTCCAGCCAGAGGAGCCTGCGCTTCGCGATGCAGCCGCATCCAGCCACTCGAACGTGACCGGACGATAGCAGTCCGCAGCGCCCAGGCCGCATTCCTGGATGGACGCAAGGCGGCTTCGCTCTGTCAGCGGAGACAGCGCCGATTCGTACGTCAGCTCGAAACGCCGCACAACGGTTGTGCTGTGCCTGACATCGATTCGATTCAATCGCTTGCCATATGCAACCGAGCTGCCATTGCGATAGCGCGGACGCATCTCGCCGGAGGGACGGCTCTCGTAGACAAAATCGACGCTGTAGTAAGGCGTGCTGGCGCTGCTGCCGGTATACGTCACGGATTCGGGCAACAATGCGCCGCCTGCGGTATCAACGGAATACGTGTACGCAATGTAGTTGCCGTTCGTGGAGCGATCCTCGATACGACTGACTTTCCATTCGAGGATCGCGCTGCTCCCGTCCTTGAGCTTGCGCGAATCGGCGGTGGAGCCGAAGTAGACGATTCTTCCGTTGCGCAACTCGGCCTTGAAGGAAATGTTGGAGCCGCTGCCAACCTGCGTGACTCGCGTGAAATTGTCGATTTCAGAACGATAGACCGCGCCCGCGGAAAGGTAGGTGCCTGAATACAGCATGAGCTGGTTGCCATCGAGGCAAAGGCGGTCGCTGCTGCTGTAGTCGACCGCACTCTTGCGCGCATTCGAATCGTATTGCGCGCCGCAACGCTGGATGCTCGGGAACCCGCGAACGTTCCAGCCCCATCCTGCAATTCCATCCCCCGCTCCGCTGCTGTATGCCAACGTCAGTTCCGGCGTCATGCCGGCCGTTCCCGGCGGCAGCGTCAGCGGAACCTGGTAGACCGCGTTACCCGCGGCGGAAACCGAAAAACTGCCCGGCGTATTGCCGACCAGCGTCGCCGCGGATGCGGTGAAGGAAGAAAGCAAGAGAAAGGAGGCGGCCAAAATCCCCTGGTGCGTGCGTTCCATGTGAGTCCCTTTGTCCCATTTATTGTAATGAGGCAATAAATAGCACAGGAATCAAGGATTGGGAACCAACGGCCTCAAGCAGGAACCCGCCTCTCCACCGTCCGCCTCGGCCGAGCGCCCGGGAAAAGGCGAAACCGCAAGAAAAAAGGCCGCTTGCGCGGCCCTTCTTCTTCCTCAACGCAGCTTTCCCTCAGCGATGCGTTCCTGTC
>CAZRFE010000105.1:0-6083 GCA_964599565.1 uncultured Gammaproteobacteria bacterium
TCGAGAACGATCGCGTCGTCGGTGTGCGCTGCGGCGACATGGGCGTGGAGAAAGATGGCGCTCCGGGACCGAACTACACGCCAGGCGTGGACATCCGCGCGAACCTCACCGTGCTCGCCGAAGGCTGCCGCGGCTCCGTTTCAAAAAAGCTGATCAGACGTTTTTCGCTGGATCGCGACAGTGCGCCGCAAAGCTATGCGCTCGGCTTCAAGGAACTGTGGCAGCTGCCGGAAGGACGCGTGCAGCCGGGACTCATCCAGCACAGCCTCGGCTGGCCGCTCGCATCGAACACCTACGGCGGTTCGTTCCTTTACCATCTCGACAACGACCGCGTTTACATCGGCTACATCAGCGGGCTCGACTACGCACACCCCGATTTCAAACCGTTCGAAGCCTTCCAGCAGTTCAAGAACCATCCATCCGTCCGTCCCCTGCTCGAAGGCGGCGAAATCATTTCCGCCGGTGCGCGCACCATCGTGAAAGGCGGCATCCAGTCGCTGCCGAAACTCGACATGCCGGGCGCAATCCTCATCGGCGATGCCGCCGGCACACTCAACTTCGCGAAGATCAAGGGCGTGCACATGGCGATGCGAAGCGGAATGCTCGCCGCGGATCATTACGCGAAGGAAAATTCCGCCGACGGTTACGATGCCGCATGGCGCGCGTCGGATTCCGCGAAGGAACTTCACAAGGTGCGCAACATCGCACCCGGCTTCAAGCATGGCCGATGGGCGGGGCTTGCAAATGCCGCGCTCGAAACCGTTACCGCCGGCCATTCGCCGTGGACGCTGAAGAACGACATCGCGGACTGGAAACGCATGGAACACCAGGCGGACGCGGGCGACGTTCCGCAGGCGCTCGGGCCGCGCGAACTGCCGCCGAAAGACCGGCTTGCATCAGTGTATTTCGCCGCCACTTCACATGATGAAAGCCAGCCGGCACATCTCAAGGTGCACGATACGAGCATCTGCGTGGAGCGCTGCACGGAGGAATACGGCAACCCGTGCGAACGCTTCTGCCCCGCCGGCGTCTACGAGATGGTGGAAACCGATGGCGTGCGTCGCCTGCAGATCAACGCCGCAAACTGCGTGCACTGCAAGGCGTGCGACATCAAGGACCCGTACGCGATCATTACGTGGACCGTGCCGGAAGGCGGATCCGGCCCTAACTACTCGAACCTTTGAACGGAATGCATCTTTTGTCCGCTAACTGCGTTGTGCTTCGCCGCTCGGCTCGTCATTTACAAGCGGCAAGATCCTTGCCTCGCACCTCGCACGCCTTGTTATCGAACAAAATCCGCTATTCCACAGTTCCTGAAACATCGTGAAGGAAGAGGAATGAAAATTCTCGTACCCATCAAGCGCGTCATTGATTTCAACGTGCGCGTGCAGCTCAGGCGCGACAACTCCGGCGTACAGACCGATGGCGTGAAGATGAGCATCAATCCGTTCGACGAAATCGCCGTCGAGGAAGCGCTGCGCATCAAGGAAGCCGGCAAGGCGGATGAAGTCGTCGTGGTTTCCATCGGCACGAACGACGTCCAGCAGCAGTTGCGCACGGCACTTGCGATGGGCGCGGATCGCGCGATCCATGTGGAGGCGAACGAGGAAATCCAGCCGCTGCATGCAGCGCGCCTGCTGAAGGCAGTCACCGAACGCGAGAACGCCGAACTTGTCATCCTCGGCAAGCAGGCCATCGATGACGATGCCAACCAGACGGGACAGATGCTCGCCGCACTGCTGGACCGGCCGCAGGCGACGTTCGCATCGAAGATCGACATCCAGGACGGCAAGGCAAGCGTCACGCGCGAAGTTGATGCCGGCCTTGAAACCATCGAGATCGATCTGCCCGCCATCGTCACGACCGACCTTCGCCTGAACGAGCCGCGCTTCGTGAAGATGCCGGACATCATGAAGGCAAAGAAGAAACCGCTCGATGGCATCCCGGCGGGCGAGCTTGGCGTCACGAAGCCGCCGATGCTTGAAACGCAGGCGTACGCCGCGCCCGTGAAACGCAGCGGCGGCCGCAAGGTCGAAACCGTTGCGGAACTTGTCGATGCGCTGAAGCAGAAGGGGCTGATCTGATGTCGAACCGCATTCTTCTCATCGCCGAACACGACGGCAAGAAGCTCAACGCCGCAACCGCGAAAGCCGCAAGCTGCGCCGTGGCCATCGGCGGCGAAGTTCATGTTGCGGTATTCGCCGCCGACGCAAGCACAGTGGCTGAACAGGCGGCAAAGCTTGCCGGTATCGCAAAGGTGCTGAAGATCGAGCGCGCCGAGAACGCCCATCCGCTCGCGGCACAGCTTGCACCGCAGATCGCGAAACTCGCGGCCGGTTACACGCACGTGCTTGCGCCATCGACGACGTTTGGCAAGGACGTACTGCCGCGCGCGGCAGCACTCCTCGGCGCACCGCAGGTCAGCGACATCATGCGCGTCATCGATTCACGCACGTTCGAACGTCCCGTCTATGCGGGCAACGTGCTTGTGACCGTGAAGGTTCCCGAAGGAATCCCGGTTGTCGGCACCGTGCGGCTCGCATCGTTCCAGCCGACGGCGACCGGCGGCAGCGCCGTCATCGGAGACGCAACAGCGGATGTCACGCTTCCTTCGCACACGCGTTTCGTGAAGCTGGAAGCCTCGAAGAGCGAGCGTCCCGATCTGCAGGCAGCGTCGATCGTCGTTTCCGGCGGGCGCGGCGTCGGCAGCAAGGAGAACTTCGACATTCTCTACAAGTTCGCGGACAGGCTCGGCGCTGCCGTTGGCGCATCGCGTGCCGCGGTCGATGCCGGTTTCGTGCCGAACGACATGCAGGTCGGGCAGACCGGCAAGATCATCGCGGCCGACCTTTACATGGCATTCGGAATTTCCGGGGCCATCCAGCACCTGACGGGCATCAAGGACTGCGGCACCATCGTCGCGGTCAACAAGGATGCCGATGCGCCGATCTTCGAGATTGCGGACATCGGTCTTGTCGGCGATCTCTTCAAGATACTTCCGGAACTTGAAGCTGAAATAGACAAGTCGAAAGCGTCGTAGGAGCTTCAGCCGAGCTGCATGAAAAAGGATCGCGGCTGAAGCCGCTCCTACGGCAGACAGGAAACGCATCATCCATGAAAGAACCGCTCTGGACACCCGATCCGCAACGCGTTGCAAATACGCGCATGGCGCACTTTCTTGAACACATCCGCCACGAGTACGCGCCGTACATCACCGATTACACTGGCCTTTACCAGTGGTCGATCGAGCGCCCGGAAGCCTTCTGGCCGGAAGTGTGGGCATTCTGCGGAATCAAGGCCGAACGCAGCTGGGATCATGTGCTGGTTGATGGAAGCCGCATGCCGGGCGCGAAGTGGTTTACCGGCACAAGGCTCAACTTCGCCGAGAACCTGCTGCGCTTTAAGGATGACCGAACGGCCATCGTGTTCCGCGATGAGCACGGCAATCGCCGCCAGCTGAGCTACGCGGAACTTTACCGCGAGGTCGCGCGCCTTGCAGGCGCATTGCGCGGCATGGGCGTCGTGAAGGGTGACCGCGTTGCGGGCTTCATGCCGAATTGCCCCGAAACCATCATTGCAATGCTCGCCGCCACCAGCATCGGCGCCATCTGGTCGTCATGTTCGCCGGACTTCGGCGTCAATGGCGTGCTGGACCGTTTCGGGCAGATCGAACCGAAGGTGCTGTTTGCGACTGACGGCTACTACTACAACGGCAAGACCATCGACACGCTGGATCGAATCCGCGATGTCGTGGAGAAGCTGGATGCTATCGAGCGTGTCGTCGTCGTTCCATTCGTGGAGCGTGCGACGTCGGTGAGCGATCTTCGAAACGCGGTTTCCTGGAATGATTTTCTTTCCGATGAACGCGAAATCCGCTTCGAGCAGACGGATTTCGATCACCCCGTCTACATCATGTATTCATCCGGAACTACCGGTGTTCCGAAATGCATCGTGCATGGCGCCGGCGGCACGCTGATCCAGCATCTCAAGGAACTCGTGCTGCATACCGACCTGCACCGCGACGACAATATCTTCTATTTCACCACCTGCGGCTGGATGATGTGGAACTGGCTGGTATCAAGCCTTGCCGTCGGCGCCACCGTGGTTCTTTATGATGGATCTCCGTTTCATCCCGGACCGGAGACGTTGTGGAAGATGGCGGAAGAAGAAAGTGTTTCCGTCTTCGGCACAAGCGCGAAGTACATCGCCGCCGTGGAAAAATCCGGCCTCAAGCCGCGCGAACGCTTTGATCTCGCCGCACTGCGTGCCGTCCTTTCCACCGGCTCGCCGCTGCTGCCGGAATCCTTCGACTTCGTGTATCGCGACATCAAGGAAGACCTGCAGCTCTCTTCCATCTCCGGCGGTACGGACATCGTTTCCTGCTTTGCGCTCGGCAACCCCATGCTGCCTGTCTACAAGGGCGAGCTGCAGTGCCGTGGTCTTGGCATGGCGGTGGAAGTCCTTGATGAACACGGCACGCCGCTGCGCCATGAAAAAGGCGAACTGGTCTGCACGAAACCCTTTCCGTCGATGCCCGTCGAATTCTGGAACGACCCCGACGGCAGGAAGTATCACAAGGCTTATTTCGATCGCTTCGAGAACGCCTGGTGTCACGGTGATTTCGCGGAAATCACCGAGCACGGCGGCGTCATCATCTATGGCCGTTCGGACGCTACGCTCAATCCCGGCGGCGTGCGCATCGGTACCGCCGAAATCTACCGGCAGGTGGAGAAGCTTGACGAAATTCTCGAATCGCTCGCCATCGGCCAGCAATGGAAAGGCGACGAGCGCGTCGTGCTGTTCGTGCGGCTGCGCGATGGACTCCACCTGGATGACGATCTGCGCGACAAGGTGCGCAAGGTCATCCGCGCCAACACCACGCCGCGTCACGTGCCGGCGAAGATCGTGCAGGTAACGGATATTCCACGCACCATCAGCGGAAAGATCGTCGAACTGGCCGTACAGAATGCCGTGCATGGGCGATCGGTGAAAAATACCGACGCGCTGGCGAACCCGCAGGCGCTCGACCAGTATCGCGACATTCCCGATCTGCAGGAAGATTGAGCGGCAATTGCAGGAGCGGCTTCAGCCGCGAATGGATTTAACGCCACACCGCCGCCTGCGCAATCAGGTGTTGTGGACATGTCCCCGCTTCGAGCCATGACAATCCAAAGGTGCGCGCTTGACCCCACCGCTTGAATCACCGACAGAACGCTACCGCGCGGCACTCGCCGCGCACGGCTATTCCGCCGATGCTTCCCAGGAACGCGCCATCATGATGCTGGACCGCGTCTGGCAGGAGTTGAAAAACCAGCACGCGCCCGGGCTTCTTCGGCGATTGAAATCAAGACTGAGCGGAGAACCTGCGGAACAGGATCCCGTTCGCGGTCTCTACCTGTGGGGCGGTGTGGGCCGCGGCAAGACATTCCTGATGGATACCTTCTTCCATACCCTGCCCTTTCCGCGGAAAACCCGGCTCCACTTCCATCGCTTCATGCAGCAGGTTCACGCCGAGCTGAAAACCCTGAAGGACTCGGAGGATCCATTGAAGACCGTTGCTTCCCGCCTCGCCGGGAAGACGCGAATCATCTGCTTCGATGAATTCTTCGTATCCGACATCGCAGATGCGATGATCCTCGGGCGCCTGTTCGAATACCTCTTCACGTACGGCGTTACACTCGTCGCCACGTCGAACATTCCGCCTGATCAGCTCTACAAGGACGGACTGCAACGCGCCCGCTTCCTGCCAGCGATCAGGCTCATCGAACGATATTGCGAAATCCTGAATGTCGATGCAGGAATGGACTATCGGCTGCGTACGCTTGAAACCGTGGAGGTGTACCACTGCCCGTTAGGCGCAGAAGCGGACAGCGCGATGGAGGAATACTTCAGGAAGCTGAATCCAGGCGAGATATCTGAAGAAACCGCATTGACGGTCAATAACCGCTCCATTCCCGTTCGCAAGCTCGGTGATGGCATCGCCTGGTTCGAATTTTTTGCACTCTGCGATGGCCCACGTTCCGCTTCGGATTACATCGAGCTCGCCCGTGAATTCCACACCATCCTGCTGTCGAACATCCCGG
>CAZRFE010000106.1:0-6079 GCA_964599565.1 uncultured Gammaproteobacteria bacterium
TACTGGAGGTACTTGATCTCGAACTTTGCCACGGTCTTCAAGGGAAAAATCCTCCTGACCCGTGCCGCCCCTTCCGGGCGACGGTCACTGTTTCAAGAAAGAGCCGGAACCGGCGCAATGCCCGGATCGTGCCCGGGAAGCGGGCGGCGGGATTCGCCTGCTGGCCCCGATCGGCTGGTAAAATGCCTTTCCGTCCGGCCCCCGGGGCCGGAAAGGGCGCAAGTTTAGCAAAAGGCCTGCTCGGGCAGGAACCAGCGCAACATCGGGACCTATTAATAATGAATAAGCGTGACCTTGAAGCCGGCATCCGCACCGACCTCTCCGGCAGCCTGACCTATGGCGGCTACCTGCGCCTGGACAAGATTCTCACCGCGCAGGAGCCGCTGTCTGCGCCCGCGCATCACGATGAACTGCTGTTCATCATCCAGCACCAGACCTCGGAGCTGTGGATCAAGCTCGTGCTGCACGAACTCGCCGCCGCGATCCGCTTCATCCAGGAAGACCGCCTGGAACCCTGCTTCAAGATTCTCGCGCGTGTGAAGGCCGTGCAGAACCAGCTGTTCAACCAGTGGGCGGTGCTCGAGACGCTGACGCCGGCGGAATACTCGGAATTTCGCGGCGTGCTCGGCCACGCGTCCGGTTTCCAGTCCCCGCAGTATCGCGCGCTGGAATTCATGCTGGGCAACAAGAACGCCGAGCTCGTGAAGGTCTTCCGCCACGATCCCGCGGTGCGCGAATGGCTCGAAGGCATTCTTCGCCAGCCGTCGCTCTACGATGAATTCCTGCGCCATCTCCATCGCAAGGGACTGCCGGTGCCGGCCGATCACGTCGAGCGGGACTGGTCGCAGCCGTATGAAAAGAGTGATGCCGTGACCGCGGTATTCAAGACCATCTACGAGAACCGCGAGCAGTACTGGGATGCCTACGAGATGGCGGAAAAGCTTATCGACGTGGAAGACAATTTCCAGCTCTGGCGGTTCCGCCACATGAAGACGGTAGAACGCATCATCGGCTTCAAGCCGGGTACGGGCGGTTCATCCGGCGTTGGATTCCTGCGCAAGGCGCTTGATCTTACTTTTTTCCCCGAGATATTTGCGGTTCGCACCGTGCTCGCCTGATTCGTCAGTAAGTGACTGATTTACAAAAAAAACCTTTAACGACAGTTCCCGGAGCCGGACCGCTTACCTGACTGCCGCCGGTGCCGCGGTGTCCGCCCCAATCCGGAATCCTTATAATTCACCGTTTCCCGCGCCGACATGGCGCGCGGGACACTTTCCGAAAGACACGAGGTGTGAAATGGCAGATCTCTTCGAAAATCCCATGGGCGTCGACGGTTTCGAGTTCGTGGAGTACACGGCGCCCGATGCGACGCTGCTGCATGACCTGTTCGGCCGGCTCGGTTTCACGGCCGTGGCGAAGCACAGGACGAAGAGAATCACGCTGTACCGCCAGAACGACGTCAACTTCCTCGTCAACGAGGAGCCGGGCAGTTTCGCCGCGGATTTCGCCGCGAAGCACGGGCCGAGCGCGAGCGGTTTCGCCATCCGCGTGAAGGATGCGGCGAAGGCCGAAAAGCTCGCGAAGGAGAAGGGCGCGATGTTCGTTTCCGAGAAGGCGGACACGCTGCCGATCAGCGTGCCGACGATTTCCGGCATCGGCGGCTCCGCGCTGTATCTTGTCGAGGAATACGGTGACAAGGGCGACATCTACGCGCACGACTTCGAGTACATCGTCGCCGATCGCAACCCGAAGGGCGCAGGGCTCACCTTCATCGATCACCTCACGCACAACGTCGAATACGGCAACATGAAGACCTGGGCGGACTTCTACGAGCGCCTGTTTAACTTCCGCGAGATCCGCTACTTCGACATCAAGGGCGCGCAGACCGGCCTCGTTTCGAAGGCGATGACGGCGCCGGACGGCATGGTGCGCATTCCGCTGAACGAGTCCTCGGACGAGAAGTCGCAGATCAACGAATACCTGCGCGAATACAAGGGCGAGGGCATCCAGCACATCGCGCTGTTCACGGACAACGTCTACGAGACCGTTGAGACGCTTCGCCGCAGCGGCGTGGCGTTTCTCGATACGCCGGACACCTACTACGAGGTGATCGAGGAAAAGATTCCGAATCACAACGAAGACATCGCGCGCCTGCAGAAGAACAAGATCCTGATGGACGCGGATACGGAAACGAAGCAGAAGAAGCTGCTGCAGATATTCACGCAGAACTGCATCGGCCCGATCTTCTTCGAGATCATCCAGCGCAAGGGCAACGAAGGTTTTGGCGAAGGCAACTTTACGGCGCTTTTTGAATCGATCGAACGCGATCAGATGAAGCGCGGCGTGCTCTGAGGCTCAGTCTTCGTTCAACATTCGGGAATCATGTAGCCGGTGTGGAATCCGGGAACTGATCAGCGTGCAGGTTAGGGTTCGCGTCGCGAACCTCAACATTCAAGAAGGAACAATCAGTGTCGGAGATCAAGCAGGGTTACATGTCCGGCTTCGGCAACGAGTTCGCGACGGAGGCGTTGCCCGGTGCATTGCCGGAAGGGCAGAACTCTCCGCAGCGCGTTGCGCACGGTCTTTACGCCGAACAGCTTTCCGGTACGGCGTTCACGGCGCCGCGGCACGCGAATCGCCGCAGCTGGCTGTATCGCATCCGTCCTGCCGTGCTGCACCGGGCATTCGAACTGCTTGATGACGGCGCGTTTCACAATCGCTTCGACGAACTCCCGGCGACGCCGAACCAGCTGCGCTGGAGTCCGTTTCCGCTGCCCGGGAAACCGGCGGACTTCGTCGATGGCCTGTTCACGGTCGCCGGCAACGGGAGCGCTGCGTCGCAGAGCGGTTGCGGCGTGCACGCCTATCTCGCCAACCGTTCGATGGAAGGCAGGTTTTTCTACGACGCCGACGGTGAACTGCTGATCGTTCCGCAGCTCGGACGTCTTCGTCTTGCAACGGAGTTCGGCGTGATTGAAATCGCGCCGCAGGAAATCGCGGTGATCCCGCGCGGCGTGCGTTTCCGCGTCGAACTGCTGGATGGGGAAGCGCGCGGTTACGTCGCCGAGAATTTCGGTGCGATCCTGCGGCTGCCGGACCTCGGTCCGATCGGCTCGAACGGTCTTGCGAATCCGCGTGATTTTCTTGCACCGGCCGCCGCATATGAAGACGTCGACGGCGATTTCGAACTCATCGGGAAATTCCAGGGACGCCTGTGGTCCGCCCGTATCGATCACTCGCCGCTGGACGTGGTCGGCTGGCACGGGAACCTTGCGCCATACAAGTACGATCTGCGCTGTTTCAACACCGTCGGTTCGATCAGCTACGATCATCCCGATCCGTCGATCTTCACGGTGCTCACCTCGCCGTCCGACACGCCGGGAACGGCGAACATGGATTTCGTGATCTTCCCGCCACGCTGGCTGGTGATGGAAGACACGTTCCGCCCGCCGTGGTTTCACCGCAACATCATGAGCGAGTTCATGGGGCTCATCCACGGCGAATACGACGCGAAGGAAGCGGGCAAGAGCGGCGGTTTCGTGCCGGGCGGCGCAAGCATCCACAATTGCATGAGCGGGCATGGACCGGACGCGGGCAGCTACGAGAAGGCCGTGAACGCCGATACCTCGAAGCCGCAGAAAGTCGCCGACACGATGGCGTTCATGTTCGAAACGCGCCTTGCATTCCACCCGACGAAACAGGCAATGGAATCGACCGCCTTGCAGGCGGACTACCAGGACTGCTGGCAGGGACTGAAGAAACATTTCACCGAATGAGCGAGACGTCAGCGAACTGTCCGGTTCACGTTACGCACCAACCCGCAGAAAAATTACTGGAGCATCATGAAACTCGGAAGTCTCAGGAAAGGCCGTGACGGCGAGCTGATCGTCGTCAGCCGCGATCTGAAGAAGGCGGTGAGAGCGGAAGGCATCGCACCGACCATGCAGCAGGCACTGGAGAACTGGAACGAGGCTGCGCCGAAACTCGAAGCGCTGTATCGCGATCTCAACGCAGGCAAGGTGGCGAAGGCGTTCGACGTGAAGTTCGAGGATCTCGCCGCACCGCTGCCGCGCGCCTACGAATTCGTGGATGGCTCCGCGTACCTGCCGCACGTCGAGCGCGTGCGCAAGGCGCGCAACGCCGAAGTCCCGGAAAGCTTCTACTCGGATCCGCTCATGTACCAGGCGGTGAGCGCTGGATTCTACGGTCCGCGTGATCCGGTGAAAGTGTCGAGCGAGGATTACGGCATCGATCTCGAAGCGGAAATTGTTGTCGTTACCGGTGACATCGACATGCACGCAGACCCGGAAGCGGCGGGTGAGGGAATCCTGCTGATCGGCCTCGTCAACGACGTGTCATTGCGCAATCTCATTCCGCCGGAACTTGCGAAAGGTTTCGGATTCCTGCAATCGAAGCCGCGGTCCGCGCTTTCGCCCGTGTTCGTCACGCCGGATGAACTCGGCAGCGCGTGGCACGACTGCAAGGTGCGCCTGCCGCTTCGCTCCTGGATCAATGGCGAATGGTTCGGCGCGCCGGAAGCGGGCGAAGACATGCAGTTCAGCTTCGCGGAACTGATCGCGCATGCCGCGAAGACGCGGCCGCTCGGCGCCGGCACCATCGTCGGCTCCGGCACGGTGGCGAACCAGGATGAATCGAAGGGCGCGTCGTGCCTTGCGGAGAAGCGCATGCTGGAGATCATCCGCGACGGCGCCGCTGCAACGCCGTTCATGAAGTTCGGCGACCGCGTGAAGATAGACATGACGGACAAGTCCGGCAATTCCATTTTCGGCAGCATCGAACAGACGATCGAGAGGGCGTGATGGAACTCTATACCTACTTCCGCAGTTCCGCGGCGTACCGCGTTCGCATCGCACTGAACATCAAGCAGCTCGAGGCGGATCACCGTTTCGTGCACCTGGTGCGCGATGGCGGCGAACAGCATCACCATGGCTTTCACAAGCTCAATCCGCAGGAACGCATTCCAGTCCTCGTGGATGGCGGCGTGACGCTCACGCAATCGCTCGCGATCATCGAGTACCTCGAGGAAATTCATCCGAATCCGCCGCTGCTGCCGGGCGACGTTGCGGATCGTGCCTGGGTGCGATCGCTGTGCGGCCTCATCAGCTGCGACGTGCACCCGCTTGGCAACTCGGGCGTTCTGAAATACCTGGAGAGTGCGTTCAAGGCGGACGATGCCGCGCGCAGGCAGTGGATTCATCACTGGGTCGGCCGTGGCTTCTCGGCGCTCGAGGAAATGCTCGCGAAGGACCCGCGCGTGAAGACCTACACCTACGGCAACAGGATCACGATGGCGGATCTGTTCATCGTGCCGCAGGTCTACAACGCGAAACGTTTCGGCATAGACATGAACGCCTATCCGACGATCAGCCGCATTGCGGATGCCTGCATGCAGCTTGATTCGTTCAAGCGTGCGGCACCAGAGAACCAGCCTGACGCGGAGTAGGAGCGGCCTTCGCCGCGAACATCGCCACCATTTTCCTGCGCCCGCCAACGCGGGCGCGATTTTTTGACCGAGGAACAATTGATGATCAGCGCATGGCTTGGCTGGATACTGCTGCTTGCGGCACTGCTCGCCGTTCTTTATCGCCGCCCGGGACGGTCAACCGGTTTCGCGATCATGGGTGCTGCGGTGGCGGGCTTCATCATTCTCGTCGATGCGCACGCGCTTGCGAAGATCATCCTGCTCGCCGTCTACGCCGCAACAACGGCAATGTTCAATGTCGATGTCCTGCGCAAGCGTTTCATCAGCGCACCGCTGCTGCGTTTCTATCGCTCCTCGATGCCGGAGATTTCGCAGACCGAACGCGATGCGCTCGAAGCGGGAACGACGTGGTGGGACGCGGAGCTTTTCACCGGCAAGCCTGACTGGCAGCAACTGCTCGACTTTCCGCAGGTTGAACTGACAGCGGACGAGAAAGCCTTCCTCGACGGTCCCGTCGAAACGCTGTGCGCGATGCTGAACGATTACGAGATCGACAACGTCACGCGCGACCTGCCCGCCGAGGCCTGGGAGCTGATCCGGCGAGAAGGCTTCTTCGGCATGATCATTCCGAAGGAA
>CAZRFE010000107.1:0-5768 GCA_964599565.1 uncultured Gammaproteobacteria bacterium
GCTTAACGATGCAAATTCTGAGCTTGCGCGTCGTCCGAAGAATGGGAGCCAGCCACGGCCACAAGTTGGGTTTATGCAGGGAAAGGAGAATCTCCGCTTGTAGATCTGTGCCGAGTAGGCCGGGAATGAATCCCGCGTCCACGCAATGGAAGCCTAGGTCCTCCTGAAAGTAGCCTTCTTGCTCAAGTTGATCGTACTGCGACTTAAATAGTCTTTTAAGGTCGTTCAGTTCAAGAGCTACCGTCGCAGGTCCCCGCCCAGCGCGCTGAGAATAATAAGGTCGATCTGCCATGGTTAATCTCAAGTCCGTTAGTTGTTCTCTAGGTACAGTTCAACTTGACCCTAAAGTGCGTGGTCCCTGCTTCGGGGTCAGGTTGAGCTGCCCCCGTCGGCCTTAATTCCGTTCGAATACTGGAAAAGAACCTTTCCTCGAATTACCTTCTAATGAGCGTACATGCGTCTAGTTCCGGTCACTTCTACAGATACCGGCTAAATCGCAGCGCGCGCAAGTGGCACACCAGTTGGGGAGCCGATCAAATCGGGAGTCTCGGATTGCTTCTCCGGCGGCTCTGATTCTATTTCGCGTGCTACTAAGAAGGTTGTCGTCAACTATTTCTCGAACGTTTCTTGCTTCTCTGTCCAGGTTGAGTACTTCAATCATGTCGGCTCGCCGGCCGGTTAGTTCGGAGTAACCCAAAGCATACGTGTTCAGTTGATCTCGAGTTACTTCTTCATCTTGAGCTCGATCGGTAGACTTAAAGTCAACGATGCTTATCTCTCCTGTATCAAGTCGCCTAACTAAATCAATCCTCCCTGATACAGTTACGACATCTCCAAGCGTGACCTCAATAACTTGTTCAGAATGTTCGGTCTGCGCTAAAGCCGACCCGCGCGTGTTGAGATACTGACCTATCGCGTCAACAGCAGATTTGCGCAGTTGTTCCCGTAGACCCGGGTATGCGAAGGGAACATTAAGATGCCGTTCTACTAGTGTCTCGGCCTCCTGAGCGTCAGCTATGTCGTTCTCGAGGGCGCGCTTGTGGACTTCTGCTAGGGCGTCATGAAGTGACTTACCGTAGCCAAGTGCTTCATGAAGCGGCGGGTTGAATCCATAGACGATTCGGAGCTTGAACTGATAAGCGCATTCAAAGAAATATTTCAGATCACTGAAACTGATGGAAATTTCAGAAGCAGCGCTGGGACGTTCTGGTTCCAGTTTAATGTCAGCAGGTATATTGGGAGCTCTTGTTACTACAAATTCATTTCGGGTTAGATCAACGAAATATTCGGACGGTAACTTCCGTGTTTGTCCTTCGAATTCCGAGAAAGAGGCATACAGCCACTTTTTTGTACGCGTGACAGCAACATAAAAAAGACGCGTAGCGTCCGAAGGCCCGCCTCGGTAACGATCTACGTTGGGAATGGAGGCAGGGTCTAATATGTGCCACTTGGTGCGACCGCCGGGTGCTCGTAAAGGCAGCTCGCCACGTCTTAGATTTGGTAAGAAGACGACAGGCCACTCCATTCCCTTAGCTTTGTGTATCGTTGAAATAACTACAGCATTGGGAGACCCGTATTGCTTGTCACTATCGCCTTGTTCGTAGAGTCCCGGGGCTTCATTCTGAAGCCAGTAACTGAACGTTTGATATTTCTGTTGCGGCGCCGACTGAAAATGAATTTGCTCGAAATCCGAAATGACTTGACTGAATTTGCCGAGATTAAAAAGAGCGACCTCTCCGCGGTCTTTTAGTCCTGTCCTTCGTTGCACTTCTTCTTCTGTTATCGCAAAGAGTTCTAGGAGGCTCAGGTACGTTCGTTGGATGTTATACACGCTCCAGCGCTGGGCGTTATCCCAATCCTTGGCTTCGTCCAAGAGCTGGATTGCGCGATCTACCTCGTCGGCTCTCAATCCCAGATCGGCGTTCAGCCAGGCGTCACGGACAGCTGCTTCGTCTACATCATCAGACACGTAGAGAAAGGACGTGGTGCAAGCTTTCACTTCGGGAGTTGCAAAAAGATTGGCATATCCAGCTATAACGAATGGGATATTGCGGCTCCTAAATTCATCTACTATGGAGCCAGCAGTTCGGGAGACGCTCGAAGTCAATATCGCGAAATCTGAGTAGGTAAGCCCCCGCGGCGGCAATCCGGCTTCGTCATTGAACGGCGAGCCCAGCATTTCCTCAATTCTATCGGCGATCCAGCCGGCCTCGTCAGTGCGAGTCCTAAACGTTGTTGCAACGATGTCGCCTCGCTCGTACTTGACATGGCTCTGCGATTCCACAGGCTTTTCTAAACGTTCATTTCGGTTTTTTTCTGCGATCGAATCGCCAATAGAAACAATGGCGGTAGAGCTTCGAAAATTCTGGGGAAGCGTGACTTGACCAACGTCCTCATATCGAGCGGGGAACGTAAGGATGTTGGAAACTGTTGTGCCGCGCCACTGATAAATGGATTGGTCATCGTCGCCGACAACTACAATTCTGGCGCCGAGTTTACTGAGGCGAGCGATTAGGCTTTCCTGCAAAGGGTTGATGTCTTGGTACTCATCCACGATGACATGTCGATATCTAGCCGCAATCTGCTCCTGAAAGTGGATTTCATCTGCGGATTCGCCGGTCAGCTTCTGATATGCGGCCAGTTGAATTTCCGAAAAATCTAATGCCCTTTTTCTGTGCAAAAGAGCGCGATAGCTTTGAAGCGCTTCGTGAAGGCTTGGAGAAATGATTTCAATCGAAGCGTCCGGCTCCTCACGGAGGACGTTTAGCGCATCTAAGAAAATGCCAACGTTTGGGAAGGACCGATTTAGCGTTTGACCTATACTTGGCCCGCTAATAATTTGTACATTCGATAATCCGGATTCGCGGCTGTTTCTATTTATTAGTAACTTTGTCTGGATGTCATTCAGGACAGAATACTTTAGGAATTCGAAAGCGTATGTTTGCAGAATTTCTAAACAGAACCCATGGATGGTTCCAATGTAAAGTTCAGCCATTCCGATCATTTCACCGAGCGCAGCTCGCGCTTCGTTCGCGACTCTTGTCTTTAATTCGCCGGCGGCTCTTTCGGTGAACGTGAAAGCCGCTATCTGCCTCGGTTCGGCAATTTGGCGTGTAATAAGGGAGACTATTCCTTTGGAGAGTACCCCCGTCTTGCCGG
Source organism: uncultured Gammaproteobacteria bacterium (assembly GCA_964599565.1). Taxonomy (GTDB): domain Bacteria; phylum Pseudomonadota; class Gammaproteobacteria; order Natronospirales; family JAJUFS01; genus JAJUFS01. The sequence continues at coordinate 3,160 of CAZRFE010000107.1, forward strand.
ACCCAGCGCACGCGATTATTTGGAGATTCTGGTCGAAGCGTGCGATGGCATCTTGCTGCTCTTGCGTAGGATTCCAAGGCATTCTTAACTCCTAATTTTAGATGGAGTTTGTCTTACAGATCAGAAATTGCATCGTGGAGGTCGTTTTCATGCACCAACAACAGCCGGGCGCCCTCTTTTCGCAAATTCACCGCAGCTTCAACTTTTCTTCCATAGCAGGCGTATGCCCAACAGGGGTTTCCGTCTGCTCCTATGATCAAGTAGTCGAGTTTTTTTGACACACTGTCAACGACTCGAGCGCCAAGACTTTCAAGAAGTCGTCTGAAATCGGATCGCTTGTAGCGGTAGGAAGCGCCCGTGAGGCAGAAAGACTTCTGTTGGAACTCGATTTCAGGACAAACTGCGCACAGACCAACGACGCTAGTGTCCCCGAGGAGTAAGGGGTTCGTAATCGTTTTATCGTCCAACAGTGCCGTGAATTCTCCAAAGAATCGCATCAGTAGCGCGTGTTCTTCTGTATCGATCTTCTTATCTTTAAGGACGCCGACGATCAGGCTTGCTACTTCATCGTAGGGCCAGACACGTTGCAGATGATCATGATCAGCCAGCCAATCAGAGAGCCCGCGTAGCTCCGCTTCCTTTATTATGCTGTCAGCGGCAACTCCTCCTAGGATGGCGTGCAGCCGTTGCATATCGGCTGTCGCCGCGTCGTAGAACTCGTGTGATTGAAGTCGGTCACATAGCCAGCGAATATCTTCCTTCTCTTCCGCGTCCAGCACCTCGTCCGCAATCGCGCGTTCAACAATCGGCATCAGCTCAGTGTAGGGATGCGAGTTTCTGGCGTCTTCATGCTCTTGTAGCCAGGTTGTTAGGAAGGCTTCTTCGGCAGAATTGATTTCGGAATCAGCTGTGATTCCTTCCGTGATCCCGAGAAGAGAGTTGATAGCTTTATCCAATCGGGAACGATTGGATAAACGTAGATAGGGCGCGTGGTCGACGTGCATGGCTCCCCCCGGAGACTGGTTCCGCAAGGCCATAAATTTAGACGATGGTGAGCGTTATGTCTTGTCATCCAAACCTGATTCTGTTTCGGAATTTCAGGGCAGTCCGGATGGCGAGAAATCGACAAAAATCTAGAATTATCAATGCCTTTCGAGGCTCGGGTGTCACAGCTCGAATGGAGAACTGAAGTAAATGCCATGTCGGGTGTGGGCGAATACAAGACCCTTCGGGGGAATCAGTCCACCGCGTTCTCCATGCGGCTGTGAACCACCCGGCACCTTATCTCTTCAATCACAGACGAATGGAGAATCATCATGAACAAGAAGGACACGACCTACCGCATGCCGGAAGGCTTCAATCCGTATTCCGCGATCGATACGGCGAGAGGTCTCGCGGATGCGATCCGCTGGATGCATGTCGAGGGGCCAGGCGCTGCGGAGACGATCGAGTTCGGCGACAAGGTATCGATGGATGCGCTGGTGGAGATGCTGAGAGCGCGCATCCATGAGTTGCACGATTACATTCACGAGATCGGCAACAGCACATCGCTGCATCTGCCGATGAATGAAGCGGAGCTTGATGAGCTGCGGTGGCGGGGCGCGAACATGGTCCGCGAGGAATCGCCGCTCTACATTGTTCGGTAATTCGATATCGCGGCTGAAGCCGCTCCTACGCAAAGCCCCGCGAAAGCGGGGCTTTTTTCGTTCACGGCAATGGTTGTCGAAGGAGCGAGAACGAATCTTGAGATAGCGCGAGCAACGGGTGTGGTAATTTCCCGAGAGCACCAATGGCGGTGACCAGGTAATCAGGAGGAGCAGGAATGCGCAGACTCGTACTGATAGCGGTTGTTTTGTTGTCAGCATGTACGTCAGCGCTCTGGATGCCGGACTACAAGCAGGAGCGCGTCAACGGTTTCTACGTAAATCGGGATACAGGGCAGCTGTTTGTAACAACCGCGGATACCGCCTACATATTCGCGATCGACAAGGAGTTCGGTGAGGCGCTTATGCTTTCTCGCGAAGTCGATTTCTATCCGAAATTCGACGATTTCAGGCTGGACAAGGAAAACAGGATCACGGGTACGGTTTCGCTGAGCTTGCTCGGACGCGACCCTTCAGGGGAGGCTGCCGCCCGTCTCCGGAAGCTCGGTTTCAAGGAAGAGGGAATCGTGCAAGCGCTCACGCTGACGCGGGAAATCGACGGTCGGCGTTACACGATCGAGGGCAAACTGCCGCTGGAAAAGCTTGAAGATGAGCTGGTTGTAGTTGTCGCGCAGCCTCGGACGTTCTCGGAGACAGCGGGAAAGATCATCGCGACCCCGGTCGCTATCGCCTGGGATGCAGTCGTAATGGTGCCCGCGGCGTTTCTCCTTGTCACCATCATGGCGACCGACAGCTTCTGATTTTCTTGCCTCTACTGGTTTCGATATCGCGGCTGAAGCCGCTCCTGCGCAAAGCCCCGCGGGTCGCTTGCCTGGACCGGCTCGAAAACGGCCGCAACCGCGATGGCGATTACTGCCGTGCCGGCGGCGCGCCAAGCCTTGACTTGCCCCGCCCGAGCCCCCAAAATCCCGCGTCTTTCCGGGCCCGGCCCGGGATTCCCCGCAC
>CAZRFE010000108.1:0-5738 GCA_964599565.1 uncultured Gammaproteobacteria bacterium
ACCGGCCGATTCCGGATCGGTCGAGACTCAAGAAGCCGCAATTCCTGGCGGAGAGAGAGGGATTACTCGCTCCCCCCTGATACGGGGACCTTGCCCGCTCGCCCTACGGGCCCGCGCTGACCGCGCGGTTCAGCGGGCTGCCGCCCGCTGTCGAACCCGGATTATTCATGTTCGAGGCTTCGAATCCCGCGAATTCCGGCACTTCGCAGCAATTTTGCCCTGCTGGTATCCGGAAACTTCCTGGCGGAGAGAGAGGGATTCGAACCCTCGAAGAGGCTATAAACCCCTTACTCCCTTAGCAGGGGAGCGCCTTCGACCACTCGGCCATCTCTCCGGAAACTTCCAGGCGGCGGGCTTCAGGGCCCGGCCGCAAGGCCGGCAATGATACCGGCGCATATGGTGCCGGACAAGGCTGAATCAGTCCTGCGGAGTTTCGCCGCCGCCGGTGGCTCCGCCGTCCTGCTCCCGCTTGATCCGCTCATAGATTTCTTCGCGATGAACCGCCACGTCCTTGGGTGCGTTCACGCCCAGCCTGACCTGGTTGCCCTTCACCCCCAACACGGTAACGGTGACGCTGTCACCGATCATTACCGTCTCTCCTACTCGCCTTGTAAGGATAAGCATGTCGTCCTCCTGTTACTCCTTGACTCATCACCACCCGGACCACCCGGTCCATTCTTATCGTTATTTTTCCGGCTGCGCGTTCATCGGCGACGCCTGGCCGGCCACCGGCAGATCCGCCAGGCGGAACTCATGATGCAATGCGCGTACTGCTTTTTCCATCTGAATTTCATCGACGACAACCGAAATGCGCAATTCCGACGTCGCGATCTGCCGCACGTTCACCTGTACATGTGAAAGCGCCGCGAACATACGCGGCGCAACATCTGCCTGTGACCGCACGCCTGCGCCGACGAGAGCAACCTTTGCAACGCGGCTGTTGCCGTCGATTGCCACACCGTCCTTGCCGGCGTATTGCAGCGCAATCAGCTCGAGCGCGCGATCGTAGTCCTGCCGGTTCACGGTAAACGCAAAATTCATGCGTCCGTCCCGGTCCGCACCCTGCACGATCATGTCGACATCGATGCGGCTGTTCGCCAACGGTGCGAGCAGGCGCCATGCTGAATCCGTTGCGGCCGGCACGCCGTTCACGCGGATTTCCGCTTCTTCACGGCTGCTGGCAATTCCGACGATCTGCGCGGCTTCCACCGGATTCGCTCCCTGGGCGATGAGCGTGCCGGGACCATCAAGGAAGGTCGACAGCACGCGAAGCGGCACATTGTACTTGTGCGCGAACTCCACGGAGCGTATCTGCAGCACCTTCGACCCCTGGCCTGCCATTTCGAGCATTTCCTCGAACGACACGCGATCCAGCCTGCGCGCATCGGGCACGAGCCGCGGATCGGTCGTGTAGACGCCGTCGACATCGGTGAATATCTGGCATTCGTCCGCATTGAGCGCCGCTGCGACCGCGACGGCCGTCGTATCCGATCCGCCGCGGCCCAGCGTGGTGATGTTGCCGTCCGCATCCGCGCCCTGGAATCCGGCAATCACGGGAACGCGCCCGCGTTCGAGCTGCGAAAGCAATGCATCGCAGTCGATGGCATGGATGCGCGCCCTGTTGTGTGTGTTGTCCGTGCGAATGCCCGCCTGCGAGCCCGTGAAGGAGCGCGCCGTGATGCCGCGCTTCTCAAGCGCCATGCACAGGAGCGCGATGGTGACCTGCTCGCCGGTTGCGAGCAGTACGTCAAGTTCACGTGGATTGGGACGGCCGTGGCTGCTGATCGCGCGTGCAAGTCCGAGCAGGCGATCCGTCTCTCCCGCCATCGCGGACAGCACGACCACGACATCGTGGCCCGCATCGCGCGCCGCCACAATCTTGTCGGCCACGCCTTCGATGCGATCAATGCCGCCGACCGACGTGCCACCATACTTCTGGACGATGAGCGCCACGTTCCGTGCCTGACGGCTCCCCCCGTTGCGCGGCGTGACCGATGGCCCGCCGCTGTCTTCTAGAAGATCACGCGTCAAGCTGCCGGCGAACCCAGTCCGCAACAGCCGCCAGTGCAGCGTCCAGGTTCGTGGCATCGTTGCCGCCGGCCATCGCCATGTCCGGCCGCCCGCCACCCTTGCCGCCAACCTGGGCGGCAACAAAATTCACGAGATCGCCCGCCTTCAGCCGCGTCGTTTCCGCCTTCGTGACACCCGCTGCGAGTTGCACCTTGCCATCGCCCGCGGCGGCGAGCACCACGGCTGCCTTGCCGAGGCGGTTCTTCAGCTGGTCGACCGCATCGCGCAGCGCGCCCGCGTCCGCGCCATCCACGCGCGCCGCGACAACCTTCACGCCGTCGATCTCGATCGCCTGCGATACAAGATCGGTTCCCTGGCCGGACGCGAGCTGCCTTCTCAGCCTGTCGAGTTCCTTTTCCAGCTTGCGCGTGCGCTCCGCGAGCTGCTCGACGCGTGCATCCACTTCGTCGCGCGGCGCTTTCACGCGGCTGCCGATACGATCCAGCGTCTCTTCAAGACCGCGCACGTACGCGAGCGCGTTGTCACCGGTCACGGCCTCAATGCGCCGCACACCGGATGCGATACCGGATTCGGAGACGATCTTGAAGAAACCGATGTCGCCGGTGCGGGCGACATGCGTGCCGCCGCACAACTCGGTCGAGAATTCACCGAACTTCATCACGCGCACTTCACTGCCGTACTTCTCGCCGAACAACGCCATTGCACCGGCCTTGATCGCATCATCGTAGGCCATCAGCTGGATGTCCGCCGGGTGATTGCGGCGAATCTCGGCATTCACGAGATCTTCAACACCGCGAATTTCATCGGGCGTGAGCGGCTGCGGATGCGAAAAATCGAAACGCAGGCGGTCGGGCGCGACGAGCGAACCTTTCTGCGTGACGTGCGTTCCGAGCACATGGCGCAGCGCGGCGTGCAGAAGATGCGTCGCTGAATGGTTGAGCACGGTCGGCGAGCGCGAGACCAGGCTGACTTCCGCATCGACGTTGTCGCCGACCGACAGCGGACCACCCGACACCTTGCCGAAATGCACGAACGCCGCACCGCGTTTCTGCGTGTCGGCGACATCGAACCGCGCGTTGCCTGCTTCCAGCACGCCGCGGTCACCGACCTGCCCGCCGGACTCCGCATAGAACGGCGTGCGATCCAGCACGATCGCGCCTTCTTCACCGTCGGCAAGCTGCTTCACGGATTCGTTGCCGCGAAACAGCGCGACAATGCGGCCGGTGCCGCGCAGGCTGTCGTAGCCCGTGAACTCCGTGATCGCGTCGATCTTGATGTCCTTGCCGTAATCCACGCCGAACTTCGATGCTTCGCGCGCGCGTTCACGCTGCGCCTGCATCTCGCGCGCAAAACCGGCATCGTCGATGGAAAGATTCCGTTCGCGTGCAATGTCCGCCGTGAGGTCCGCAGGAAAGCCATAGGTGTCGTACAGCTTGAAGACAACATCGCCGGGAATTTCGTCACCCGCGAGATTTCCGATCGCCGCGTCCAGTATCTTCATGCCCTGGTCGAGCGTTTCCGCGAAACGTTCCTCTTCGAGTTTCAGCGCTCGCTTCACCTGTTCCTTCTGCCGGCGAAGTTCGGGGTACGCATCACCCATCTCGGCATCGAGCGCATCGACAAGGCGGTAGAAGAACACATCTTCCTGGCCGAGCTTGTAGCCGTGACGGATTGCGCGACGGATGATGCGACGAAGCACATAACCGCGTCCCTCGTTCGATGGAAGCACGCCGTCAACAATGAGAAACGAACAGGCGCGAATGTGATCCGCGATCACCTTCAGCGAGTTGTTCTCGAGATCCGTGCAGCCGGTGGCTTTCGCCGCCGCCTGGATGAGGTTGCGAAACAGATCGATCTCGTAGTTCGAATGCACGCCCTGCAGGACGGCGGCGATGCGTTCGAGCCCCATGCCGGTGTCGACGCAGGGTTTCGGCAGGTCCGTCATCGTGCCGTCGGCAGCGCGATCGAACTGCATGAAGACGAGATTCCATATCTCGATGTAGCGATCGCCGTCCTCGTCCGGCGAGCCGGGCGGTCCCCCCGCGACGCCCGGGCCGTGGTCGTAGAAGATCTCCGTGCACGGACCGCACGGACCGGTATCGCCCATCGCCCAGAAATTGTCGGAGTCGAATTTCTTTCCGCCGGCCTTGTCGCCGATGCGCACAATGCGTTCTTTCGGCACGCCGACATCGTTCGCCCAGATATCGAACGCTTCGTCGTCCGTCTGGTACACCGTCACCCACAGCCTTTCCGCCGGCAGGCCGTAGGCCTTCGTCAGCAGTTCCCAGGCATAGCGGATCGCATCGCGCTTGAAGTAATCGCCGAAGGAGAAATTGCCGAGCATCTCGAAGAAGGTGTGATGCCGCGCGGTGTAGCCGACGTTCTCGAGATCGTTGTGCTTGCCGCCCGCGCGTACGCAGCGCTGCGATGACGTTGCGCGCGTGTAGTCGCGACGGTCGCGGCCAAGGAATACATCCTTGAACTGCACCATGCCGGCGTTCGTGAACAGCAGCGTGGGGTCGTTGCCCGGCACCAGCGGACTGGAGGGAACGATGGTATGGCCCTTTGATTCAAAGAAGCCCAGGAAGCGGTCGCGGATCTCGTTGCTTTTCATGTCGATTGGTCGGCGGCCGGCACAAGCCAGCGTCATCGGGCGCGATCTTGGAGTCGCGGACAAGGTCGGGATTTTCGCAGGCTGGGGAATAACTTGAAAGCGTTGCGGCGGGATTTCGCGCGCTTGCTATGCGTCTTCGACGTCGCCCTTGAGCACGCGGCGGATGTCGTTCATGCCGAACCCTTTGCCCTGCAGGAACCGCGCCTGACGGACGCGCTCCTCGAACGCTTGCGGAATTTCTTCGCCGAACCGCTTGCGCCGCTGCGCCTCGGCAAGCTGGCCCCAGTCCGGCGCCTGGTTATCCATTTCGCGTTCCGCGCGCAGGGAATCGATGCCGCGCTGCGCGAGTTCCGCGCGGATCTTCACCGGTCCGTCGCCGCGACCGATGCGCGAACGCACGAACTGCTCGACGAAACGGTCTTCGGAAAGCAGTCGCTCGGCCTGCAGCGATTCGACGGTAACGGTGATGATGTCTGATGAAATCCCGCGTTGCGCGAGTTTCAGCGACAACTCCTGGATGGAATGCTCGCGCCGGGCCAGCAGGCCCAGCGCGAGCCGGGAGGCCGCCTGTTCCGGCGTCTCGCCGGTGATCCTCTTCTCCGGCCTGCGGCCGGCGGGATCAGATCTCTTCTTCTTCCGCAACCTCGGTCGCTTCCGGCTGGGGTTTGCGGGTCGTCAGCAGCGCGGCGCGAATCTTCTGCTCGATATCGTCGGCCACGGCGGGATTGTCGATGAGCCACTGGCGGACGTTTTCCTTGCCCTGGCCGATGCGATCGCCGTTGTAGCTGTACCAGGCGCCCGACTTCTCGACGATGTTCTGCTGCACGCCGAGTTCGATGATTTCACCGTGCCGCGAAATGCCCTGGCCGTAGAGAATCTCGAAGTGCGCTTCCTTGAATGGCGGCGCGACCTTGTTCTTGACGACCTTCACGCGCGTCTCGTTGCCGAGAATCTCGTCGCCCTTCTTGATCGCGCCGGTGCGGCGGATGTCGAGGCGCACGGAGGCGTAGAACTTGAGCGCGTTGCCGCCGGTGGTGGTTTCGGGGTTGCCGAACATGACGCCGATCTTCATGCGGATCTGGTTGATGAAGAT
>CAZRFE010000109.1:0-5703 GCA_964599565.1 uncultured Gammaproteobacteria bacterium
AAAGCGTGGATCCCCGCCTGCGCGGGGATGACATCCTCAAGGTGGTTGCGCGCCTGGTGTTCTGCTTCGATAACATGGACTCGCTTCGCCGAGCCAGCCGAGTCCAGCCCAGCCGCCTCCGCTTCACTCGCCCATTGCCGCGTACCGCACCAGCCGGTAGCGGTATTTCACGGCATCGCGCATCGACGCTGCGAGCACGCCGTGCAGGTCTTCTTCCCACGCCGTGTAGCGCTCGACGAATTCTCCCGCGCGCGCTGCATCACCCGCCGACTGGATGGCGAGCACTTCGGCGAGCAGCTTGCGGACCACGTCGTGGTAGACGCTGTAGTCGATCGCGAGCTCGCCATCCTTGAGCGACAGCAGTCCATTCTCGAGGAAGTAGTTCATCTGCATCAGCTGCATCGTCTGGTATGGCTGGCTGACGATGCGCGGCTTCACGCGCTGCAGTGTGCGGCGCACGCCATCGGCATACAGCGCGCGCAGTTCGGCATCATCGTAGTAGCCGCTTTCATGCAGCGCGGGGCCTGCGTGCAGCGAGACGAGATCCGCCTTCATCTCTTCGAGAAGATCGGAGTATTCCTTCAGCCCGACGGCAAGATCGCGGCCCTTCACGTCCGTTGCCACGCCGAGGTAGTGGCCGATCTCGTGCCACAGCGTGCGCTGGAAGCCGCCATCGAGCGTGAGGTCGTCCTCGAAGTCATCGGCAAGTGCGGCATCCCAGCCGGCCTTGGTGTCGATGAACAGCTCCGGGTTGGTCATGATGTTGTAGCGAAGCAGGATGGTGCGTCCGTACTTGCGCGCATGGTCCGCGTCGTTCGGGAGAATGCTCGCGGTGTTCGTGCCGCGCGCCTGGCCGAAATCCGCGATCACGTTGTAGACACCGGCGGGGATGTCCGCGCGCACCTTCTTGTGCCGCTCGTACGGCAGTGCGTTCTCGATGGCCTGGATGCCGGCGATGGCTGCATCCAGCGCGCGCGAGCGTTCCTCGTCCTTCACGAGCACGCTCATGGAGAAGAAGCTTTTCACGCCATAGAGTTCGTCGTCGTACGTCTCGAAGCTGCCGATCTGCGCATTCAGGTTCCCGAACTCGCCCGTCACCCACGAGGCATCGCCCGATTCGTAATCATTGGAAAGGAGATCGCGCGCGCGGTTTGCAAGATACGCGGAGAAATCCGGATCCGTCTCGCGCAGCGTCTCCGCCGCATGGCGCAGGTGCGCATACGCCTTGAAGAGACGGTCTGCGTACGCAACCGCGTACGGCAGCGCGTAGAACGCCTTTGCATCTTCCTTGCGCGCGTATTTCTCGAGCTTTTCGCCAAGGCCCGGATGCAGCGTCTCAAGCGCGGGATGCGCCCTCAGCACTGCGAGATCGCGCCTGGCATTCGCCGCCGTCGCGCGGCGCACGATGGAACGGTCATCAAGCAGGTCCGCACCGGGATTCGCCCCGATGAACGCATCGAGTTCCGCGCGCGTGGCATCGCGCGGGTACACGTTCTTGCCGGGTATCACCGCATCGACGGGAAGAAACGGCGCACGCGTGTTCTCGAGCGTGGTCGCAACCGGGCCCTTGAACATGCGGTACATGGAGAGCAGGTCCTGCGTCGCGCCCGGCGATCCGCGCCGCTCATCGAGCGCGCGCAGCGCATCCAGCGAGGCGAGCGCCTGGTGATGGTTCTGATCGAGATAGATCTCGTGCAGCAGTTCGCCGGCGGCAAGCAGGTCCAGGATCGCGGATTGTTCCGCGGCCGGCAGGGAGCCGGTATCCGGCGCAAGACGCAGCGTGATGGTCTTGTCGAGAATCTCGCGCACCGGTTCACCCTGCCAGTAGCCTTCCGGCAGGTCGGCGGCGAACGCGGGCAGGGCGGCGAGCATTGCAAAGAGCGCGACAGCGCGATGAGCGGCAGGCATCGTGATCTCCTTCAGCAATCGAGGGCGATACCTTAACCAAAGGCGTTGTCAGTGTCCCCGCATTTTCTTCCTGTACGCGAGCGCGAGCGCGAGCAGCATGAAAGGATGCAGCGCGCCGCCGCCGGAAGCGGACTGCAAAGGTGGCGCGGGCGGTGCGGGCTTGACCACCGCGATCAGGTCAACACTTATGGATGCACCATCCGTTTCGATTTCGAGCCGTCCGCTTTGCGTTCCCGCGGCATCGCCGGTGAACGCGACATGGCCGCGCAGCGTTTCGCCAGGTGCGATCACGGTGTTGCTGAAGTCATGCGAGAACGCGGCGTTGTCGAGCATGAATGCATGCACGGCAACGTACTCGGGCGTGGCATTCACGATATCAAGCGCAAGCGAATGCGATTCGCCCGGCGCGATGTCGCCGAAATCGAGCCGCGTTGCGCTCGGTGTCACGGCACCTTCCGTTGCGCTTTCCGCGGCAAGGTTCCGTTCCTCGACGATGCCGACGGCATCGAACGCCGCGGCCACCGCATCGCGCTCCGCGCTGCCGTGCGGATACAGGTAGACCGCGGCGAGCAGCATTGCGCGGCGCAGGTCGATGAACTCGGCGCCGGGCAGCAGGTAATTCGTGAGCGCGTGGTAGTAAAGCGCGCCGGCCTTCTCGCGCCCGATGCTCGTGCCGAGCCCTTCCGCCGAAAGACCTTCCGCAAGGAGATACGCCGCGCGGTTCGGAATGCCGCTGTTACGGTGCACGCCGCCGTGATCGCCATCCTCGGTGTTCGGCAGGTGCACGTACTCGGACATGTGCGCGGGCTGCCAGCGCCGGCCTGCGTGCGGGTTGGCGAGGCTGCGCATGTAGCCGGGCGCGACCTTCACGCAGCCTTCGCCGAGCGTCCAGTTGCCGTCGTTCGCGGCGAGCACGCCGAACACATCGGCGAGCGATTCGTTGAGCGCGCCGCTCTGGTTTTCATACGCAAGGTTCGCGGAATGATCGATCACGCCGTGCGTGAACTCGTGCGCGACCATGTCCGTGCATCCCGCCAGGCTCGAGTAGCGCCGCCCGCCGTCGCCGAACACCATCCACGTGCCATTCCAGAAGGCGTTGTCGTAATCAACGCCGTAATGCACCGCGCTCAGCACGCTGCCGTTGCGGTCATCGAAGCTCGCGCGGCCGTGCACATCGCGGAAGTAGCGATACGCGATCATGCTGTTCGCCATCGCGCTCACGCCGGCCGCATCCCAGCCGGTGTGCGCGCTGCGGCTGTCGATGTTCACCTGCGTGTCGCCTTCGCTGTTGAGCACATCCACGACATGCACATCGCCCCAGGCATTCGGGCCGGGGAGCGGGTCTTCGCGCGAGGTGCGCCGTGGCGCGGTGACATCGATGAGGTAATGAACGCCATTTTCCTTCCACGCGGTGAACCCGCGCACCGTGCCTGAGAGATCGCGCCCGCTCGCCGAAACCGCGGTTTCGCGGTGATCCTGCGCGTGCATCAGCACCGCACCGCTCATTGCATCGATGATCGTCGTCCAGCGGTTCAGCTGGTTCACCATCGTGCTGACGGTGTACACCAGCCGCCATTCGCCGCCGATGTTGCGCACCTCGAGCGTGGCGTCCTGCGTGATGTCGGCATTCGCGAACGGTTCGCGCGCGATCGCACGTGCGGCGTCATGCGCGAGCGCGGGATGAACGTCGATCGCGGGCATCTGCACGATGTGTGTGGTGAAGGCGTACATCTCGCCGGCGTCATTGAAATGCGCGATGGCGGAAGCGCCATGTATGCGCACGCCGTCGCGCTGCTGCTGGAAGCGGTAATGGTTGCCGCCGCGCGCATCGGCATGAACGGCTGAAAGCTCGAGTTCCTCGGCGGGATTTTCCATGAGAAACAGCGATGCGTTGTGCGCGAGAAAGCGGATCGCTTCCTTGCGCTCTTCCGTGCGCGTGCGCGCAACGGCAAGCGGTTTCTCGCCGCGCACGAGAAACGCGGGAACGCCCGCCTGCCGTGCAAGGCGAACTTCCATGCCGCGGTTCTCCGGGCGCTCGAGCATTGCGCCGAGCGCGGCGCGCTGCGCTTTCGACAGGCGCACATCGCCTGCGTTCTCGCGCGCGTGCGCGCCCTGCGCCACGGAATCCGCGGCAACGGCGAGTGCAAGCGCGATGCAGAGCAGGGAGATGAAACGCATGCGTGTATCCCGGTATGAACGCGCGCGAATTATGAAAGATGTGCAGTGCGGCGACGGCGAAAACGCGTGCGGAATGCATCACGGTTCCGGGAAAAGCGTGTGGGGGTATGAAGGGAGAAAGGAGGGGAGAACGCCCAGGAAAACGCCGAGCAAACGACGTGAGGCCGTCAACGCGTGCGCATCACGCCGGCAGCGCGGTACATCGTAAATCGCGGCGCGAGTCGCCAGTGCGGAACAAAAAACCCGCACTTCCGGGGGTGGAAAAGCGCGGGTCCAAAGGCCTGCCATGAGAGGGGATGTTCAGCAGGCAGGTTGCATGTTCCGCTCCAAGGTTGGCGTGGCAGTGAAGAAAAAGTGAAGTCGTGGAGAAACAGGCCGCAGAAAGCGTGGATCCCGGCGTCGCGGGGGTGACATTCGTGGCGCTACCGTATTCCCGGAGACCGGGCAGCCATCAAGCCGCAAGCTTGGCCCTGAGTTCTTCTGCTATCGCGAAAATCCGGTTTGCGCGGTCCATCTGCATGGGCAGCACGCGCCGGTTGAATTCCCCATCGATGTAGTAATCCGCTTCCTTCCGGATTTTGAATGCAGCTTCCATCATCCTGCCGGCCATCCGCACGTTGCGTATATCTTCGTCGGCCAGCTCTTCACACCGGTAGGTCTTCATGGCCTCGATGATCCTGCGATGTGCAGATTGCGATGATGTGTGAAGTGGCTCGGCTGACTCCGGGATAGCGCCGAGCAGCGTGCCACAACAGTGATAAATCGCGTAGTACGCGCGATTCGCCGCCGTACGGATGTGACCCTCGGTATGACCGGCGGTGAGCTCGTTTGCCACGCCAAGAAACTCCGTGGCGTTCATGCAGTCGCTCCTTCTTCCGTGAAGGATGACGGATAAACGGAAAAGGCAATCAAGCCGCGCTGTTCGATTTCGGATTCCGCATCGACAAGAAACCGGAAAATGTCGTGCTCAAGCGCTGCGGCGCTCTCGTGCGAGCCGTAGAACCGGATTTCGTAATGCAGCTGCTGCGCGCTCTCCATCGGGTCCATGAACAGTTCGATATACGGATGGCTCGTGAGAGTGAAGTCCGGCCGTTCGCGAACAATCGTTGCTACCTGCGACAGCAGCGCTGACAACGTTGCGGAGTCCATTCCGTGTTTCGCTGCAAACGTCGAAATTTTCGGAAGCTGTGCGAGCTGCGCGTCTGCCAGGCATTCCGATCTGAGTTTCACCAGTTCCGCGTAATAGCTCCTCGCCCGGTCAAGCTGTCCACCCCACATGGCAAACTCACAGGCTTTCCGCAGGATCTCGGGCTCCGCGCGGAAACTTTTCAGCGCGACGTCCAGCACATCGCATGCTTCGTCGAAGAGCCACCAATGCGTCAGCGAGACGGCCTTCTGTTCGAGAGGAAAGGTCGTCGCGCCCTTGCGCCAGCCCTCATCAAACCTGGCGCGCATGCCGTCCAGGTCGCGTCGCAGACATGCAATCATCCCCTCGATGGAATGGAAGACTTCGGGATCCAGCTGCTTCAGGGGTGCCGCCTTCTTGAGCAACCTCTGAGCCGACACCATGTCCAACCAGCCTTGTCGGCGTAATAGGTTCAATTCCTTAATGATTTC
>CAZRFE010000110.1:0-5681 GCA_964599565.1 uncultured Gammaproteobacteria bacterium
TCTCGACTCGCTCAAGCGTTACGAAGCGGAACCGGAAAAACCGAACTTCTGATCCACCGTCATGACACCGTTCGGCAACGGCGCATCTCCGGCAAGGAGTGCGCCGTTTTCGTTCATGGTGGAATCGCGCGCTAGAATGACCCCATGTTCGAACACGACCATCACCACCACGACCACAGCTCGCGCTACCTGTTCGCGGCGCTGATCGCAACGCTCGGCTTCGCCGGTGTCGAAGCGGCCGCCGGCTGGTTCGCAAATTCGCTCGCGCTGATGGGCGATGCGGGACACATGGTGACGGATTCGCTGTCGCTCGGACTTGCGGCGATCGCCGCGCGGCTTGCGCGGCGGCCTGCATCCGAACGCCATTCCTTCGGTTTCGGCCGTGCGGAAGTCGTCTCCGCGATGCTGAACGCCGTCTTCATGCTGCTGATCGTCGGTGCGATCGTGTACAGCGCCGTCGATCGCCTGCGTGAACCGCCCGAGGTGCAGGGCCTCACGGTGCTTGTCGTCGCAGGCATCGGGCTTGGCGTGAACATTGCCGTGGCGTGGATACTCAGCCGCGGCGAACGCACCATCAACGTGCGCGGCGCGCTGCTGCACGTGATGGGCGACCTGCTCGGTTCCGTCGCCGCGCTCGCCTCAGGTGCGGTGATACTGCTGACGGGATGGACGCCGATCGATCCGCTGCTCTCCATTCTCATCAGCGTGCTGATTCTTGCATCCGCGGTGCGGCTGCTGCTCGAAGCGTTTCACGTGGTGATGGAAGGCGTGCCGCCGGAGATCCAGCTTGCGACGGTGGGAAACAGCATGGCGCGCATCGACGGCGTGCGCTCCGTGCACGATCTTCACATCTGGCGGCTCGATTCGCACACGGTTGCGCTGTCCGCGCATGTCATCGTGAACAGTCTCGCGGACTGGGAACCGGTGTTGCGAAGGATGAAGCAGCACCTGGACGATACCTACGGCATCGATCACATCACGCTGCAGCCGGAGACCATCGAGGAAGTGAAATTTCCTGTCGAAACGCTGCGCCGCTACTCGGACTGACCGTTTCGCCCGGCGAGGAAGAAGATCGGCCACGAAACATCGCGCACGTCATCCTCGCGCCAGTACGCGGCAATCTCGTTCTCAAGCCACACCAGCGGATCGTGCCCCTTCGCCTGCCGGTATCGCTGCACCGCAGACCATGTGCCGATGTAATCGAGAAACTGCCGGCGATTCCACGCAAGATGCATCGCGAGTTCCGGCGCCTCGATGCGCGCAAACGGGAAATCGAGATCGCCGTAACGCGCATCGATGTGGCGCCGCTCCGGCGGCCAGTACGGCCCGATGATCTCGGCGTCGAACATCTCGATGGCGCGATCGATGTGCGCCGACACGCGCGTCAGGTGATAACCCCATGCAGCGATCACGCCGCCCGGTTTCAGCACGCGGCGCACTTCCGCGTAGAACGCATCGATATCGAACCAGTGCAGTGCCTGCGCGACGGTCACGAGATCGACGCTTGCGCTCTCAAGCGCTGATCGCTCCGCAGGTGCAACGCGATACGTGATGTTCGCTGCGTGCACTGCGTTTTCGATCTGCGCAGCACTTGCATCCGTCGCGATCACCGCAGCGAAATCCTTCGCGAGCATTGACGCCGCCTGCCCGCTGCCCGTCGCGCAGTCCCATGCGAGCGCGCGCTCATCGCACAGCGATGCCAGCCAGCCGAACAGCTCCGCCGGGTAACCCGGGCGCGCCTTCGCGTAGCTGTTCGCGTGTCCCGAGAAATGATCCTTGAATGTCATGCGTTCACCATCAGCAAGCAACCTTCTTCGCATCCGGCGCGCCGCTTTCGCAACCAAGATCAAGGATTGCAGCACCGGGTGACAACGCGCGCGCCCATTCCATGACGACATCAAGTCCGATGCGCGATTGCCCGCGCAGTTTCATGAAGCGTGCAGCGACTGCTTCATAACCATTCGAAGGATCGTCGTTCATCCGGGCTCCCGGGCGATGAGACCGGGCGGCGCGATCATTCCGGCGCAACGATCACGCCGTGCCGCGCCGCTATTTTCCCGATCCTGCCCGTATCCTCGAGCACCCGGTAGTTGTACCAGCGATAGATTTCGGCGACTTTCGAATCCAGCTCGGCGGTGAACCTCGCCACCTTTTCCTTCAGCTTGCGTCGCGCCTTTTCCTTGCCGATCAGCTTCGCCATCGCATCGAGCTCGATCCATGCAACAAGCAGGTGCTGGTAGGTTCTCGTGTCGGCGCGCGGCGGCTCGGGATATGCGGCGCGCAACTCCTCGATTGCCGCGTCCCGTCCTGCCGCAGCGGCAACGAACCAATGCACCTGCTCGTGGACGAAGATGGAAAGCTGCATCTCGTCGTCGTCGAGGAAGTCCGTGTTGAGCGTCAGCACGGGCATGCTGTGCGGCTCTTCACCCGCCGCGATCCTGACTTCGGTGGTGAAAATCCACGGGTCCAGGTCGTAATCGGCCAGCAGGCGCCGCAATTGCACACGCGCCTGCTCTTCCAGTTCGTTGGCGAAGACGATCTTCGCGTCCGTTCCGTCCCGCCCCTGCGCAGAAGCGATGTTGCCGGCAGCCGCAAGCACGCAGGCAGCAAGCACCATGATGGTACGCAGGAGCATCGACGGCACGACAAGATGGTTTTTCATTCCGGCTTCCCCCTCGTCATGGCTTTCAGAGCGTGCTGCCCATGACGTAATACCCGTCCGGATCGCGCAGCGCAAATTCAAGAGTGCCGGTGCCGGCATTGACGTGAGGCTCCTCGTCGAGTGCTGGAACAAGCTCGCGCGCTCGCTGCAGCGCCTGGTCGAAATCATCGACGCGGAAAAAGAGCAACAGGCCGTTTCCCGGCTCCGCCCGTTCGGAGCTCGCCAGCGGCGGGTGCTCGTGGTCACCCCACTGCGCAGCCAGCCGAACAGCTCCGCCGGGTAACCCGGGCGCGCCTTCGCGTAGCTGTTCGCGTGTCCCGAGAAATGATCCTTGAATGTCATGCGTTCACCATCAGCAAGGTTGCGACAAGCAGCATCCAGCCATAGAACACCGCTTCGATCACGCGCTGGACAAGCCCGCGTACCGGCGTTTCAAAGGAGAGCAGGAACAGCCCGAAGAATGTTGCCTGCCCGGCGATGCGTGACACCTCCGCCATCGATTGCAGCACGGGAATGTCTTCCATGACGCGGGCAAGCTCCATCATTCCTGCGGCCGCGCCGAAGTAGCCTGCGATGGCGGCAAGGTTGTGAACGTTGTTCCGCCATGTGCCGAGCAGCGGCGCACCAGGATCACAGGGAAATATCGCCGCACCGACATAGCCCGCGCCGAGCAGTGCGAAGAGCCAGAGTCCCGGACCCTGTGCAAGGCCGGGAACCGCGAATGCGAGTGCGGCAACGAACAGCCATATCGCGTGTCCTGCCGGCGCGAACGCGAAGACTGCAACCTGCTTCGCATCCGGCGCGCCGCTTTCGCCGAGCTCGCTGATCGTCTGGCGGACGTGGCTGTAGCCCGGGCGGCGTTTCGCAAACCACCACACCGGTACGCACGCCGCGGCAATCGCAAGCAGCGCCATCAACATGACAGTCATCACCAACCCTCCCGCATGCCTGTCCGCGGACATCCAGCAGACGCACCGGACAATCGTGCATCACGTACGTGAGCCGCTGCCAGGGCTCCGCAAGCGTTACTCGATGCGACGAACGAATGCTACAGCTTGAGCGCGAAAAAACGGGTCCCCGGCAAATGCGTACTGTTGTAAGGCGAAATCTCGGCGAACCCGAGCTGCCGGTAGAGTGACTGCGCTGTCTCCATGTCTGGAAGGGTGTCCAGGCGCAGCTCACGATACCCGGCCAGGCGCGCCGCCTGGATGACGGACGCAACCAGGTGCTTGCCAAGACCCTGGCCCCGGAAGCGAGACCTGGTGTAGAGCCGCTTCATTTCGGCAATGCCCGGATTCAGGGGTCTCATTGCGACGCAGCCTGCAACGTCCGCATCAACGCAGGCAATGAGCAACGCGCCCGAAGGCGGTGTGTAAGGGCTCGGCAGCGCGGAGAGTTCTGCCGAGAATCCCTGGTACTCGAGGTCAGTACCGATGGCCCGAGCATACTCACGGAAGAGATCGCGAGCAGTCGCAACCAGCTCCGGAGTGTCTGCCTGATAGAGGTGAACCGTCGCGTCTTCCATTGCCTGCCAGCATCCTCACGTGCGACTACGCCTCGTTGTACGCTCTCTCGAGCTCCGCCACGTCGAGCTTCACCATCGTCATCATGGCGTCCATCACCGCCTGTACCTTTCCAGGGTTCTGATCGCTGATAAGCTCCATGAAACGCTTCGGAACAATCTGCCACGTGACACCGAACTGGTCGGTAATCCAGCCGCACTGCAATGGGGTTGCGCCGGCGTTGACGAGCCTGTTCCAGTACTCGTCAACCTCCTCCTGGTTCTCGCAGTCGACAAAAAGCGAGAACCCCTGGGAAAAACTGAAGTACGAGCCACCGTTGTAGCCCATGAAGGACTGACCGCCGATGACGAACTCGGCGGATGCAATCGGGCCATCCTTTCCCGTGCGTGCAACGTTCTTGATCCGGGAGTCCGGGAACGTCGCCGTGTAAAACGCGATCGCCGCCTCGAGCTGGTCGTTGAACATCAGGAATGGCGTTACTTTGGACATTGGTATATCTCCTTGTTTGCAGTCGCCGCCTAATGCCCAGTTTACGTAGGTTGGGATGAGGTATTCCCGAACCCCCAACGCGATTTCAATGTTGGGGTTCGCTCCGCTTACCCTCAATCTACTCGCTAGCTCGAAGATTCAACTTCAGCGGAGAAATCGGAGCCTGTCCCCGATTCTTCCCTTTTTATGCGTTTACGATACGCGCATTAAGCAACTCCAGCTTACCGCGGACCGTTTCGAAGAGTGCATATTCGTGGCCCTTGGCTGAAACCCAATCGATCCCCGCAAACTTCGGGTCAGCACCGATCTCCATATACGCTCGGTAGTTACTTAGCTTGAAGAGCGTGCGATCTACATCCACAAGCAGAGAGCGGTACTCGTCGACCCGCAGCGTAGGCAGCCGGTCGACGAGATCGTGCGCCAGCTCATTTCTATGTTTGCGAAGCGACTGAATAGTTCGCACGTCTGCAGAATCGATCACCTTCATGAAGTCGCGGAGATACAGTAGGCACGCCTCAAACTCATTTCGATGGCGCGATGCCACATCCTGTTCGTAAGACTTGAAAGGCATTCCTTCACCGAACGTAACGTCTCGATAGAAGAGCTTGATGGGCTCGACAATCATACTTTTCACGAGTTCGTACGCCAGCAAGACGAAGCCCGCGTACGTCAGTCGCTGGTTCAATTGGTCTGCAGTAAGTTGATCAATCGATGGCAACGTACTGTTCTCCTACACGAGACGATAATCTGGTTCAGGCAGGCCCGAGCAAATCGAGGACCGTCGCCTGGAATCGCTTGTTATGATAGCTTTCCAGTTCATCCCAGTTCATCGATTTCCAGAAGTCCTGTCCATTGTGCTTATGCCTTCTTGTATACCTCCGCGCCCGTCTCGCGGAATTTCTCCGACATCTCCTGCATGCCGCCTTCCTTCTCTTCGAGCCTGGCGGCGTAGTCGCGCACCTGCTGCGTGATTTCCATGGAGCAGAATTTCGGGCCGCACATGGAAC
>CAZRFE010000111.1:0-1595 GCA_964599565.1 uncultured Gammaproteobacteria bacterium
TGGAAGAAAGGACAGCGGCGAACTGATCCGCACATCATCTGCCCCGTTCTGCGCGAACGCGCCCGCTTTTCGTCGTGCACTATTCTTCGCCTTGCGAAGAATCGCGCGGATCACGTTGTTGTGCGCCTGCGGCCAGTACACGCGCCGATTCAGCTCCCAGACATCGATGATGTCGCCGACGAAGTAAAACGTTTCGCACTCGATGCTGTGCAGGAAATCCAAGGAGGAAATCCGCCGCGCGGCCCCGGAAGCCGAGATGTCCATCGGAAATCCAGATAGCGCGGTAGCGCTGCGAGTCATCTGCCGGACATCCGGCTTTGCATTCTCTTCTGTTTTCATTGGCGACGAGAATGTACGGCGCACATGAGCGCGCGGCGTCAGGAATGTTGCGGTTTGATGACAGCGATTTGCACGCGAAGAACGGTGCACCGCGAACAGGAAATATTGGCGCGCCGCGAGAGAAACGCAGCGAAATAAGAAGCATGCTTCGCCAATTTCCGTACGCAGCGAAACGCGCGTTGGCACACGAACAGAATTAGGATTTAATGCCCCCTGCTGACCAGCCATCAGCGACAAGACGTCCACAGGAAGGGGGGAACTCCATGAATCGAACCATTGTCGGCAGATTGCCGCATCTGCTGCTGCTCGTGTTTGCATCTTCTCTGGCCTGCGCCGGTGACGACAGCTGGACATCACTGCAACCGGAAGGCGGCCGCCCAACCCAGCTGCTGACGGAAGGCAGCACGACTTACCTCGTATCGGGCACACGCATCTATTCGAGCGCGAACGGCGGGGATACGTGGGCGCTGCTGAGCGAACTGCCGTCGAGCGTTTCCAGCATCGCGGTCGATGGCACCGAGATGTTCGCGGGTACGTTTTACAGCGGCGTCATGCGCAGCCAGGACGCGGGAGCAAGCTGGAAGACTGTTGGACTCGACCATGATGACTGGCGGGAAGACCTGCACGTCCAGGCGATCGCGATCGGCGCCGACGCGGCGAAAACCATCTACGCGGGCACGTCCGAGGGCCTCCACTTGTCAAAGGACGGCGGGGAAACGTGGACGCCGGTGGCCGATCCGCTGCAAGACCGGGAAGTATTCGCTATTGCCGTCCACCCATTGAATACCGATTGGGCTTACGCGGGCACCGACGATGGCGTGTTCTGCACCGTGAACGCCGGCGCGAGCTGGGATCCCTGCAGCTATGGGCTGCCAGCGGACGACTTCTATGCATCAACCGTCGTCATCGCGCCCTCGGCTCCTTATTGGGTTTTCACGGGCAGTTTCAATTCGAGCGATGTCTATATGTCCGACAATAATGGAGCCACTTGGGCGGACATTTCGGAAGCGCCACACAATCTCACGGTTTCAGGCACGCTTCGCGACATCGCTGTCGATCCCAATGACAGATACAAGGCATACGCCGTTTTTGATTCGCTGGGCGACGACGCCCATCCATTGTATCTGTCGACAGACGGTGGTTCTGAATGGAGCGCCGCTGCCAAACCCGATGCCGACAAGTACGGGCCGAACGCCAGCAGCGTAACTGTTCTCGAAGATGGAAGCCTGCTCGTCGGCACGGCGCGCGGCGTTTAC
>CAZRFE010000111.1:1695-5666 GCA_964599565.1 uncultured Gammaproteobacteria bacterium
CGTAACTGTTCTCGAAGATGGAAGCCTGCTCGTCGGCACGGCGCGCGGCGTTTACCAGGCACCGAGCGATGGCAGCGACTGGACGCTTTCGAACACTGGCTTCGACAATGTTGCCATCAGCAATGTCGCAATCTCTCCCGACGGCTCCGGGAAGATGGTTGCAGTCGGCAGAAACGTTTATCCGTACCTGAGCGATGATGGCGGCAAGACGTGGCAGGAAGTTACGACGGATCTGCCGCACCCTGACTTCTATACCGTCGAATTCAATCCGATCAACAGCAATGAACTGTGGCTTGGCCAGGCGTTTGATGAAGGCCTGTTGAAGAGTATCAACGGAGGAAACAACTGGACCCAGCCGGCTGTCGACCTGCAGCCCGGTCCGGCAATCGACGTGATCGCCGTGGATCCGCTGGACCCGGATCACGTGATTATCATCGAGGCCACTTCCAGGAAGATTCATGTCACCTGGAATGGCGGTGCGTCCTGGTCGGCCGCCACGGCCGATATACCGCCCGGAAGCACGGCGAACGAACTGCTGATCGATCCCAACGATTCGCAGATCGCCTATCTCGCAACATCCGCAGGCCTTTACAAGTCCGAAGACGGCGGCGAGACATGGGACGAAATCGACGTGGATGCGCAGGAAGGACAATACATCGCCGGGTTGGCGGTGGATCCCGTGAATTCAGACGTGCTCCACCTGAGCATGGAAATTGGAATATATCGCTCGGATGATGGTGGCGCGGCATGGGAACTCATCAGCAATGAGTTGACAGGCGGCATCCTTGCCATCGACCCGGCCGACGGCTCACGCCTTCTGCTGGCAAATTTTGATGGTGTGTACGCCAGCGTGAACAGCGGCGAGAGCTGGCATTCCTTCACGGGAGATCTGCCACCTGGCGTCGTCAGCTTCCAGCCAACCGACGTGCAATTCGACCCCGTTGTCGAAAATCGTTACTACGTGGTCATGGGTGGCGTTCTTTATGTACGCGACGGCGCGCTGCCGGGGACGCCAGCCCCGGATCCGGATGACGAGCCGGACCCGGATAACGGCAACGGTGGTGATAGTGGTGGCGGCGGTGGCGGCGGCGGTCCGCTGGGGCCCTGGCTGATCGCAGCACTGCTGTCCATCGGCCTGCTTCAACGTCGTTTCCGCTGAGTCATCAATCCGACCAGCAGCTACCGAAAGGCCCCGCATGGGGCCTTTCTTTATTAAACGCGAAGCCGGACCGCGCCCGGTGCAGCCAGGCCAGCAACACGCAGAACGAGCTCGTACTGGTGCAGATGCTGGTCGCGGTTGCATGTACGGTCGCGCCGCAGCAGGAATTTTCCGCTTGCCGGATTCGCGAAACGTGGGAATACTCCGCCGACAAATCGACCGTGACTTGGGGGTACAAGATGAAAGCAAAGGAATGGCGTCTCGTTAGCGCCATAGCGTTGGGCGGACTCGCTTCGCTCGGCCAGGCATCCGACGTGAACACGACGACCGTGCCGGGCATGGTCAGTGATGGCGGCGGATGGCCGATCGTTGCGAGCTACGAGGGTCGCAAGGTTGCGCTGACAACCTCGCAATCACTGGTCGCGGAAGATTCGGACGGAAGCCTGGATGGATACATCCTTGACCTGGACAGCGGCGAAATCGAGTTGCTGGTGCCGCAACCGGCGATCGGTTCGGTCACTCCCACCACCGGGAACTCCTTTTCTCCAGGCAATTTTTCCGCCGACGGTAACCGCCTCCTTCTGATCGGCAACAGCAACGTGGCGAGTGCAGCGTTCAGTTCTGCTGCTGTCGTTTTCGACTTTGCGACCAGGGAATATATCCAGGCATCCGTGCTTCCCGACAACGTAACGCAGGCGGATTACGCAAATGACGCTTACATGAGTCGTGACGGAAAGTACGTCGTCTTTTCAAACGCGAACAGTATTGGCCCGAGCGAATGGGAAAAGAGGTGGTATCGCCGTAACCTCGAAGAGGGCGGCAGCACGCAGATTGCCTTTACGAAGCATGACGGCACAGCAGCGATAAAAGAGGATGACGCCACCATCTATGCCATCTCCAGCGACGGCGGCCAGCTGCTCGGATATGCAAGGGATGGCATTCTTGATGCCGATGACACAAACGGCTCCATCGATTATTTCGTGATCGATGTCGGCACGAACACCGCCACGCGCGTTGATGCAGTGACATACGAAGGCAACGTCCTCCCGACGCCCACCGCTATCACAGCCAGCCCGGATTTCAGCTACCTGCTGCTTGAATTTGGCGATGCGGAAGTTCCTTCACGAATCGGCACGTGGACCGTGCACGATTATTACGGTGTCTACAACGTCGCAACCGGCGAAACACTCGGGCTCACCGAGTTTCTCGGGCTCCCGGAGCGCTACATGCAGATATGGGATGACACAAGCCGCGGCAGCGAAACCGCCTATTGGGGAGACAGCTCGCGCTATTTGATCGTCTTGCAGGGCGTACTGCAATTGCCGGGCGACGCTGACTTCGATTCGCAGGTCTACGTCATTGATCGGGATACAGACAGCGGCTGGATCGCGGGAATGGATGACACCGGAACCGTGCATACCGCGGGCGTGCCCTACGGGCGTGCGAACGGTGGCGTACTGCAATATATGGCGGGCGCGGCGGGAGACGATGTCGGGATTCTCGAATACACGCCACTGCTGCGCGACCTTGCAGTGTCAGCAGCAGCCAGCCCAGGCGAAGTAGTGATCACACTTCACAATGACGGCGACGAAGACATCTACAATGCCGGCGTATCCATCGCCTACTCACGGAATCAGATCAGCGCGTTGAACGGAACCGATTCCTTCGACGGATGCGCGAATTTCGAGATCAACGGCGAGAAGCGCGCTGAGTGCCGCGTGGATCTGATCCCTGCGGGAACAAGCAAGGATTTCACGTTGACAGTGGACAGCAATGTAACCCTGGACATTCTCGCCGGACTGCTCGCCGATCGCGATGAAACACCGAACAACAATTCCGTTTCCGTTGACGTACCCAAACCGTCGGAGACGGATAACGGTGGAACAGGCGATGACGACAGCGGTGGTGGTGGCGGTCCACTGGGCCCCTGGCTGATCGCAGCACTGCTGTCCATCGGCCTGCTGCAGCGACGCCGTTCCTGCTGACAGATAAAACGGACAGTGAACTTGCCGAAGCCCCGCAACGCGGGGCTTCTTTTTTTTATCATCAAGGTGTTGAAAAACAAGGAGCAGGAACGAAACACCTCCGGCTGCCTTCCGCACGCGCTCAAGAAGCAACACAACCACATACAATGCGTCTGCGCTCCTTCCCTTTGCTGACAACCATTCCGGGCTCCAGTATCGTCGCGCTACAAAAGCTGAGGATCGAGAAGGGGGAAAGCATGACAGTGGATCAAATGCGGACATGCAGCCGGCATGCCGGCGCACTTTATCTTGTCGTGGTCCTCGCGGGCATTGCCGGCATGATGTACGTGCCGTCGCAGATCACGGTTTCCGGCGACATCAGCGCAACGATCAACAACATGCGCGAGATGGAATTCCTGTACCGGCTCGGCGCCGCGGCGTTCATCGTGCAGATCGCGAGCTTCGTGTTCCTGCCGCTCGTGCTGTATCGCCTGCTTCGTTCCGTGAATGAAACTGCCGCCGTGTTGATGGTGATCCTCGCTCTCGTGAGCGTGCCGATGGCGTTGATGAGTCTTGCGCACAAGCTCGATGCGCTGTCCTTGCTGACGGATCCGCGATTTGCAGGAATCCCCACAGAACTTCTGCACATACAGATGAACATGGCACTGGAGAGCTACAGCAACGGAATCGCCCTGACGTCGCTGTTCTGGGGCCTGTGGCTGCTGCCGTTCGGTTACCTCGTTTACGCCTCGCGGTTCCTTCCAAGAATTCTCGGCATCCTGCTGATGATCGGCTGCTTCGGTTACGTGATCAATTTCTTCGGTGACCTGCTGTGGACCGGCTACGCG
>CAZRFE010000112.1:0-5656 GCA_964599565.1 uncultured Gammaproteobacteria bacterium
GCCATTTCCGCGAACAGTTTCGGATTCGCGGCAAGGATGTTGCCGGTCTCAAGGTGCGTGGTGCCGCCGTCCAGGGAACCGGCCAGCCCGCCGGCTTCCTGCACCATGAGCGTGCCGGCCGCGATGTCCCAGAGCTGAAGGTTCATCTCCCAGAAACCATCGAGTCGACCGGCGGCGACATACGCGAGATCGAGTGCGGCAGCGCCGGCACGGCGGATGCCGCGTGAGCGTTCGGTCATCGCGCGGAATGTCGGCATGTAGGCGTCGATGTCGTCGCCTTCGCGATACGGAAACCCTGTGCCGAGCAGCGCGCTCGACAGTTCGCGGCGCTGGCTCACGCGCAGGCGCCGTCCGTCGAGCTGCGCACCGCCGCCGCGGGATGCGGTGAACAGTTCCTGGCGCACGGGATCGTAGATCACGCCATGCTCGATGCGACCCTTGACGCGAAGGGCGATGGAAACCGCGAAGACGGGAAAGCCGTGAAGGAAATTCGTCGTGCCATCGAGCGGGTCGATGATCCACTCGAAATCCGAGTTGCCCTTGCTGCCGGATTCCTCGGCGATGAAGGCGTGATCGGGATACGAGCGGCGAATGGTTTCGATGATCGTTCGTTCCGATTCGCGGTCCACCTCGGACACGAAGTCGTTGCCGGATTTCGTCTCGATCTGGACGTCGGAGAGACGATCCATGCTGCGAACGATGATGTCGCCGGCGCGGCGCGCGGCGCGCACGCCAATATTGAGCATCGGATGCATGTGACACCTTGAATTCTGAAAGAGCGTTTGCAGGCGGCGTTCGCCGTCACAAGGCCGCGTAGAATACCGGAAACCGCAACGCCGTTGAACCGCGCCGCCAGATCCAGGAGAACGAGATGCTTGAACGCCTCGACCGTGTCCGCATTGTGCTGGTGGAAACCACGCATCCCGGCAATATCGGCGCGGCGGCGCGCGCCATGAAGACGATGGGGCTCGCGGACCTGCGCCTCGTCAATCCGAAGCATTTCCCGGACGCGGAAGCCGAGGCGCGCGCATCGGGTGCCGAGGACGTGCTTGAGCGCGCGCGGGTGCACGCCTCGCTCGATGACGCCGTGAGCGATTGCGTTCGCGTCATCGGCACCTCGGCAAGGTTGCGAAAGCTCGCCTGGCCCGAGCTTGATCCGCGCGCCTGCGGCGAAACGCTGCTCGCGGCATCGGGGGCGGGTTCCGTCGCGCTGGTCTTCGGTCGCGAGCGCACAGGGCTTTCCAATGGCGAACTCGATCGCTGCACGGATGTCGTCACCATCCCGGCCAACCCGGCGTATTCATCGCTGAACCTCGGCGCAGCAGTGCAGGTTCTCGCCTACGAGATCCGCATGGCCGCGCTGACGGAGAACGCGGCTCCAGCGCGCGAGGCCGAGGCGCCGCCTGCGACGCACGAGGAACTCGAACGGCTGTACTCGCATCTCGAAGCGGCACTGGATGCGCGCGATTTTCTCGACCGCCACAATCCCCAGCACCTGATGCGGCGGCTGCGCAGGCTCTACAGCCGTGCCGGGCTGGACCGCAACGAGGTGCAGATTCTTCGCGGCATGCTGACGGCGCTGGCGCCGGATGCGCCGCGCGGCAAGGGCGATTAATACCCGAGTGAACTCCTAGGTTATAATCCGGCCCGTTTCCGGACAGCAGCGGGCCGCCAATGAAACTCACCACCAAGGGTCGCTACGCGGTCACCGCGATGCTCGACCTCGCCATCCATGGCGCGGAAAGTCCTGTCTGCCTGGGTGACATCGCCGCGCGACAGGACATCTCGCTTGCCTATCTCGAGCAGCTGTTCATTCGCCTGCGCAAGCAGGAACTGGTGGAAAGCCTGCGCGGACCGGGCGGCGGCTATCGTCTCGGGCGCGCCGCCGCGAACATCTCGATCGCGGCGATCATCGCCGCGGTGGACGAGCCCATCGACAGCACGCGCTGCAGCGGCGACCGGAACTGCCAGCGCGGCGAGCGCTGTCTCACGCACCAGCTCTGGGAAGACCTGAGCCGGCACATCTTCGGCTTCCTTGACGGACTGAGTCTCGCCGATCTCGCGACGCGCGAGGATGTGCTCACCGTGGCCGAGCGCCAGCGTCACGGCGGCGGCGTGCGCGAGGTGCCGGTGGCAATGCCGCGCCGTCTTGCGCGCGAGACCAAATGATCTATCTCGATCACAACGCAACGACGCCGCTTGCGCCGCGCGTGCGCGCCGCGATGCTGCCCGCACTCGATACCCTTTACGGCAATCCCTCCAGCATCCATGAGGCAGGCAGGCTTGCACGGAATGCGCTCGATGAAGCGCGCCGGCAGGTGGCCGCACTCGTGAACGTGCACGCGCGCCAGGTGATCTTCACCGGCGGCGGCACGGAGGCGAACAATCTCGCGCTGAAAGGCGTTGCCTTGCGGCATGCGGCGGATGATCGCCGGCGCCGCATCCTGGTCAGCAGCATCGAGCACAGTGCGATACGCGGTCCCGCGCGCGACCTTGCAGCGCGTGGTTTCATCGTCGAGGAAATTCCCGTGACGGCGAAGGGCAACGTGCTGCCCGGCGCCATCGAAGCGCGGCTCGGCCCGGATGTGATCCTCGTCTCCGTGATGCTCGCGAACAACGAGACGGGCGCACTGCAGGACGTCGCCGCGATGTCGCGCATGGTGCGTGGCGCAGGCGCGGTGATGCACACCGATGCCGTGCAGGCGGCGGGAAAGATGCCGCTCGATTTCAGCATCACCGGCGCGCATCTCATGACACTGTCCGCGCACAAGCTCTACGGCCCGAAAGGCGTGGGCGCGCTCATCAGCGATGGATCCATCGATCTCGTCCCGCAGGTGACAGGCGGCGGACAGGAAGCGGGGCTTCGCGGCGGCACGGAGAACCTCGCCGGCATCATCGGTTTCGGCGCGGCCGCCGCGCTTGCACGCGAGACGCAGGCCGCGCGCGCGAATGTCACGCGCAGGCTGCGCGACCGTCTCGAGGCAAATCTTGTCATCCGCCCCGGCGTCACGATCTTCGGGCGCGACGCGGAAAGGCTGCCGAATACCTGCCAGTTTGCGATCGCCGGCATGGACGGCGAAACCGTGCAGATGGGGCTGGACCGGCAGGGCATCGCGGTCTCCACGGGTTCGGCGTGCCATTCGAAATCCACGGACCCAAGCCACGTGCTGCTGGCGATGGGCGTCGATCCGGCGCGCGCGCGCGGCGCCGTGCGCGTGAGCTTCGGCGACGGCAACAGCGAAGCGGATGTCGATGCTTTGCTCGCGGCGCTTGACGGTCTTCATCGCGTGCTGCCGACGGGAGCCGCCGCATGGTGATGCGCACGGAACGCCGTCTCGTATACATGGATTACGCGGCGACCACGCCCGTCGACCCGCGCGTGATCGACACGATGGCCGCCTACCTGGGTGCGGACGGACTGTTCGCGAATCCATCATCCTTACATGCACCAGGCCGCGCAGCGCGCGAAGCCGTCGAGACCGCGCGCGCGGAAGTCGCTGCGGTGCTGAACGCATCCCCCGGCAGCATCGTGTTCACGTCTGGCGCGACCGAGGCGGACAACCTCGCGATCAAGGGCGCGGCGCGCGCGAACGCGGCCCGCGGACGGCACATCGTGACGGAGCAGACCGCGCACAAGGCCGTGCTGGATGCGTGCCGGTCACTGGAGCGCGAAGGTTTCGATGTCACGTATCTCGTCCCGGACGAGGACGGCATCATCGCACCGGATGTGCTTCGCAATGCGCTGCGCGATGACACCACGCTCGTTGCACTGCTGCACGCGAACAACGAGACAGGCGTCGTGCAGGACATTGCAGCGCTTGCGCGCGTCGTTCGCGAATCGAACGCGCTGTTTCACGTCGATGCCGCGCAGTCCGCCGGCAAGCTCGCGATCGACGTCGCGGCGCTCGACGTCGATCTCATGGCGTTTTCCGCGCACAAGATCTTCGGGCCGAAGGGCGCGGGCGCGCTGTACGTGAGAAAGGGCGTACGCATCGAAGCGCTGCTCGACGGTGGCGGACACGAGCACGGCCTGCGCGCCGGCACGCTCGCCACGCACCAGGTCGCAGGATTCGGCCGCGCGCTTGCGCTCGCCGCCGTCGACCAGCGCGATGAAATGGCGCGGCTTGCTGCGCTGCGCGAGCGGTTGTGGCGCGGCTTCTCCGCGTGCGGCGATGTGCTTTTGAACGGTCACGCGATGCAGCGATTGCCGAACATTCTCAACGTGAGCGTGGCGGGCGTGGACGGTGAATCGCTGCAGCTTGCCTTGCGCGACATCGCCTGCTCCGCGGGTGCGGCGTGCAATTCCGCGGATCGCGAACCGTCTTACGTGCTGCGCGCCCTTGGCAGGGACGACCAGCTCGCCGGTGCAAGCCTGCGTTTCAGTCTCGGCCGCTGGAGCAGCGAGGATGAAGTGGACTACGTGGTGCGCCGCTTCACGGAAGAAGTCGCGCGGCTGCGCGAACTTGCGGGCACGACATGCTGAGCGTGGCGTTTGATAAAATGAAAGGCATGAATTTTCCTGCCGACACCACCATGTACGGACCGGCCGTCATCGAGCGCTTTGAAGCGCCGCAGCATGCCGGCGTTCCGGAAGGCGCGAATCGCACGGGCCGCGCGGTATCGAGGCCGCGCGCAAGCCGCATCGCGCTGCATCTTCGGACGGCGGGCGACCGGGTCGAGGAGGCGGGTTTCACCGCGCTTGGCTGTCCGTTCACGCTTGCCGCTGCGGATCTTGTCTGCGCGGACCTCAAGGGACGCCGCGTGCGCGAACTCGCCGAATACGACGCGCGGTTCCTCGATGCGGCGCTGGCGCTGCCGGCGGACCGGCTGGATATCCGGATTCTTCTTGAAGATGCCGTGCGCGACGCGGCGGGAGACTGAACATGGCGATTTCGATGACCCCGAACGCGGCCGAACACGTGCGGCGCATGCTCGAGAAGCGCGGCGGCGGGCTCGGCCTCAAGCTCGGCGTGAAGAAGACCGGCTGCTCGGGGTTTGCGTATGCGCTCGACTACGCCGACCAGGTCGGCGCCGATGACGTCGTTTTCGACAGCCAGTCGCTGAAGATCGTCGTGCCGCGCGAGGCGCTGGCGTATGTCGATGGCACCGAGGTCGATTACGTGAACGAGGGCCTGAACCAGATGTTCCGGTTCTCCAATCCGAACGTGCAGGACGAGTGCGGCTGCGGCGAGTCCTTCACGGTCTGAGCGGCATTCCGCTGCGTGCGTTGCACGAAGTCTTCACATTCGCGCAATTGCTTGATTTTTGGCCACAAAGTAAACTTCCCCGCTTGAATTGCCGATTCCGGGGGACCCGGAATCAACGGCGGCCTGCGACGTCGCAGGTTCGCTGTCCCTGACTTTCACCAACTGAACACACGGAGCAACACGAGAATGGCCAGCGAACGGACCCTTTCCATCGTCAAGCCGGATGGCGTGGCAAAGAACATCATCGGCGACGTCTACAGCCGCTTCGAGAAGGCGGGCCTGAAGATCGTCGCCGCGAAGATGCTGCAGCTGACGGAAGCCCAGGCGAAGGAATTCTACGCCGTGCACAAGGAGCGTCCGTTCTACGGCGATCTCGTGAAGTTCATGATCTCGGGTCCGGTGATGGTGCAGGTGCTGGAAGGCGAGAACGCGATCGCGAAGAACCGCGA
>CAZRFE010000113.1:0-5543 GCA_964599565.1 uncultured Gammaproteobacteria bacterium
AACAACGGCATTCTCTTTTCCGAATCCGCGCTGAAGGGCGCGCATTTCATCCAGCTCTGCGAGCAGCGCCGCGTGCCGCTTGTTTTCCTGCAGAACATCACCGGTTTCATGGTCGGCAGGAAATACGAGAACGCCGGCATCGCGAAGGACGGCGCGAAGATGGTGAACGCGGTCGCGACAACCTCCGTGCCGAAATTCACGGTCATCATTGGCGGCTCGTTCGGCGCCGGCAATTACGCGATGTGCGGGCGCGCCTACGGCGCACGCTTCCTGTGGATGTGGCCGAATGCGCGCATCTCCGTCATGGGCGGCGAACAGGCGGCGTCCGTGCTCGCGACCGTGAAGCGCGATGGTATCGAGGCGCGCGGCGGGAAATGGTCGAAGGACGAGGAAGAATCGTTCAAGCTGCCGATCCGCGAGCAGTACGAACATCAAGGTCATCCGTATTACGCGACGGCGCGGCTGTGGGATGACGGCGTGATCGACCCTGCCGACACGCGCCGCGTGCTCGGGCTCGCACTCGCCGCGGCGGCGAACAACCCCGAAGGCGGGAAGACCGGTTACGGCGTATTCCGGATGTGACCATGAACACAGAAGTACACGTCGATGAATTCCTGACACCCGATGTCGCGGACACGCTGAACCGGCGTTGCCACTGCGTAAGCGTGAACATGGACGACCTCAAGGCCGCCGTCTCGCGCGATTGCGCGACGGGTGCGCCCGGTGTCGATCTCCTGCACGACCGTCCGCACCTGTTCGCTGCGCCACCGGTGTTCCTTGCGCGCTCGCAGGTCGCGAAGATGCAGGCGCTCATTTCCGCCATCGAATCAGTCATTGCCCTGCCGGCCTGGCATGACACCGTGCTTGCCTTTGCGCCGGCGATCGCGAAGCACGATCCCGCGACGCGCGGCGTCTTTGTCGGCTACGACTTTCATCTCACGCCGGACGGACCGCAGCTGATCGAGATCAACACCAACGCGGGCGGCGCGATGCTGAATGCCGCACTGCTGCGCGCGGCGCGCGCCTGCTGCGCGGAAGTCGAGTCGCTCTCGCCGGGTGCGGGTTCCGTCGCGGGCCTGGACGCGGAATTCGTTCGCATGTTCGAAGCCGAATGGCAATTTGCACGCGGCGACCGCCCCCTGCGCACGATTGCGATCGTGGACGAATCACCCGAGACGCAGTACCTGTACCCCGAGTTCCTGCTGTTCCAGGACCTGTTCAACCGCGCCGGTTACCGCGCGGTCATTACTGGCCCGGAGACGCTCCATTACCGCGACGGTGAACTGCGCGCCGGCGATCTCGGCATCGATCTTGTCTACAACCGTCTCACGGATTTCGACTTCGCCGAACAGGCATCGTCATCGCTGCGCGCTGCCTATCTTGACGACGCCGTCGTCGTGACACCGCATCCGCGCGCGCATGCGCTGTACGCTGACAAGCGCAACCTTGCGCTGCTGAGCGATCGTGACGCCCTGCACGCACTCGGCGCGAATGAAGACACGATCAGCATTCTCGAAGGCGGCGTTCCGCGCACGGAAATCGTACGTCCGGAGAACGCGGAACGTCTCTGGTCGGAACGCAGGAAACTCTTCTTCAAGCCGATGCGCGGCTTCGGCAGCCGCGGTGCATACCGCGGCGACAAGCTGACGAAACGCGTGTGGGATGACATCGTTGCAGGCGAATACATTGCGCAGGCCTACATGCCGCCGAGCGAAAGAATCATCGGCGATGCGAGCGCGCCCATCGCGCTGAAGGCCGACTTCCGGAACTACGTCTATCACGGCAGGATGCAACTGATCGCCGCGCGCCTCTACCAGGGACAGACGACGAATTTCCGCACACCGGGCGGCGGCTTCGCACCGGTGTTCACCCTCGCATCCGGAACGAAGGAAAAGGAAGCGCAAAGGAGCACGACATGACTGAGCAGACGCAGGTTCTCGTTGCGACCGACCGTCGCGGTGTCAGCACCATCACGCTGAACCGGCCGGACAAGCACAACGCGTTCAATGCCGAAATGATCGCGGAGCTCACCGCGGCGCTGCAGGCGGCAGACCGCGATCCCGCCATCCGCATCGTGATCCTCACCGGCGCCGGCCGGTCGTTCTCCGCAGGCGCAGATCTCAACTGGATGAAGTCGATGGCGAGCTACTCGGAAGCCGAGAACCTCGAGGATTCGCTCAAGCTCGCCGAACTCATGCAGGTGCTCGACAACCTGGAAAAGCCGACCATCGCGCGCATCAACGGTCACGTCTTCGGGGGCGGCGTCGGGCTGGTCTCGTGCTGTGACATCGCAATTGCCACCGATGCAGCGCGCTTCGCCTTGAGTGAAGTGAAACTCGGCCTCGTGCCCGCCGTGATCTCGCCATACGTGATCGCCGCGATCGGCGAGCGCCACGCGCGGCGCTATTTCCTGACGGCGGAGGCGATGGACGCCGCTGCTGCAAAGAACATCGGTCTCGTGCACGAATGCGTCGGCGCCGATGCACTCGATGCCGCCGTCGAGCGCGAAATCGGACTGCTGCTCGCCGGCGGACCGCTTGCGCAGGCCGCCGCGAAACATCTCGTGCGGCAGGTGTGTCACGCAGATACATCCGCCGAGAACCACCTCAGGCAGACAACCGCGGAAATCATCGCGCAGATCCGCGTATCGATCGAAGGCCAGGAAGGCCTCGCGGCATTTCTCGACAAGCGCAAGCCTCGCTGGGTGAAGGAATAGAATGTTCAGGAAAATTCTCATCGCCAATCGCGGCGAAATCGCCTGCCGCATCATCGCGACCTGCCAGCGTCTTGGCGTACGGACTGTCGCGGTGTACTCCGATGCCGATGCATCCGCGCGTCACGTGCGTCTCGCGGACGAGGCCGTGCACATCGGCGGCAGCGCGCCCGCAGATTCATATCTCAATATCGAGCGCATCGTTGCCGCCGCGAAACAGACCGGCGCCGAGGCCGTTCATCCCGGCTTCGGCTTTCTCTCCGAGCGCCCTGCGTTCGTGCGGGCGGTCGAGAAGGCGGGACTCGTGTTCATCGGACCCTCGCCGGAAACCATGGACATGATGGGCGCGAAGGACACCGCAAAGGCGTTGATGGAAAAATCCGGCGTCCCCGTCGTGCCGGGTTACCACGGCGACGAACAGGACGAAGGATTCCTCGCCGGCAAGGCGAAGGAAATCGGCTTTCCGCTGATGATCAAGGCGGCTGCGGGCGGCGGCGGCAAAGGCATGCGCATCGTGCGCGCGGGATCGGATTTCGCCGAGGCGCTGAAATCCGCAAAGCGAGAATCGAAGTCCGCGTTCGGCGACGACAAGGTACTGCTCGAGAAGTTCGTCACCGGCCCGCGGCACATCGAGTTCCAGGTGTTCGGCGACCGGCACGGCAACGTCGTGCATCTGTTCGAGCGTGAATGCTCCATCCAGCGGCGCTACCAGAAGATCATCGAGGAAACGCCCTCGCCTTTCCTCAACCAGACGATGCGCAAGGAGATGGGCGAAGCGGCGATTGCGGCGGCGAAGGCCGTGAACTATGTGAACGCCGGCACGGTGGAATTCATCGTCGGCGAGGATCGCAGCTTCTACTTCATGGAAATGAACACGCGCCTGCAGGTGGAACATCCCGTCACGGAGATGACGACGAATCTTGACCTCGTCGAATGGCAGTTGCGCGTCGCCGCGGGCGAAGCACTGCCGTTGGCGCAGGAGGAGATCACGCGCGACGGCCATGCCATTGAAGTGCGCCTTTACGCGGAGAACCCGCGCAAGGAATTCCTGCCGAGCGTAGGAACGCTCGCCGCGTTCATCACGCCCGGGGAAGACGCGCACTTTCGCCTGGATACCGGTGTTGAAACGGGCGACGAGATCAGCATTCATTACGATCCGATGATCGCAAAGCTCGTCGTGTGGCACGAGGATCGCGGAAGCGCGATTTCGACGCTGAAGCAGGCACTGAGCGACACCGCCGTGTTCGGCCTTGCCACCAACCTGCCGCTCCTGCGAAGCATCATCGCCGATGACGTATTCGCGGCCGGCGATATCGACACGCGCTACATCGACACGCACCTTGCCGAACTCAACCACGCCGAACCGGCACCTGCCCAGGTGCTCGACGCGGCAGCGCTGGATTACCTGCTCGATAACGAGGAGAGAACCGGCTTCGATCTTGCCGACGGATTCCAGGTGAACGCACTGGGTGGGCGGCGTTTTGCATTCCGCGATGAGTCGGAGAACGAAACCACGCGCATCGTGCGCCGCGAGGCCGGACATTTTGTCATCCGCGAGCAGGATGCATCACGTACCGCCACTGCCGAGCAGATCGATGCGTTCACGCTGCGTGTTGCATCCGAAGCCCGCTCCGCGAACTACACCGTGCTGCGTCTTGACGACGCCATCCAGGTGTCATCCGGCGGAAACACCTGGCAACTGGCGCGCGTGCATCCGTTCGCGGCGAAGTCCACCGGTGCTGCCAGTGAAGCGCATCCCGGCGCCCCGATGCCCGGGCGCATTGTTGCCGTACATGTGAAGGCCGGCGATCGCGTCGAACCTGGTCAGCCGCTCGTCGTAATGGAAGGCATGAAGATGGAAGTCACGGTGAAGGCAGGTGTGGCAGGCGTCATCGAGAACGTACGCTACGCCGAAGGCGACCAGGTCGAAGCGGACGCAGCGCTCGTCGACATCAACGCGGACAGATAAGGTACGCACATGCTGATGTATCCCGACAAGGTGAAGCTCGTTGAAGTCGGCCCGCGCGACGGCCTGCAGAACGAGTCATCGCAGGTTTCCGCGGCAACCAAGATCGAATTCATCGATCGCCTGACGGACACGGGCCTCGAAACGATCGAGGTCACGAGTTTCGTCTCGCCGAAATGGATTCCCCAGCTCGCGGATGCGACGGAGGTCTTCAACGGCATCCGCAAGAAGCCCGGCGTGCATTACCCCGTACTCGTGCCCAACGAGAAAGGCATGCAGCGCGCGATCGAGGTCGGTGCGAAGGAAGTCTCGATCTTCACGGCGGCGTCCGAGACCTTCAACCAGCGCAATATCAACGCCTCCATCAAGGAATCGCTGGAACGTTTCGCGCCCGTCATGGAAATGGCGCGCGCGCACGGCATCAAGGTGCGCGGTTATGTCTCCTGCGTGATCGGCTGTCCGTATGAAGGCGATATCGGACCGGAACAGGTCGCAGCCGTCGCCGCGGATCTCTACGCGATGGGCTGCTACGAGATTTCGCTCGGCGACACCATCGGTGTCGGCACGCCGCGCCGCGCGCGCCAGATGGTCTATGCGTGTGCCCGCCGCGTGCCGATGGAGCGCCTTGCGATTCACTTCCACGACACGCGCAACCAGGCGCTTGCGAACATTCTCGCCTGCATCGACATGGGCATCTCGACCGTGGATTCCTCCGTCTCCGGGCTCGGCGGCTGCCCGTATGCGGACGGCGCCGCTGGCAACGTCGCGACCGAAGACGTCGTGTACATGCTGCACGGCATGGAGATCGAGACAGGCATCGATCTCAGGAAGCTGCTCGAAACCGCGCAATGGATCAATGCGGAA
>CAZRFE010000114.1:0-1741 GCA_964599565.1 uncultured Gammaproteobacteria bacterium
AAAAAAAACGGCCCCGGAGACGGGGCCGTTTTCCTGGCGGGTGAAATGTTCAGCGCCGTCCCTGCTGCATGGAGTCCTCGGATGCATCTTCCGATGACTGATCCTCGGCCGTGTAGTCGATCTGCTCGGCGCTGGTCGATTGCATGTTTTCTTCCGGCGCGTAATCGATCTGTTCCGCGGTCGTCGACTGCATGCCGCCCTGCGAGGACGCACCGGTCTGCATGGTCTGCGCGCCCTGGTCGTCACCTTGCGCGGCGCCTGTGCTTGCTTCCTGCGATTCCTGGTCCTGTTCGTCCGGCGAGTAGCCGACGTTCTGCGCTTCGGCGGATGCCGCGTCGATGGTGATCGATTCCTCGGCGATGGTGTTGCCCGAGGCGTCCACCACTTCCACCGTCCAGTCGCCTTCCCAGTCCGGCATGAGTTCCTTGCTCGACCAGGTGCGCCAGCTGTCGCTGCCCACTTCGAGCGGCACTTCGGCAACGACTTCGCCGTCGCGCGTCCAGCGGTGCGTGATGGTCTGGCCTGCGCCGTTCTTTATCTCGGTGAAGAAATAAAGCGTTTCGTCGCCGGCCTGGAATTCGGAGACTTCATCCACCGGTTCGCGATTCTCGACGTTGCTCGTGAACTGCGCGCGCTCCGCTTCGGGCTTCGCATCGGACTCGCCGGCGGCCACCGTGCGGCTTTGCTCCTGCTCGCGGCTGGACTGCTGCGTGGCCGACACGGGCTGCGTCTGCGGCTGCTGATCCTGTACCTGCTGATCCTGGGCCTGCTGGTCTTGCGATTGCGTCGTCTGCTGTTCATCCTGTGCAACCACCGCGAGCGGCAGGCTCAGCAGGACGGAAGATAAAATGATGTGTCGCATTGGTCTTTCCCCTCTCGATGGTGCAATGTCCGCACATGGTCCGCGCGGTGAACAACCGGATGCCATCGGTCACATCCTTTAAGTAGCGCACCCCGCAGCCGGGTGATTCGGGTAGAACGCGTGGTCTCGACTCTTCTTCTGTTTGCACTCGCCGGTCTCGCGGCGGGTTTTCTCGCCGGACTGCTCGGCATCGGCGGCGGGCTGATCGTGGTGCCGCTGCTTTACTTTCATTTCAGCGCGGATCCGCTCACCGCGCCGTACGCCATGCATCTCGCGCTCGGCAGTTCGCTGGCGTTCATCGTGATCAATTCCGGGTCTGCGGTATTTGCGCACATGCGGCTTGACGGCGTGCGCTGGGAGGAAGCGCAGCGGCTGGCGCCCGGGCTTGCCATCGGCAGCGTCATCGGTGCAGCGCTCGCCGACCAGCTGCCGACGGTGGCGCTCGCGCGGTTCTTCGGTGTGTTCATGCTTGCCATGGCGATGCTGATGTTCTTCCGCTCGCCGCGCGAGTTCTCCGGCGGACGCCACTGGCATTCGACGGTCATCGGCGTGCCGATGGGCATCGTTGCCGTGCTTGCCGGTGTCGGCGGCGGCGTGATGGTCGTGCCGTGGCTGTTCACGCGCGGCTTTCGTGCCGCGCAGGTCATCGCGACATCCTCCGTCTGCACGGTCGTTGTCGCCGCTGTCGGCGCGGTGGGCTACATGCTGTTCGCGGAACCCGTGCCGCTGCCCGGCGTCATCGGCTACGTGCACTGGCACGCCGTGCTCGGCATCGCCGTCACCGCGTTCTTCACCGCGCAGATCGGGGCCAGGCTCGCGCATCGCGTGAACCAGAAACTGCTGCGGAAAGGATTTGCGGTGCTGATGGTGATCGTCGGC
>CAZRFE010000114.1:1841-5420 GCA_964599565.1 uncultured Gammaproteobacteria bacterium
ATGCGAAAAAGCCGGGCAATGCCCGGCTTTTTCTTTCCTGCCTGCAACGCGGTCTACCTCACCGCAATGAACAGCGCGCTGTTGCCCCTGCGCAGGTTCAGCAGCAGCAATCCTTCCGTCTCGGATGCAAGCTTGCGGAATTCCTCGAGCGAGGTGACGGGCTGGCGGTTCACCGAGGTGACCACATCGCCCGGCCGCAAGCCGATGCCGCCGGCGCGCGCCGCCGGACTGCCGCGTTCGACATCCGCAACGAGCACGCCCTCGACGACGCCGAACAGCGGCGAGCGTTCGTCGAGCTCGGAGAACTGCGCGCCGGCGAGTGCGGGATGCATCGCCTGCGCCTTGAACACCTTGTCATCGGGGTCCGCGATCTCGGCCTTCACGACCTGGCGCTTGCCGTCGCGCACGAGTTCGACGGTCACTTCCTGGCCGACGCGTAATAGGCCGATGACATTGCGCAGATCGCTGTACTCCTTGATCTTCTTGTTGTTCACCGCCACGATCACGTCGCCCGGCTTGATGCCGGCCTTGTCCGCGGAAGAATCCGGCACCACGCTCGCGACGAGCGCGCCCTCGTCTTCCTCGAGCTTGAAGGCGCGCGCGAGATCCTCGGTGACGTTCTGCACGTGCACGCCGAGCACGCCGCGCTTCACTTCGCCGTATTCAAGCAGCTGATCGACAACCGCCTGGATCATGTTCGCGGGAATCGCGAAACCGATGCCGATGTTGCCGCCGCCGCGCGAGAGAATCGCGGTGTTCACGCCGACGAGCCTGCCGTGCAGGTCGATCAGCGCGCCGCCGGAATTGCCGGGGTTGATCGACGCATCGGTCTGGATGAAGTCCTCGTAGTTCTCGTCGTTCAGCCCGCCGCGGTCGAGTGCCGAGACGATGCCGGAGGTGACGGTGTGCGCAAGACCGAAGGGATTGCCGATCGCGATCACGAAATCACCGACGCGCACGTCATCCGAATCCGCGAGCGCGAGTTCCACCAGCCCGTCGGGATCGATCCGCAGCAGCGCAAGATCGGTGCGCGCATCGGTGCCGACCACCTCGGCGGTGAACTCGCGGTTGTTGTAGAGCGTGACGGTGACGGAATCCGCGTCCTCGACGACGTGGTTGTTCGTGACGATCAGGCCTTCCTCCGCATCGATGATGACGCCCGAGCCGAGGCTCGTCGTCTCGCGCCGCTGCGGCTGCTGCGGCGCCTCGAAGAAACGCCGGAAGAACGGATCGTTGAACAGCGGGTTCTGCTGCATCTCGACGTGACCGCGCGTGGAGATGTTCACCACCGCAGGCTCCGCGCGCTGGATGATCGGCGCGAGCGTGGGCATGCCGTCAACCACCGGCAGGCCGGCGGCGTCTGCCGGGCCTGCTGCCAGCAGCGTGAGCAGCGCGAGTACCGGAACCGTGAAGGAAAGCGTGGCTCGACTTGTCATTGCATTCTCTCTGTTGCGGATTCCAGGGTGGCGCCGGGTGCCGGCGCGGACAGCGGGCGCCGGGCAACGGCGCGGGGTGAATAAAATGACATACGGGATGCGCCTGCGTTCCGGCGTATCCCGCATTGCCACAGGTTTTTCATCGCTTTTTCACATTCATCCCGTGTGCGGGATGTGCCCGGACCGGCGGCGCGGTGGGAGGAGGGTGTTCCGCCGCCGGCTCGGGGTCGAACATCGATCAGCTCTTGACGGTGATCCGTCGCGGCTGCGTCTTCTCCTGCTTCGGGATCACGAGTTCCAGCACGCCGTTCTTCGAGTGCGCGGAAATCTTCTCCGCATCCGCCGTGTCCGGCAGCGTGAAGCGGCGGAAGAACGCGCCGTACATGCGCTCCACGCGGCGGTAACCCTGCCGGTTCTCCGACGACTTCGCCGCGCGGTGTCCGCGCAACGTCAGCACGCCGTTCTCCAGCGTGATCTCGATGTCGTTCGGGTCCACGCCCGGAACGTCCGCGTGCAGCACGTAACGGTTTTCCTCTTCCGTCACATCGACGGCCGGCATCCAGTCCGTTGCGGGCGTGCTGCCCTCGTCGTCATACGTGCCCAGGCTGTCGAACAGCCGGTTGATCTCGTTGTGGAGCTGGTTCAGCCCGCCGAAGCGGGCGGATACAGGCTGGTAACGCATCAGTGCCATGGTCCTCACCTCGTTGGTTTCCTCGTGTTGTTCGCCCGGAGGCGGTTTCGGTGTTGGCGCAAACATGGGGGCAGGAGGAATCGATTCAAGAGGAGTGTTCCCTCGGGGAAAGGCTGGGTTCCGCGCGGCCGGCACGCGGGCTGCCGGCGCGATTTCGGGCCTGTGCAAACCGGCTGAAACCCTGACCCAACATGCGGTGCGCCCCTAATTCGCGGGCGCGGCGGCGCCGCTTGCCTGGTGTGATGCGGCACTATATCTTGTGCCGCCCCGCTGGACGGGCGACTTGACCAATAATCAGCCAGGCACTCAGGACGTTCATGCAACTCATTGAAAAATAAAAATAATATAAAGCCGAAAATTCGTTGATTTCTCCTTGACAGTACCCCGGCACGAAACTAGCCTTACATCTCAGCGACACAAGATGTTGTGTTCGGGGGAACACAGCTTATCCACAGTTTTTCCAAGGGTTTTCGCCAGGGATTGGCAGCAAGGCTCGCAAAGGAAGCGCTCGGGCGGGTCGCGATACTTATTTGTTTCTTGAAGCAGCACGGCCCTTGCGCCGCGCCTCATCCGCCAACGGCTCGCCCGTGCGGATTCGGGCAGCGTCCAGGTCCGGGCATTGAAGAGCAGCGCAAAACAAGAACATGGAGGACAACCTCGGTATGAGTTCCGTATTGAAAGCCGCCGTGCAGTCGGTTCGTGAGATACCCGTGCAGCCCGCATCCGAAGACATCTGGGACAAGAAATACCGCCTGAAGGCCAAGGACGGAACGATCCTTGATCATGAAGTCGACGACACCTGGAAGCGTGTCGCGCGCGCGCTCGCAGACGTCGAGGCGCCCGAGCTGCGCGAGACGTGGTACGAGAAGTTCCTCTGGGCGCTCAGGAACGGCGCCATCCCCGCCGGGCGCATCACCTCGAACGCCGGCGCGCAGGAGCACAAGCCCGCGACGTCCACGATCAACTGCACCGTCTCCGGCACCATCACCGACTCGATGAACGACATCCTCGGCAAGGTGCACGAGGCAGGTCTCACGCTGAAGGCCGGCTGCGGCATCGGCTATGAATTCTCCACGCTGCGTCCCAAGGGCGCGTACGTCTCCGGCGCCGGTGCGTACACGTCCGGTCCGCTGTCGTTCATGGATATCTACGACAAGATGTGCTTCACCGTCTCCTCCGCCGGCGGCCGCCGCGGCGCGCAGATGGGCACGTTCGACATCGGCCATCCCGATGCGCTCGATTTCATCCGTGCAAAAAGAGAGGACGGCCGGCTGCGCCAGTTCAACCTCTCGCTGCTGGTCACGCAGGAATTCATCGAAGCGGTGAAGGCGGACGCCGAATGGCCGCTCGCCTTCCCGATCACCGAGGCCGAGGCGGAAGCCGACGGCATCGACGTCTCCGATCCGAAGGAAATCATCTGGCGCGAATGGCCGACCGTGGAAGGCTACGTGC
>CAZRFE010000115.1:0-5397 GCA_964599565.1 uncultured Gammaproteobacteria bacterium
CCGATGAACGAAAGCTGGATGGTGAGGCGGTTCATGGTGAGCACCAGCGCGAAAGCGAGCGCGAGCAATATGAAGAAGAGTATCAGCGCCTCGCGCGCGCTCACCTTGCCGGTGGCAAGCGGCCGGTCCTCGGTGCGCTTCACGTGCGCATCGATCTTGCGGTCCGCGAAGTCGTTGATCACGCAACCGGCCGCGCGCATCAGGAACACGCCCGCCGTGAACACCACGAAGACCTTCGCATCCGGATGGCCGTTGCCTGCAACCCACAACGCCCACCATGTCGGCCAGAGCAGCAGGAACGCACCGATGGGCCGGTGAATGCGCATGAGGTATGCGTACTGTTCTGCGCGATCAAGCATCCGCGGCAGGCCGCGTTTCGCGAACGCACTGTCGCGAACGCGGCGGCGCCAGCGCTTGAAGTGGGTTTTCAGATCAGGCCAGGCAGAAAACATTCGCATATCTCGAAAGGATCGCCATCAAGTTCCACGCGCGCGCGCCGTGCCCAGAGTACGGCATCGAGCGATATCACGTTGCGCGCGATGGCATCATACAGCGCGTCGCCGGCTGCAAGGCGCGCAATCCAGAAACGGCCGCGCATGTAGCCGGGTTCATCAAACAGCCGGGCGCCAAGCGGCGTGCCGCCGAGTTCACCCAGCCAGGGATGCGCATCCAGCGTGGACGACGGTATGCGCGTGCGCGCAAAGACGAGCGGCGTGTCGCCGCAGCCAAGCGTGATCTCGCGGCAGAATGTTTCCGACGCGTCGACGTCCTCGAAGACCTTGACGTTCCGTTCGCGCCGCTCGTCGAGCACGTTCAGCCGGAAGTTTCCATTGCAGCGCGCGCGCACGCGCGCGGTGAGCGAACCGGGTTCGGCCAGCCAGTCCTCGACGCGGCCGGGCAGGCCCTCGCAGGAGTCGAGCGGTTTCCAGGTTGTGGTCACTTTTTCTCCATCACGCGGGGAATCGCGGCTGAAGCCGCTCCTATAACGCCGCTCCTGCAGCCACATCAGGCGTTTGCGTAACGCGCGGAATCGCCGAGCCAGCGCTCGATCAGCGGCCGCACATTCTGCGGAAAGTCCTGCATCACGCGCGCTGCGATCTTCTGCACGTGCGGCAGCAGGTCCTGGTCGCGCACAAGATCCGCGATGTGCAGTTGCGCGAGTCCTGTCTGCTTCGTGCCGAGCACTTCGCCCGGGCCGCGCAGCCTGAGGTCTTCCTGCGCGATCACGAAACCGTCGTTCGTCTCGCGCATCACGGCGAGCCGCCGCTTCGCGAGCTGCGACAGCGGCGACCGGTACATCAGCACGCAGCTCGACGCGATGCTGCCGCGCCCGACGCGGCCGCGCAACTGGTGAAGCTGCGCAAGACCCATGCGCTCGGCGTTCTCGATCACCATGAGGCTCGCGTTCGGCACGTTCACACCGACTTCGATCACCGTCGTTGCAACCAGCAGATCAACGCCGCCGCGCTTGAACGCCTGCATCACGTGCTCTTTCTCCGTGGACTTCATGCGCCCGTGCACGAGACCGACGCGACGGTCCGGCAACGCTTCCCTGAGTGCTGCGCATGTATTTTCCGCGGCCTCGTACTGCATGACCTCGGATTCCTCGATCAGCGGGCAGACCCAGTACACCTGCCGGCCCTCATCGATCGCGCTGTTCACGCGCGCAACCACGTCCGCGCGGCGCGAATCGGGAATCACCACAGTCTGCACCGGCGTTCTGCCCGGCGGCAGTTCGTCGATGACCGAGGTGTCGAGATCCGCGTATGCCGTCATCGCGAGTGTGCGCGGAATCGGCGTGGCGGTCATGATGAGCTGGTGCGGCGCGCGTCCGTCGAGCGCGCCCTTGTCGCGCAACGCAAGGCGCTGATGCACGCCGAAGCGATGCTGCTCGTCGATGACGACAAGGCCGAGCCTGTGGAAGTTCACGGATTCCTGGAACAGCGCGTGTGTGCCGACGACAACCTTCGCCGCGCCGGACGCGATTTCCTCGAGCTGCTCGCGCCTCTGCTTCGCGGTGAGCTTTCCCGCAAGCCATGCGACGCGCACATCGATCGGTTCCAGCCATTCCAGGAAATTGCGGAAGTGCTGCTCGGCGAGCAGTTCCGTCGGCGCCATGACGGCCGCCTGGTAACCGGACTCGACCGCGCGCAATGCGGCGAGTGCCGCGACGACCGTCTTCCCGGAACCGACGTCGCCCTGCACGAGCCGCATCATCGGATGCGGCTTCTGAAGATCATCGAACGTTTCCTGCAGCACGCGCTGCTGCGCACCGGTCAGCGAGAACGAAAGCTGATCAAGAAACGCCTGCACGCGCTTGCCGTCGCCGTGCATTTCGGGTGCGCCGAGCGTGCGCGTTTCGTTTCGAAGCTGCTGCAGGCTGAGATGGTGCGCAAGGAGTTCTTCCAGCACGAGGCGGCGCTGCGCGGGGTGCCGT
Organism: uncultured Gammaproteobacteria bacterium; assembly: GCA_964599565.1. Lineage (GTDB taxonomy): Bacteria > Pseudomonadota > Gammaproteobacteria > Natronospirales > JAJUFS01 > JAJUFS01. The sequence goes on from CAZRFE010000115.1 coordinate 2,438, forward strand.
CCGTCCGCGAGTTGCGCGAGATCGGCATCCAGCGGCGGTCGGTGCACGTAACGCAGTGCGTCTGCGAGCGAGGGAAACTTCGCATCGGGTATCGCTTCGGGCGGAAGCAGCTCCGTCACCTGCAGCTTTCCCGCGTTCAGCTGGTTCAGCGCCTGCGTGGTGAGGGCGCGCAGCCGTCCCTGCTGCACGCCTTCCGTCGTGGAATACACCGGTGTGAGATTTTCCGCCTGCGGCGCAGTGTCGCCATCGCGCAGCACCCGGTATTCCGGATGCACCATTTCCAGTGACGACTTGCCGCGCCGCGCCTCGCCGAAGCAGCGCAGCTTCACGCCGCGCTGGAACGATTCCTGCTGTTGCTTCGAGAAATGAAAGAACCGCAGCGTGAGCGAGCCGGTGCCGTCGGAGATTCTCACCAGCAGCGCACGACGTCCGCGAAAGACGACTTCCGCGAGATCGACCTCGCCTTCCACGCTCGTGGTCAGCCCCGGGGCGAGCGACCCGATGGGCACGACGCGCGAGCGGTCCTCGTAGCGCATCGGCAGGTGAAACAGCAGGTCCTGCGCAGTGCGAAGGCCAAGCTTCTCCAGCCGCGCGGCCACCTGGCCGCCGACGCCTGTGAATTTCGTGACGGGAAACTGCTCCGCGCGCACGTCGCGCACTACAGGACGAGAACGGCGTCCATTTCCACCGCGACACCTTTCGGCAGTTCCTTCACGCCGACGGCGGCACGCGCGGGATAGGGCTCGGCAAAATACTCCGCCATGACTTCATTCACCCTGGCGAAGTTGGCGAGATCGGTGAGATAGATGTTGAGCTTCACGATGTGCGTGAAATCGCCGCCGGCGGCCTTCGCAACGGCGAGCAGGTTGTCGAACACGCGGCGCACGTGATTCTCGAACGGACCGTCGACGACGTTCATGGTCGAGGGATCAAGCGGGATCTGCCCGGAAAGGTAGACCGTGTCGCCGACCTTCACGGCCTGCGAGTACGTGCCGATGGCTTTCGGCGCGTTGTCGGTGGAGATGATTTCCTTTTTCATTCTTCGTTCTCCGTTTTTCCAGGGTATCCGGTCGAAGCAATGTGCAGCTTCAGGCTCGCGTACGCGCGATGCGCAGCACCTGCGGCATCTTCTTTATGTGCTTGATGATGTTCGCAAGATGCTTCCTGTCATGCACCGCGAACAGGAAGTTCATCACCGAGGTCGAGCCGTCGCGCTCCTGCACGCTGACCTGCTCGATGTTCGAGCCGAGTTCCGCGATCGTCGCTGCAACGGTTGCGAGCACGCCGCGCTGGTTCGCGACCTCGATGCGCACCTCGACGGTGAAATCGCGGCCGATGTTCTTCTCCCACTGCACCTCGATCCATTTTTCCGGCTGGTCGCGGTACTCCGCGAGGTTGTGGCAGTTGTCGCGGTGAATGACGATGCCGCGGCCGGTGGAGAGATAGCCGATGATCGCGTCGCCGGGAATCGGATGGCAGCAGCGCGCAAGCGTGACGACCATGCCTTCCGTGCCGCTGACGGCGAGCGGACCCTGGTGCGCGGTATCGGCTTCCTCGGGATCGGTGACGAAACGGCGCGCGACCAGCGGCGCGGGCCGATGCCCAAGCCCGATGGATTCCAGCAGGTGCTCGAAGGAATCGAGCTTGAAATCCTTCAGCACGGTGTTGATCTGTTCCTGTCCCAGCGCCATCACGCGCAGGTTGTGCGCTTCCAGTGCGCGGTCGAGCAGGCGCTTGCCGAGTTCGACGGCTTCTTCTTCCTTGAGATTCTTCAGGTACTGGCGAATGTTCGCGCGCGCCTTCGCGGTGATGACGAAGTTGAGCCACGCGGGATTCGGTTTCGCGTTCGGCGCAGTGATGACTTCGACCGTCTGGCCGTTGACGAGCGGCGTGCGCAGCGGCGCAAGGCGGCGGTCGATCTTCGCGGCAACACAGGTATTGCCGACATCGGTGTGCACGGCGTACGCGAAATCCACGGATGTCGCGCCGCGCGGCAGGCGGCGGATGTCGCCCTGCGGCGTGAACACGTAGACCTCGTCGGGGAAGAGATCGACCTTGACGTTCTCCAGGAACTCCAGCGAATTGCCGGAGCCTTTCTGCATTTCCATCACGCTGCGCAACCATTCGCGCGCACGCACTTCCGGCGAGGTGCTGGAGGAAACACCGGTCTTGTACAGCCAGTGCGCGGCGATGCCCGCTTCCGCGATGCGGTCCATGTCCGTGGTGCGGATCTGCACTTCGATGGGTACGCCGTTCGGGCCGAAAAGCACGGTGTGCAGCGACTGGTAGCCGTTCGTCTTCGGGATGGCGATGTAATCCTTGAAACGTCCCGGCACCGGCTTGTAGACGTTGTGCACGACACCGAGCGCGCGGTAGCAGGTGTCGACCTTGTCGACGACGATGCGGAAGCCGTAGACGTCCAGCACTTCATCGAAGGAGAGCGATTTCTCCTTCATCTTGCGATAGACGCTGTAAAGGTGCTTCTCGCGGCCGCGCACTTCCGCGTAGATGTTCTCCTGGCCGAGCGCGCCTTCGAACGCGTGCGCGATCGTCTTGACGATTTCCTTCTGGTTGCCGCGCGCCTTCTTCATGCGCCGCGTGAGCACGCGGTAGCGATGCGGGTACATGGAGCGGAAACCGAGGTCTTCCAGCTCGAGGCGGAAGTCGTTCATGCCGAGACGGTTCGCGATCGGCACGTAGATGTCGAGCGTCTCGCGCGCGATGCGGCGGCGCTTCGCCGGCGGCATCACGCCGAGCGTGCGCATGTTGTGCAGGCGGTCGGCGAGCTTCACGAGAATCACGCGGATGTCCTGCACCATCGCGAGCAGCATCTTGCGGAAGTTCTCCGCCTGCGCTTCCGCCTTGGAACGGAACTTGATCTGCGTGAGCTTGGAGACGCCGTCGACGAGCTGCGCGACTTCCTCGCCGAACTGCTCGGCGATCTGGATCTTGGCGGTGGG
>CAZRFE010000116.1:0-5363 GCA_964599565.1 uncultured Gammaproteobacteria bacterium
CCCGCCTTGTCCGCCTCGATCTGGTTCATCATCTTCATCGCCTCGATGATGCACAGCGTGTCGCCGACCTTCACCGAGGAACCGACGTCCGCAAACGGCTTTGCGCCCGGGCTTGATGCGCGATAGAAAGTGCCGACCATCGGCGAGGTCACCTGGTGGCCCGCCGGAACGTCGCTCTTCTTCTCGTCGCTTGCCGCGGGAGCCGCGGCCGCCATCGGCGCGGCGGTAGCCATCGGCATCGGCTGGGCCATCGGCGCTTGGTACATCTGCGCGATCGGCGCCGTGGAATGCCGGCTGATGCGGACCGATTCCTCGCCTTCGGTGATCTCGATCTCCGCAATGCCGGATTCTTCCAGCAGCTCGATGAGTTTCTTGACCTTTCGAATATCCATCGTCGTGACCCCAGCTTTGTGTCTGATTCGTCGGTTTCGTGTTCTTTGTGTTCAGTGCGCAAGCCGCACGTGCGCGTTGCGCAGCGCGGCCTCGTAACCGGCTGGCCCGAGGCCCGCGATCACCGCCTCGGCCAGGTCCGAGAAATACGATTGACGGCGGAATGCTTCACGCCGGTGCACGTTGGTCAGGTGGACCTCCGTGAACGGGATGGCCACCGCCGCGAGTGCGTCGCGCAGCGCCACGCTGGTGTGCGTGTATCCCGCCGGGTTGATCAATATCCACGCGACGCCTTCCCGGCGCGCCGCCTGCACGCGATCAATCAGCTCGCCTTCGGCATTGGACTGGAAGCTCACCAGTTCATGGCCAAGCTCGCCGGCGAGCGCCGCCAGTCCTGATTCGATCTCGGCGAGCGTTGCGGCGCCATACACGTCCGGCTCGCGCTCGCCCAGCAGGTTCAGGTTCGGTCCATTTATAAGAAGAATGCGCGCCAAGCGATCGGCCCCACGTCTCGAACCCGTCTTTGATGTTCGCATTTTCGCCGGAAAAGCCGTGATCTGCGTCAAACGGTCGTTTAACTGACGAAAAGGCAGCAAGGGCGCTAATTGTGGACGACGATTTTGGGCTTGTCCATGCCAAAGATGTGAAATCCGTTGTATTTCCGGAGATAGCGGCAAGTTCCGCGAAATTCAGGGCCGTGCTACCCGCCACGTGCTTCAGGAAAGAAAAAAGCCCCGCGAATGCGGGGCTGCGAGATGTCATTGATCGTGCGGTTCAGCGAATCGCCGCCTCGACCAGCGCGGTCACTTCCGCTTCATCCACCTCGCCGGTGTGAATCTCGATGACCCGCCCGGTACGGTCCGTGGTGAGGCTGATAGGCAGGCCGACGAGATCCACGCCCATCCGGTTCGCGACCTCGATGGCATCCAGCTCCTGTTCGCCGAGCAGGATGGGATAGTTCACGACGCCGAGGTGATCGAGGAACGCCGCGACCGCCTCGCGATTGTCGATCGCGATGCCCACCATGAGGAGATCGTCGGCGTACTTCTCCTGCGTCTCGGCAAGCAGCGGCATCTCCTCGCGGCAGGGCTTGCACCACGTTGCCCAGAAGTTGATGAACAGCGCCTTGTCGCCGGCGAGCAGTTCGTCCTTCGTGACGGTATTGCCATCCATGTCATGCAGCACGAAATCCGGCAGCGATTCCGGACGCACGATGGCGGAGCTCTCCTGGCGTGCCGCTGCCTGTTCCTTCGCGAAATGGCGTTTCGCGTAGTAGCCGGCCACGGCGCCCAGCGCCATCGCGACGGCGCCTGCAATCACCAGCATGGATATGTGTCGATTCGTCATCGCAGCCTCTTACTGAAACGCGCGGTTCACGTGCGCGGAGAATTCCTCCGCGGACTTGAAGCCGATCACGCGCATGTTCGGCAGCTCGCTGCCGCCACGGTTGAAGAAGATGATGCCCGGCGGGCCGTACAGCCCGAAGCGTTTCAGCAGCGACTGGTCGGCGTCGTCGTTCGCCGTCACATCTGCCTGCAGCAGCACGGCGTCGGAAAGCGCGGCGCGCACCGCGGGATCGGTGAACGTGTAGCGCTCCATTTCCTTGCACGAGATGCACCAGTCCGCATAGAAGTCGAGCATCACGGGTTTGTGCATCGCTGCGGCGTTTTCGATTTCGCGTTCAAGATCATCCACGGTCTTGATGCGCTTGAACGGCAGATGCTCTTCTGCAACTGCCGCGCTGCCGCCCGTGAATCCCTTCAGCGGCGTGAACAGATCAGCGCGTCCCGAGGCGAGCCCGACCAGCAGCGCGACGGCCCATGTGAAAACCGCAAGGCCAAGTCCTTTCCACAGCTTCTGCCAGCCGCTTGCCGCCGCCGCGAACGCACCCATGTACACGGCAGAGACGATCGCGAGCAGCGCCCACAGCGCGACCGTGATGTCGCCCGGAAGAATGCGTTCAAGGAGATACAGCGCAACGGCGAGCAGCAGCACGCCGAACACGCCTTTCACGGCGTTCATCCACGCGCCGGCGCGCGGCACGGCCTTGCCGAAACCGGTGCCGATGAGAATGAGCGGAATGCCCATTCCCATGCTCAACGCGAACAGCGCAAGACCGCCGCGCACGGGATCGCCCGACTGGCCGATGACGATCAGCGCGCCGGCGAGCGGCGCGGCAACGCACGGGCCGACGATCAACGCAGAGAGAAACCCCATCACCGCAACGCCGGTGAGCGTGCCGCCTTTCTGGCTGTTGGAAATGTTCGCGAGCTTCGCCTGCCAGGATGCAGGTATCTGCAGTTCATAGAAGCCGAACATGGACAGCGCGAGCAGCACGAATACGGCTGAGAACGCGATCAGCACGTACGGATTCTGGAACATCGCCTGCAGGTTCGCGCCAAAGAGTCCCGCGAGTACGCCCGCGATCGTGTAGGTGAGCGCCATCGCGAGCACGTACACGAGCGAGAGCACGAAGGCTTTCTTCGGCGTGATGTTTTCCTGGCCGACGATGATCGAGGAGAGTATCGGCACCATCGGCAAGACGCACGGCGTGAACGTCAGCAGCAGGCCGAAACCGATGAACGCAAGAACCACCCAGCCGATGTTGCCGGTGCGAATCAGTTCCGCGAGCTGGTCCTGCTCGGAGAGATTCGTGTTCGCATCGGAGGAAACGGTTGCGGCATCGCCGCCCGGAACGTCCACCTCTGCCGTCTTGAAGATCGGCGGATAGCAAAGCCCCGCATCCGCACAGCCCTGGTAGCGTGCGCGCAGCGTGAATGTCTCGCCTGCATTTCCGGAAACCGGAATCTCGATCGAGACCTGCTGGTAATACACTTCCTGCTCGCCGAAGAACTCATCGGTGTGAATCTCGCCCGCGGGGAATCGCGCGTCGCCGAGCGTCACACCGTCTGCATCCACCGCCTCGAAGCGGAACTGTTCGCGGTAAAGGTAGTAGTCCTGCGCGATCACCCACTCCGCGGTAATCGTGCCTTCACCGTCATTGGCATACGCGCGGAACGTGAATGCCTTGTCCGGATGCAGGAACTCCTCTTCTTCCTGGCCGAGCACGTCGGCGAGATTCGGTGCGCCGGCCTGTGCCAGCAGCGGCAGCGCCAGCAACAGCCACCAGAGGTTTCTGAGGTTCTTCATCGGGTGCTCTCGTCTATCCAGTTGAGATAGGGAATGTTGCCCGCGGAAATTTCCGCGCAGATGATTTCAGGAACTTCATAGGGATGCAGTTCCAGCACGCGCCGCTCGACATCCGCGAAGCGCGCGGTGCGCGTCTTGACGATCAGCAGCGTCTCGGGTTCCTGCTGGATCTCGTTCTTCCAGCGATAGATGGACGTCACGCCGTCCACGAGGTTCGCGCAGGCCGCGATGTTTTCTTCCACCAGCGCCGCACCGATCCTCGACGCCGCGGCGCGGTCAGGGCAGGTCACGAGGACAATGCTGTGTTCGCTCATTGGTCCGTCCACTTCAAAAGCGCCCAAGGATAATCCCCCCGGCCGCGTGACGCGAACCGCGCCATGTCAGTGCGCAAGACCGAGCATCACAGCGCCGCCGGCGATCAGCGCGCCGCCGAGCCACTGTCGCGCGTTCAGCCTTTCGCCGAGCTGCCAGGCGAGCAGCAGCGCAAACGCGATGGATGCGTTGCGCAGCGTCAACACGTAACCCGCGCCCGCGTGTTCCAGCGCCAGCAGTATCAATAGAAACGATGCAGCGCAGATTATTCCCAGCGACGTGAGCGAAATGAACCGCTCCCGCCACAGTGGCAGCAGTCTCAGCCGCCGGTCGCGCGCGAGCAGCGCGATGTTCACCGGCACCGCAACGGAAAGCGACAGCGCGAATACGCCGGTCGGCGCGGCTCCGGCGGCAATCGCGAGCTTGTAGAAGAGGTGATAGCCCGCGATGAATGCACCGCAGAGCAGCGCGAACAGGATGCCGCGCAGGCGGACATCGAGGTTCAGCGTGCTGAACAGCAGCCCCGCAAGCACGACGGCCGTGCCCGCGAGCGCAAGCACCGAAACCGGTTCCCCGAGCCACAGCACCGACAGCGGCCAGGCGGCAATGATCGCGAAGCCGCGCGACACCGAGTAGACCGTACCCATCGGCGCAATACGAAATGCGATCACCAGCAGCGTGAAATACGCCGCCTCACACGCGCCCGCTGCCAGCGTCCAGCCGATGCCGACACCGCCGGGAAACGGCGGAACGCGGCCGGCAAACCAGGCAAGCAGCGCCGCCACGACTGCGGTGATCCCGGTCACCAGGAAGATCACGGAGCCGGAGGTGTCCATCTCCGGCTGGCGCTTGAGCCGTGCATTCCAGAACGCGTGCAGGAACGCAGAAAGAAGGATGAGCCAGACGGCCATTGGATACCTTTGAAAAGGGCGGGAGATTATGACTGAACGGGGAGCGGCGAGTTCAGTGAGCAGCGGCAAACAAAGCGATGCGATGGCCTGCAGGCGTGGGGTCAGCCGCGATGAAACGCCTTCCCCGGCCTTGAACCTGCCACCACCAGGCTCGATGTTTCTCCCTACCCGAATCACCTCTTGAATTTTCGGCGACTGCACCTATCATTAGCAGCCGATTCCGGAGAGTGCTAACAAACGCTCCCGGACCGACGGGCACGGGGACCTGTCCGGGCAACCGGCAATCGCCTGCCCGTACGAAAACTCAACGCAAGTCTTTGTTCAACAACTCATTATTTCGTGAGGAGAAGCACGTATGAACCTTCGTCCACTTCACGATCGCGTGATCATCAAGCGCCTGGAAGCCGAGACCAAGTCGGCCGGTGGCATCGTGATCCCCGATTCCGCCACCGAAAAGCCGATCAAGGGTGAAGTCATTGCCGTGGGCAAGGGCAAGATCCTGGAGAGCGGCGATGTGCGTCCCCTGGACCTCAAGGTCGGCGACAAGGTGCTGTTCGGCAAGTACAGCGGCACCGAGGTCAAGGTGGAAGGCGAGGAACT
>CAZRFE010000117.1:0-5249 GCA_964599565.1 uncultured Gammaproteobacteria bacterium
CCACACCAGTTTGACGTCGTTGGTGTCGACGCTTACGCTTCGTATCTCCCTATCGAGACGCGACAACTAAAGTGCACGTCCGCTTCCTGAAAAAACTCGGCGCCATTCTGGCTGTAGTTTTGCTGCTGCATACGCAAGCGGCGTGGGCGTGCGCGGAGATGGTTGCTGGCGACGGTCAGATGGAGCCGTCGTGCTGCACTGGACACCATGCCGAGGCTGCCGGCCGCATGGCCGACTGCGAGGGGGACCCTTCGGCTGAAGCGCTCTGCGCGAAACCTTATACCGCCGGAACTCACGCGAATGTTGTCCCGCCGCCGAACGATGGTGACGACAACGATCACGATTTCGACGACGGCAAGCCTCCAGGGACACTGTTCGCTGTCGCAGCACGTGTCGGTGTCGTTCCAACACATTCGAGCGCCGGGCCGCCTCTGCATCACCTCGATCCCGATCAAGTGCTGGGATCCGCACGACTTACCTACCTCGATACACTCCGCCTCAGGATCTGATCCGACTCTTGTGACCACGCGCCTTGCGCGCGTGTGATCGACGTTTTCCCGTCGTTCTGTCACAAGAGGGTCGTGACGTGTTTTCAAAAAAAGTTGTGTTACTGGCATCCGTGGCGTTTGCCCTGACGAGCATTCGTGCCGCTCACGCCAATGAAGATCTGTTGTTCCCCAGTAATGAGCCGTTCAGTGCGAATGCGCTGGTCGAGGCAGCGCTTGCCCGAAATCCCGGTCTCGATGCGGTCCGCGCCGCGGTGGAAGCAGCCGAAGCGAAGATCGAACCGGCCGGGTCGCTGGATGACCCGATGCTGAGTCTTACGGCGGCACCCAACACTTTTGATACCTCCCTGGGTTCCCGCGGGCAGATCCAGTTCAGCCAGGCGTTTCCCTGGTGGGGCACCTTGGATGCGCGTGAAGATGTTGCGCAAGCCAACGCAGAAGCGGTTGAACAGGACGTTGAGTCGCTGAAGCTGAAGCTGATTGCAGTCGCGCAGTCCGCCTACGCGGACTGGCACTACATCCATCGTGCGCTGGATGTGAACGCACGTACGCAAACGCTGCTGACCGAACTGCGTGAGGTCGCGAAAGCCCGGTACGCCGCCGGTCGTGCCATTCAGCAGGATGTATTGCAGGCGGAGGTGGAACGTACGCTGCTGCGACAACAGGCGCTTGAACTCAAGCGCGAGCGCACGTCGATTCAAGCCCGCATCAACGCACTGTTGAACCGCTCACCCGACACACCGTTGCCGCCGCCGGAAACGCTAGTGTCCGACATTGATCTTCCGGCGCTGGCCGTGCTTGAAGCTTTCGCGCTGGAACATCATCCGATGGTCCAACAGGTTGAGTTTCGGCAACGAGCGGCGCGGGCAAGTGTCGCGGTCGCAGAGAAAGAACGGTATCCGGAATTCCAGCTGATGGCCGGCTACAACGGCATCATGGATCCGGTCGAAAAGCGCGCCGTGATTGGTGTGTCGATCAGCATTCCGTTCAATCAAAGCAAGCGTGACGCCGAGATCGACGGCGCCCGCGCGCAGGTTCGACGCGCGGGATATGCGCTGGAAGATCTGCAGGCCACGCTCGCGGGCGATTTGACGGCCGCGTATGCGGCCGTCGAAGAAGCGCGTGCATCGCTGCAGCTTTATCGCGACGAACTCCTGCCTTTGGCCAGGAACACACTTGCTGTCGCGCGCTCCGATTATGGTGCTGGCAAGGGTGATTTCCTGAACGTCATTACCGCGGAACGCTATCTTCTGGAAACCGAATTGCGCCTCGTGCGTACCGAAGCCGTCGTGTTTCAACGCCTGGCTGAACTCGGGCAGCTCACCGGCACTGCATTCCCCTTCGAATTCCCACTTTCCCCGCCGGGATTCGAAACCGAGGTCATCAATCATGATTAAGAAAATACTGATTATCAGTGTCGGCGGCGTCGCTGTCCTGCTCCTGGGCATCTGGTTGGGCACGCAGTTCTTCGCATCAAACAATGGTGCGACAGGCGCAGCGAAAGGCTCGGATACGTTGCCGTATCGCGCGGGACCGTTCCGACTTGGCGTTGACGTCAAACCGGAAACCCCGGTTGTCGGCGAAAATCGGTTGCGGATCGCGTTACAGACGGCGGAAGGAGGGCCCATTGAAAGTGCCGATATCCGCGCTGTCGCGGAGATGCCTGCAATGGGATCGATGCCCGCGATGCGGGCGCCTGCACAGCTGAGCGAAGTCGCGCCCGGCGTCTATGAAGGCACGTTTGATCTGCCGATGAATGGCGCGTGGCCGCTGACGATTCGTATCGAGAAAGCAGACCTGGGTGAAGCGACAGTAAGTTTTGCTCTTGCAACCGGTCGGCCCGGTCTTGAACTTTCATCGGGTGCTACGCGAGTGACACGCGAGGCAACGACAAGCGATCGCGATACGCAAAGCGGGATGCTGAATGCCGGTCCGTATCGTATTGGCGCTGAGGTTGAACCGGAGACGCCGCGCGTCGGTGAGAACCGCTTGGCAATCACATTGGCGAATGCCGATGGCGAGCCGCTGTCCGATGCAAAAATTCATGCAGTTGCCGAAATGCCCGCGATGGGATCAATGCCGGCCATGCGTGCGCCGGTGGAATTGCGTGAAACGAAACCCGGTATTTACGAAGGCACGTTCGATTTACCGATGGAGGGCGCATGGCCGCTGATGATCACGCTGGAAGCGCCTGGACTGCCAGCCCGGACGGTCAGTTTCGACATGGCAACGGGGCGTGCGGGCCTCGCGCCATCGATGGGTTTCAGCGGTGGTGGCGAGGGCGCGGAAGAAGCTCCGCCGGGCACGATCACGATCGACCCGCATCGCCGGCAGTTGATCGGCGTCACGACGGATGTGGCGGAAGTGCGTCCCCTGACGCGCACCATCCGTGCCGTCGGTCAGGTTGTCGTCGACGAACGACGGCTGACAGACGTGAGCCTGAAGTACGAAGCTTGGATCGGTGAATTGTACGCGGATTTCGTTGGCGCGCATGTCCAACGCGGCGACGTGTTGTTCACCGCGTACAGCCCCAATCTATATGCCGCACAACAGGAATATCTGCAGACCTACCAGCGCGACATGGCATCGGATCTGCTCGCCGCCGCACGGCAGCGTCTCGAGTTCTGGGACGTCAGCGATGATTTCATTCAGCGGTTGGAATCCACCGGCGAGGCCGTGAAGTACGTACCTGTTCGCGCGCCGCAAGGCGGCACCATCGTGATGAAGGATGTGGTTGAAGGGACCTCGCAGCCGGCGGGCAAGACGTTGATGCGCATCGCGGACCTTTCCAGGGTTTGGGTGGAAGCCCAAGTGTACGAATCGGACCTGCCCTTGATCGAGGTCGGCATGCCGGTCGAGGTCTCACTGCCGTACGTGCCCAACAAAACCTTCAAAGGAACGATCGATTACATCTACCCGTATCTCGCGGGCGAAAGTCGTACCGGCACGGTGCGCGTGTCGCTGCCGAACCCCGAAGGCGTCCTCAAGCCGGACATGTTCGCGGACGTGAAGCTCAAGGTGCAATTGCCTGAAAGCCTGGTGGTACCGAAGTCCGCGGTCATCTTCGCGGGCGAAACGCGCGTCGTGTTTGAAGACCTCGGTCAAGGTCGCCTTGCCCCACGGATCGTGGAAACGGGCCGGAGTGCAGGCGGCTGGATAGAGATCGTCGAGGGGCTTGAGCCTGGTGATGAGGTCGTGACATCCGGTAATTTCCTGATCGCCTCTGAAAGCCAGCTGAAAGCGGGGATCAAGCAATGGTGAGCGGAAACGGCAATGAAGGGCGTCCGCCGGCCGAGGGTGAAGCGGTAGGGTGGCTGCAGCGGTTGATCGCGTTTTCCGCGCGCCGGCCGTTCCTCACGCTCGTGACCATCGCGGCGCTGGCGCTCGGTGGCTACACCGCGCTCACCAAAGCACCGCTCGACGCCATTCCCGATCTGTCCGACGTGCAGGTGATCGTGTTCACCGAATGGCCGGGACGCAGTCCCGACCTGGTGGAAGACCAGATCACCTATCCGTTGACGACGACCCTGCTGTCCGCGCCGGGCGTCGACTACGTGCGTGGCCAGAGCTTCTTCGGCCTGTCGTTCGTGTATGTCATTTTCGATGACGACGTTGACATGTATTGGGCGCGCTCGCGCGTGCTGGAGTACCTGAACAGCGCAATCCCGGAGTTGCCTGAAGGGGTAACGCCGACGCTGGGCCCGGATGCGACCGGTGTGGGGTGGGTCTATCAATATGCGTTGCGCGATACGAGCGGCAACAACAATCTCGCCGAACTGCGGGCGTTGCAGGACTTCAATTTGCGCTACGCACTGGAGTCCGTCGAAGGCGTCGCCGAGGTCGCTTCAATCGGTGGTTACGAACGCGAGTACCAGATCAGCCTCGATCCCAACAAGCTCGCGAGTTACGACATTCCACTGGACCGTGTCATCGAAGCCGTGCGCGACTCGAACAACGATGTCGGTGGCCGTGTGCTTGAGGTCGCGGGTTTCGAACAGATGATCCGTGGCCGCGGTTATGTGAATTCCACCGAGGACCTGGAAAAAGTCGTGCTCAAGGTCGCACCGGGCGGCGTTCCAGTCACGGTCGCCGATGTCGGCCACGTGGCGCTTGGGCCCGCGATGCAACGCGGCCAGGCGGAGCTCGACGGCGAAGGCGTAACAGTCGGCGGCATTGTCGTCATGCGTTACGGCGGGAACGCGTTGGAGGTGATCGAGAACGTCAAGCAGCGACTCGACGAGATCAAGCCAGGACTCCCTGACGGCGTCGAAATCGTGCCGGTCTATGACCGATCAATCCTGATCGAGGGCGCCATCGATACGCTCACGCGTACGCTTATAGAAGAGATGATCATCGTCTCGCTCGTGATTGTGATTTTCCTGTTGCACGTGCGCTCGACGCTGGTTGCCGTCATCACACTGCCCGTCGCGGTCTTGCTCGCGTTCATCCCGATGTACTACCAGGGACTCACGGCGAACATCATGTCGCTGGGTGGTATCGCGGTCGCCATTGGCGCGATGGTGGATGCCGCAATCGTGATCATCGAGAACATTCATAAACGCCTGGAACGCTGGCAAAGCGACGAGGCCACGCCCGAAGAACGATCGAAGTCCCACACGCAAGTCGTGATCGAGGCGATGCAGGAAGTCGGGCCCAGCATCTTCTTCTCACTCCTTATTATTACGGTGTCGTTCATGCCGGTCTTCGCGCTGGAAGGCACCGAAGGCCGTTTGTTCAAACCGC
>CAZRFE010000118.1:0-5187 GCA_964599565.1 uncultured Gammaproteobacteria bacterium
TTCCTCGCGCCAGGGGAGTAGGTTGATGCGTGGCATGTCAGTCGAAGCTCCTCATGGCCAGGCCGCAGGCAACGATCAGCGCGGCGGTATCGCTTTCAACCAGCTGCGCCTTGGCCTTTGAAGACAGCTTCATCTGTCCGAGTGGATCGCCGACGACGGTGGGCGTGCCGACCCGCTCCTCGATGTGTTCGGCAGCACCGGGAATTGCGCTGCAACCTCCGCAGATGATGATCTGGTCGAGGTCCGTGAACTCGCTCTGCGATGAGAGGAAGAACTGGATGGAGCGGTTCACCTGCTGCGCCATGTCCTCGAGGAACGGATCAAGGATTTCCGGCTTGTAGTTGGACGGCAGGCCGCCTTCACGCTTCGCCTTGCCCGCTTCCTCGAAGGAAAGGCCGTAGTGACGCATGATTTCTTCGGTCAGTTGCTTGCCGCCGAAAGCCTGGTCGCGCGTATAGATGATCTTGCGGTCGCGCAGCACGCTGAAGGTCGTCGTCGTCGCGCCGAAGTCGACCACGCCGATGGTCTTGTCCAGGCCTTCGTCCGGCATCTGGTAAGTCAGCAGCCGGCAGGCGTTCTCCAGCGCGTAGGCTTCGATATCCACGACCTTTGCCGTCAGCCCGCCGATCTCGAGCACCGCCTGGCGCGCGTCGACGTTCTCCCGGCGGGTGGCTGCCAGCAGCACGTCCACCATCTCCGGGTCGTGCGGCGACAGGCCCATGATCTCGTAGTCGAAGCTCACTTCTTCGAGCGGGAAGGGAATGTACTGGTCGGCCTGCAGCTCGATCTGCTCGCCGAGCTCCTGGTCGGACAGCGCGGCCGGCATCGGGATGATCTTGGTAATGACGGATGCGCCGCCAATGGCCACGGCCGCGTCCTTGACGCGGGAGCCGGCGCGCTTGGCCGCCTTGCGTATGGCGTCGCCGACCGCCTCGACGTCCTGGATCACCTTGTCGACGATCGCGTTCGGCGGCATCGGCTCGGCCGCGTACGTCTCCACCTTGTAGGTGTCACCGGATCGGCTGATTTCGATCAGCTTTACCGAGGAGGTACTCAAGTCCACCCCCAGCTTTGGCTTGGCCTTCGGCTTGAGCAACACGGCATTTTTCCTTTTTCTAACGGCTAGTTGGGAGAAATACATCGCCCAGAGCCTTAACTACCAGTTTCAACTATATATCAATAAATGGCTAAATCAAATAAGACCCTCGCTGGACTGCGACCCGGGTCGTATAATGCGGGCCTTTGCCTTTTCGCGTACCCGGCGAGATGCCATAACGCCGATTTGTACGCTTTCCAGTTGCCACGCTGAGCCCTGCCATGTCCCGGAAAATGCGACTCCTCTTATATGCAGCCGCAGGCGGATTCACGCTGATGCTGCTCGGCCTCATGGCCGTTATCGCCGCGTACCTGTATTTCGCGCCGACGCTGCCCGATGCGGAGGTGCTGAAGGACGTGCAGCTGCAGGTGCCGTTGCGCATCTATACGCGTGACGGGCGGCTGATCGCGGAGTACGGCGAGCAGCGGCGCGTGCCGCTGACGCTGGAGCAGATTCCGGATGACCTTGAGCACGCGGTTCTTGCCGCCGAGGATGATCGCTTCTACCAGCATCCTGGCATTGATGTGTTCGGCATCGCGCGCGCAGCACTCAACAACATCCGCGCGGGCCGCATCGTGGGTGGCGCATCGACCATCACCCAGCAGGTTGCGAAGAACTTCTTCCTGACGTTCGATCAGACCTGGACGCGCAAGATCCGCGAGATATTCCTGTCGATCAAGATCGAGCAGGAACTGAGCAAGGACGAGATTCTCGCGCTGTATCTCAACAAGATCTATTTCGGAAACCGCGCCTATGGCGTCGGCGCGGCGGCGGAAATCTACTACGGCAAACCCGTCGGCGAACTCACGCTCGCGCAGATGGCGATGATCGCCACCATGCCGAAGGCGCCGTCCCGCTATAACCCCATCGTCAATCCCGCACGTGCACTGGAGCGGCGCGCCTATGTGCTCGGGCGGATGCTGGAGCTTGGCTATATCGGCCAGTCCGCATACGACGAGGCGATGGCCGCGCCGGTGACGGCGTCATACCACGGCACGGTTTCCGAGGTGGATGCGCCTTACGTCGCGGAACTCGTTCGCGCCGATCTCGTTGCGCGCGTCGGTGAGGATGCGGCTTACGCGGCGGGTTACCGTGTCGTTGCAACCATCGACAGCCGGCTCCAGGCGGCAGCGAACCGTGCGGTCCAGGACGCGCTCCAGGAATATGACCTGCGCTACGGGTATCGCGGCCCGCTCGGGCAGGTGGAACCGGAAAGCCTGGACGAAACGGTACTTGCCGAGAATTTCGATGCGGTGACGGGGAATATCCACGCGCCGGGCAGGCTGCAGCCAGCCGTCGTGCTTGAAGTCACTGACGTGATGGCGCGCGTTTTCGTGCGTGGGCATGGCGTCGTCGAACTCGGCATGCCGGGGCTCGAATGGGCGGCGCCCGCGCTTGACGGACGCGCGACCGGCCCGTCGCCGAAACAACCCGGCGATGTGCTCGCCGCCGGCGATGTCATCTTCGTGCGCGCCACCGGCGATGACGGCTGGCGCCTCGCGCAGGTTCCACAGGTGCAAGGCTCGCTGGTATCGCTGGACCCGCAGGACGGCGCGGTTGTCGCGCTCGTCGGCGGTTACGATTTCTTCCTGAGCAAGTACAACCGCGCGATACAGGCGCGGCGCCAGCCGGGCTCATCGTTCAAGCCGTTTGTCTACTCCGCGGCGCTGGCGAACGGCTTCACGCCTGCCACGATCGTCAACGACGCGCCGGTCGTGTTCGCCGACGAGCAGCTTGAGGACGTGTGGCGGCCGGAGAACGACTCCGGGCGCTTCTATGGACCGACGCGCCTGCGCGAAGCGCTGGTGCGGTCGCGAAACCTGGTTTCCATCCGCGTGCTGCAGACCGTCGGTATCGCAACCGCCATCAATTACCTGGCAGACACGTTCGGCTTTGACCGCTCGCGATTGCCGCGCAACCTCTCGCTTGCGCTCGGCAGTGGCGCGTACTCGCCGCTGGAAATGGCGACGGCCTACACCGTCATCGCCAATGGCGGCTATCGCATCGAGCCTTACTACGTCGAAGAAATCATCGGACCGGACGGACAGGCCGTGTTTCACGCGGACCCGGCGATTGTCTGCGCGGAATGCGAACGCGAGGAAGTACCGCTTCCCGAGCTGAACATTGCCGAAGAACCGGCGGACGTTGCAGCGCAGCCGCTGGAATCCCTCGCGGAGGATGCACAGGTCCTGCCGCTGGACGATGCGGCGGCAGCAGGATTGATCCTGCGCCGCGAACCGCGGCATGCGGAGCGCGTGCAGTCCGCGCAGGTGAACTACCTGATCGCCGACATGATGCGCGAAGTCATCCGGCGCGGTACCGGCGTGCGCGCGCTGGTGCTCGGTCGCGGCGACATCGCCGGCAAGACCGGCACGACCAATGAATACCGCGACGCGTGGTTCTCCGGGTTCAATCCGGAAATCGTCACGACAGTGTGGGTTGGCTTCGATGATTTCTCGACGCTCGGCAGCGGCGAGTACGGCGGTCGCGCCGCGTTGCCGGCCTGGATCGATTTCATGCGCGCGGCGCTCGACGGAACGCCGGAGGTTTACCCGGAGCGTCCGCCCGGCCTTGTCACGGTGAGAATCGATCCCGTGACAGGATTGCTCGCAGGCGCCGGCAACGGCAACGCCGTGTTCGAGACATTCATCGAAGGAACGCTTCCGGAAGAGCAGGCCGGCAACAGCCGGCCCGGCGAGCACGACAACGACGAAGCGGACGAGAACCAGGATCTGTTCTAGTCATTGCGGGTCCGGCGGTCGCCGGGCACGAGGTCAAGCATGGGCAAACATCGCGGCGGGCGCGGCGACGACATGCGCCGCCTGCTGGCCAATGAAGCGGCGCGACTGATCGCGGAAGACGGCGTGCGCGATTACCTGCAGGCGAAGCGCAAGGCCGCGCTGCGCTTCGGCGTATCGGAACGCGATGGCGGGTTTCCGACGAACCAGGAAATCGAGGCCGCACTCGCGGAGTACCAGCGCCTGTTCCAGGCGGACAGCCAGCCACGGGTATTGCGTGAACTGCGGCTTGCAGCAAGACAGGCAATGCGCCTGTTCGGCGAATTCCAGCCGCGACTCGTCGGGCCGGTTCTGCACGGCAACGCGACAACGCATTCCGCCGTGCAGCTGCACCTGTTCGCGGACACGCCTGAACGCATCGTCATGCATCTGATCGACCGCGACATCCCCTTCGAAACCGCCGATCGCCGCTTCCGGCTTGTGAGCGGAACGCAGCAGGACGTTCCGGTGTACCGGTTTCTCGCCGGCGATATCGCCATCGAAGCGGCTGTCTTTCCCGCCACCGGCGTGCGCCAGGCGCCGGCCTCGCCGCTCGACGGCAAGCCGATGAAGCGCGCGAGCCTCGCCGATCTGGACGAACTGCTCGACGAGCACGAACGCGGGCAATGAAAATAAAAAGGCCGCCGCAGGAACTGCGGCGGCCTTTGCATCTCGAATGACCTTCAGCGTTTGTCGACAGGCGTGTAGTCGCGTTTCTCGGGACCGGTGTAAAGCTGGCGCGGCCGGCCGATGCGCATCGCGGGATCCGCGATCATCTCGCGCCAGTGCGCAACCCAGCCGACCGTTCGTGCGATCGCGAACATCACCGTGAACATGCTCACCGGAATGCCGAGCGCGCGGTAGATGATGCCGGAGTAGAAGTCGACGTTGGGGTAAAGCTTCTTCTCGACGAAGTACGGATCCTTGAGCGCGATCTCTTCGAGCTTCATCGCGAGTTCGAGCTGCGGATCGCTTTCCTTGCCGAGCTGCTTCAGCACCTTGTAGCACATGTCGCGGATGATCGTGGCGCGCGGATCGTAGTTCTTGTACACGCGGTGGCCGAACCCCATCAGGCGGAACGGATCGTTCCTGTCCTTCGCCTTTGCAATGTACTTGTCGATGTTCTTCACGCTGCCGATTTCATCCAGCATCTTCAGCACCGCTTCGTTCGCGCCGCCGTGCGCCGGGCCCCACAGCGTCGCGATGCCCGCCGCGATCGCCGCATACGGATTCGTGCCGGCGGAGCCTGCGAGACGGACGGTTGATGTCGATGCGTTCTGCTCGTGAGCGGCGAGCAGGATGAACAGCAGATCC
>CAZRFE010000119.1:0-5184 GCA_964599565.1 uncultured Gammaproteobacteria bacterium
TGCTCGCGCGTCGTATCCGTGATCTTCACGCCGCCCAGCATGCGGGCAAGTTCCTCGACGCGCACTGCGTCATCGAGCCGCGCGATCGTCGTATGCGTGTGATCCTTGCCTGCGATCTTTTCCACCTTGTAGTGATGGTGCGCCTGCGAGGCGACCTGCGGAAGGTGCGTGACGCACAGCACCTGGCGCTCTGCACCGAGCGCGCGCATGCGCCGGCCGATCAGTTCCGCGATGCCGCCGCCCACACCCGCATCGACTTCATCGAAGACCATCACCGGCATGTCGCTCGCATCCGATGCGATGACCTGGATGGCGAGCGAGATGCGCGACAGTTCACCGCCGGATGCAATTTTCGCAAGCGACGCGGGTGGCTGTCCGGGATTCGCGGACACCAGGAACTCGACCTGGTCGGTGCCGTGCGGCGTGAAGCGCGCATCGGGGGATGCATTCAATGTGATCGCGAACCGGCCGCCGGGCATGCCGAGTTCCTGCATCACGGCGCTGACTTCCTTGCCGAGCCGTGTGGCCGTCGACTGGCGCTGCTTCGAAAGCTGTGCGGCGAGCTTCCTGTAATCCGCCTCACGCCGTTGCAGCTCCGCGTCGAGCCTTGCAAGACGTTCTTCGGAATTTTCCAGGCCATCGAGTTCCTCGCGCAGTTTCTCGGCGAGCACGGACAGTTCGCCGGCGTTTACGCGGTGCTTGCGTGCAAGCTGTTCGATGGCTGCAAGCCGTGACTCGACGAAGTCACGGCGCGCGGGATCCATCTCGAGATCCGCGACATAGCGGCGCAGGTCTTCCGCGCCTTCCTGCAGGTTGATCAGTGCGGTGTTCAGCGTATCCGCGACGGGTTTCAGCGTGGCATCGAGTGTCGCAAGTTCCTGCAAGGCTTCCACGCTGTAGCTCAGCAGCGAGTACGCGGACGCCTCGTCGTTCTCGTAGGCGGTATCGAGTGCGGCCTGCGTGCCTTCGGCGAGACGGCCGGCGTGTGCAAGACGCTGCTGTTCGTTTTCAAGGTCCGGCAGTTCGGCAGGGTCGAGCGCGAGCGCGTCGAGTTCACCGACCTGGAAGCGCAGCATGTCACGCCGGTCGTCGGAGTCGCGCTGCGCGCGCTTGAGTTCATCGAGCGCATCGCGTGTTTTCTTCCAGGTGTGAAACGCCGATGCGATGTCGGCGAGCAATGTATCGTGATTGCCGAACGCATCCAGCAGGCGGCGCTGCTCGTCGCGCCGCATCAGCGACTGGTGCTCATGCTGGCCGTGGATGTCGACAAGCCTTTCGCCAAGTTCCTTCAGCGACTGGATCGGCACGGCGCGTCCGTTGATCCACGCCTTGCTGCGACCTTCCGCGGTCACGACGCGGCGCACGAGGCATTCGCCGGATTCGTCGTCGAGTTCCTGCGCGTTCAGCCAATCACGCACGGCCGGCTGGTCGGTCAGATCGAAGCCGATGGAGATTTCCGCGCGCTCGGCGCCATGCCGCACGCTGCCCGCGTCCGCGCGATCGCCGAGTGCGAGCCCCATGGCGTCGATGAGGATCGACTTGCCCGCGCCGGTTTCACCGGTGAGAACGGTGAGACCGCGTTCGAAATCCAGTTCAAGCGATTCGATGATGGCGAAGTCGGAAATGCTGGCGTGCGTGAGCATGCGTTGTGGTCTCGGAAAATATTCTTAACGTTCGCGGCCGGACTCGTGATCGCGGCCCCAGTGCAGTTTCTGCCGCAGCAGGCGGTAATAGTCGTGACCTGCCGGATGCAGCAGGCGCGCCGGCGGATCCTGGCGGGCAATCTGCACACGATCCCCGGCGCGCAGGTTGACGTGATCCTGGCCGTCCAGCACGACGCGTGCGTCGTCGCTTTCCGTCTCGCGCATGCGGATCTCGATGCGTGCGTTGCCGTTCACCACGATCGGGCGGTCCGAGAGCGTGTGCGGGCAGATCGGCACGATCGCGAGCGCATCGAGACCGGGGTGCAGGATGGGCCCGCCCGCCGACAACGCGTACGCCGTCGAGCCGGTCGGCGTGGAGATGATGATGCCGTCCGCGCGATGGCGGCAGACGTAGCTGCCGTTCACATGCGTTTCGAATTCGATCATGCGGCCGGCGTCGCACTTCTGGATGACGACGTCATTCAATGCCGTACCGCTCCAGCGCACTGCGTCCGCGTCCGGCACTTCGGCGCCGAGCAACGCGCGCGGCTCTTCGATGAAATCACCGCGAAGCACCGCATCAAGGCTTGTGCGCAGATCCTCGGGGCGGATGTCGGCAAGAAAGCCGAGACGGCCGGCGTTGATGCCAACCAGTGGTACGCCGTGCGGTGCGAGCAATCGCGCCGTATGCAAAAGCGTGCCGTCGCCGCCGACGACGATGACGAGATCCGCGGCCGCGGGATCCCCGGCGAGGACGTTGAATTCCTTCAGCGATGCAGCGGTTTCAGCGGCGGCGAGCAGCGTTCGTCCGGCGGGGAACAGGTGCGCGACGGCCGCGCGCAGCGTTTCCACCGCGCGAGGATCGCGCTGCTTCACGACAAGACCGATGTTTTCGAACTGCTTCGTCATCGGCGGCGATGTTAGCAGAACGGCCTGCCGGCAATGCTTGCAAAACGCTGTGCAAACGCCATTTCCGGATCGCGGATCGGGCGTTCTGCACGCCGTTCGTCCTTGACACTGTGCGGTTCGCCCGCATAATTCCCTCTGGCACTCAAGGTATATGAGTGCTAACGAAAATTTCTCCCGGAGCGCGCCTGCGAATGGCCAGACCTCGCCAGGAAAACATCGTCAGTCCCGACGGCCAGATATCGGAACGCGCGCAGCAGCTCCTGCGTACGCTGGTGTCGCGCTATATCCGCGACGGCGAGCCGGTTGGCTCGCGCACGCTGTCGCGGGATTCGGGGCTTGATCTCAGCCCGGCGACGATCCGCAACATCATGGCGGACCTCGAAGACCTCGGCATGGTGCGCTCGCCGCATACCTCGGCGGGACGCATTCCAACCGCGCGCGGCTACCGCCTGTTCGTGGATGCGCTGCTGACGGTAAAGCCGCTCAACAGTCGCGAGACGCAGCGCCTGCAGCATGAGCTGCTGCAGAAGATGGAACTTGCGCGCGGCGACTCGCAGCACCTGATGATCACCACGTCGAGCCTCTTGTCCGGCGTCACCCAGATGGCGGGCCTCGTGACCATACCGAAGCGCGAGTTCGGCGCATGGCGGCACGTCGAGTTCCTGCCGCTGTCCGACAACCGCGTGCTGGCAATCCTCGTGATCAACGAGCAGGAAGTGCAGAACCGCATCCTCGAGCTCGACCGCGCGTACACGCAAAGCGATCTGCAGCAGTTCGCGAACTACCTCAACACGCACTTCACGGGACGCGATGTCGGCCAGGTCCGCCAGTCGCTGCTGAGCGAGCTGCGCAGGACCCGCGAATCGATGAACGACATGATGAGCGCGGCGATCAACGTCGCCGAACAGATGTTCGCGCGCGCCGAACCCGGCGAGGACTATGTGCTCGCTGGCGAAACCAACCTGATGGAATTCGCGGAGCTGTCGAATGTCGACAAGCTGCGCCAGCTTTTCGAGGCGTTCAATCGCAAGCGGGACATCCTGCACCTGCTGGACCAGTGCGTGACCGCCGATGGCGTGCAGATATTCATCGGCGAGGAATCCGGCTACCAGGTGCTGGATGAATGCTCCGTGGTCACCGCGCCGTATCGCGTGAACGAGGAACTCGTCGGTGTACTGGGCGTGATCGGCCCGACCCGCATGGCCTACGAGCGCGTCATTCCCATCGTGGACATGACGGCAAAACTGCTCAGCGCGGCCTTGAACCCGCGCAAGTAATCCCCAAATGACAATATCAGCGCGCGGCTGCCAGGCGGCGCGGGGGAAAACCTGATGGATTTGCCGCAGCGGACCCGGTTGATACCGGTACCGCGCGGCGTGTTGTTACAGCGATCACTGCACACGGAGATGGAGATGTCGGAAAAGACGGCCGCGGACAAAGAGGCACAGCGCGCACAGAAGGCGGATGAATCCGCCGATGGCAAGACGCCCGCCACGGAAACCGCTGCGGAAATCAGCGCGGCCGCCGAGGATGGCGAGACCGCCGGCAACGCACTGGAAGCGGCACTTGCCGAAGCGAACGCGAAGGCCGAGGACAACTGGAACCAGTACCTGCGCGCCGTCGCGGAACTCGACAACACGCGCAAGCGTGCCGAACGCGATGTCGAGCAGGCGCGCCGCTTCGCGCTGGAACGCTTCGTCGCCGATCTGCTGCCGGTGAAGGACAGCCTGGAGATGGGGCTGAACGCGGCGTCGGATGCCACGGACAAGGCAGGCGCGCTGGTCGAGGGTACGGAGATGACGCTGAAGCAGCTCGCGCAGGTGTTCGAGAAGTTCGGCATCACGGAGGTCGATCCGAAGGGCGAGCGCTTCAATCCCGAGCAGCACGAAGCGATGGCGACGCAACCCTCCGCGGATGCCGAGCCCGATACGGTGCTCACCGTCGTGCAGAAAGGCTACCTGCTGAACGGGCGCGTGCTGCGCGCCGCGCGCGTGCTGGTTGCGCGCAGTCCCGAATAGGCGGTCATCCCTGCGGCTTGAAAGCCACGGGGAAGTCCCCATTCATGGGACATTCGGAATTCACCGATTACTGAAATCTTGAAAACGGAGACTTGATCATGGGCAGAATCATCGGCATCGACCTCGGGACCACCAACTCGTGTGTCGCCATCATGGAAGGCGGCAAGGCGAAGGTGATCGAGAACTCCGAGGGCGACCGCACCACGCCGTCCATCGTCGCCTTCAACAAGGAAGGCGAGGTGCTCGTCGGCGCTTCTGCAAAGCGCCAGGCCGTCACCAATCCGACCAACACGCTCTATGCGATCAAGCGGCTGATCGGCCGCAAGTTCGACGACAAGGTCGTGCAGAAGGACATCGACATGGTGCCGTACCGGATCGCCAAGGCAGACAATGGCGATGCCTGGATCGAAGTGAACGGCAAGAAGATGGCGCCGCCGGAAATTTCCGCGCGCGTGCTGCAGAAGATGAAGAAGACCGCGGAAGACTACCTCGGCGAGGAAGTCACCGAGGCCGTGATCACCGTGCCTGCGTATTTCAATGATTCCCAGCGCCAGGCGACCAAGGACGCGGGCCGCATCGCGGGGCTTGAAGTCAAGCGCATCATCAACGAGCCG
>CAZRFE010000120.1:0-5181 GCA_964599565.1 uncultured Gammaproteobacteria bacterium
AAGGAGTCGCGCCCCAGGTCGTGGGATAACCCGGGACGGCGGCGAGATCCTTCAGTCCGTAGGGAATGCCATGCAGCGGGCCGCGATCCTTGCCCGCGGCAAGTTCCGCGTCCGCGCGCCGCGCCTGTTCCAGCGCGAGGTCTTCGGTGAGCGTGATGATCGCGTGCAGCTCGCCATCACGCGCCCGGATTCTTTCCAGGTAAACGCGCGTGAGTTCTTCCGATGTGATACCGCCGTTTCTCAGCAACGCGCCAAGCTCCGCGACGGAGAGAAACACAAGCTCATCGTCCGGCGGGCGCGCGTTCACCGACGCCGGCGTCCATTGCGGGCTTGCTTGCGGCAACGGCGCAAAGCCGGGATCAAACGAAAGCGCGGGACGCAATGCATTGGGCAGGTCCACGGCGTGGAGCGCGTCGTACGCCTCGCGCTGCCAGCGGATGTCTTCCAGCATCAGCTCGCGCTCCGCATCCGTCATCGCAACGCCGTTCAGCTTCTCAGCGGCTGCAACATCCGACGTGGACGGTACGCCGGTCTCCTCGCACGCGGCGAGCAGGAACACTAAACATGCGAACAGGAATTTTTGTTTCACGGTCGCCCCCCGGCGGATTGGACGCATGAAGCATGCGCAAGAAAATGGCCAAAAGCAAAGGGGCCACAGTGCGGCCCCTTTCTTTCAGCGAGTGGTTGTATCAGTACGAGACGATCACGCGTTCGCCAGTTTCGGGGTCAATCATCGTGAGTCGAGTCATATTCTCCGTCAGGTAGTAGAAACCGTCGTTACCTACTGCGATGGCGGGCTTTTCGCTCCACGGCATGAAGTTCCTGCCTCCGAGAACGCTCCGGTTTCCGTTTGCGTCAATCAGGTAGATCTGACCCCCGCCATGTGCAACAAAGCGAGCACGCGCGGGGTCCCACGCAACCTGGCTCATTCCGTTCAAATCCGGACCCGAGCCAACCACCGGTGATGCATCGGAGAATGTTTCACGATTACCGTTTGAAAGATTTACCGCAACCAATGATCTATTGGCTGAATCGGTGACGTACACATGACCTGGACTCGGTCCTTTCGTAACATACCTGACACCTGCAAACGACAATCCGCTGCCAACCGTCGAACTCGTACCACTCCACTGATCAAGTCCGGACAACACAGAATGATTTCCCGACGCAAGATTCACACCGAACAGCACGTTAGCACTACTGGCAACAACGAAGCGTTCGCCTGCATCGTCCAGGGCGCCGCCGAAGAGCTGGCCAAGCGGAGGTTCTCCACCTTCCGAACTCGCGAGTGTGGTTCGCTGGCCATTCGTCAACGAGACCATGGCGACCCGTTCGACGCCAGCCGTGAGTAAAATGTCATTGGTGACAAAAGCCATGCCGAGAACCGAGTCGAGACTGTCTCCCAACCCAATCTCTGAACCTTCATGATCAGCGTCGGAGATAACGCTTCGATTTCCGGTGATGGGATCGATCGTCAGCAGTGCTCTTCGTGCCGAATCGGCAAGATAGATAACGCCTTCATCAACCTGCATCGTCGATGCATAACCGATCTGCGGTCCCGTTCCTCGCGTCACGAGCGAGTGGTGAATGCGATGCCCGTCTTCCGGATCTACGGAAACAAAACGTCCACCTGTCAGCTCGGCAACAAACAGCCGGTCAGTGTTGGGTACATGGACTATCGACCTCGTCAGTTCCTTGAATGGCAGGCCGGTGCCCGCGACCGGAATACCACCCACCACGGTGTGCAATGACACGGTTGTCCGATCCATCGAATCGAGGTCGACCTTGACGATTGACGCAGAGGCGACCGCGTTACGCACTCCATATACAGAGTTGCCGCGGATCGTGATGCCAGAGATGGTACCGAGCGCTGGCCCTGACGTGCCTGCGACACCAGAACCGGAAACGATGGTGCGATTTCCGCGCGTTGCCGGATGCAGTGACACGCTGTACAACGATCCATCTCCACCTGCATCCGTTACAAGCAGTTGATCTCCATCCGGATGAAAAGCGATACCCCTTGGTGACTGGAACGCGGGACCGCCGCCGAACGCCGTACCTTCGTCGTCATCATCGGAGAGGATGCCGCGCTCGCCCGTCGCCAGATTCACTATGATGATCGCCTTTCGATTGCGGTCAGTGATGTAAGCGACACTGCCATCTGGATGTACTGCGATCGAATCCTGCGTGGAGAACGCCAGCATAGGCCCCGGCATTCCGTTTGAGGTAATAACCCTCGAGTTGCCGGATGCGATATCCAGCATGCTCACGCTTAATGGTCCGGAAATGTAGATGAGCCTGTTGTTTGCAGCATCAAATGCCATCGCCAGACTATTGAGGTTGGCAAGATCACCGATTTGGCCCGTCGCTGGATCAAACCAGCGAATCACGCCCCCCACACCAAAAGTGGTCAATCGATCATCATTGAAATAGATGCGCTGGCTTATGGAGTCATAGGTGAGATGGTCAATGTAGACGGGTAACGGTGCTACGCGCTCCACTTCCACACCGTCGAACGTACTGTGGCCGACCGCGTCTTCCACTACGGCATCGATAATGTTCGCACCCATCTCAAGCGGAATTGTTGCCGTCCAGTTCGCAAAGCCATCCGCCGAAGTGGCTTCAACGCCGTTCACGGTTACAGAAGCAATTTCGTTGTCGTCGTCGGCCGTGCCACGGACAATGAATGTGTTCTTACGATCATCATAAACGGCATCAGGCACCGGAAAGATGATTGCTATCGCGGGATCTTCATTGTCTTCTATGGCGGTCACGGAAAAATCTGCGGTTACGCCGCCGATGCTCAACGTCGTTGTGGTCGTCTCATCCGCATTTCCGGACATGACGCGCACGCTTACGGCCGCACCGTTCGAAACGGTTCCTTGCTGCGAAGCCCATTCGCCAGCGCCGATCCGGTATTCACCACCCTCGGAAATTGATATTTCCGCCGGACTGGTGATACCGGAAATCGTGATTGGATCTGAATCGACCCATTCATTGAATCGGTCAACTGTCTTTGCGGCAAAGGTGAAGGCTTCCGGCTCGGTATCGTCACGGGTCGTAACGCTGAAATCCGCCTCCACACCGCCTACACTCAAAGTCGCCGTCGTTGTTGTTGAGAATTCCGTGCTGGACTGCAGCCGCACGGTTATGGATTGGTTGTTGCCAATCAAACCCTGCGCGCTTGCCCAGTTGCCATCATCAATCCTGTACTCGCCGTCCGTGATGGTGACGACGGAGTTCGAGTTGATCCCCGTGATGGTGACGGGGTCCGATGTAACGAGCGAATCCGGCTCCACGTCCGACTTCGCTTCGAAGGTAAACGGGTTCGGCGTTGCATCTTCCGCTGCGGTCGTGACACTGAACGTTGCCGCAACGTCGCCGACCATGACGGTTGCGGTCGCAGCCGTTTCGAACGCGGCAGCGGACTGAACGCGGAGCTTGATTGACTGGCCCGCACTGACGCTGCCTTGCCCGCTCGTCCATTCACCATCGTTAATGGCGTATTCGCCACCGGTGATCGTGACGCTGGCAGGCGCGTTGATGCCGGTGATGGCGACAGCGGCAGACTCGACCGCGGTATCCAGCGCTGCGCCGGTGATAGCGGCGAAGGTGAACGCGTCCGGCGTGGTGTCGGCTGCGACAGGCGCGATCGTTGTCACACTGAACGGCGCACTGACGCCGCCGATGGTGAGCATCGCGGTGGTCGTGGTTTCAAAGTTTGTGCTGGAGGTGAGACGCACGCGCACGGTGGCACCATTCACGACGGTAGCAACGTTGGTCCACGCGCCGCCGTTGACGGCGTACGTGCCGCCGGTGATGGAAATCGGTGTCGGCGTATTGATGCCGGACACGGTGACGGCGGCGGATTCGATAACGGTATTGAGCGCAGCGCCGGTGACCGGTGCAAAGGTGAACGCCGCCGGCGTCTTGTCTTCGGACTCCGTGGTCACCTTGAAGGCTGCGCTGACGCCGCCGATGGTGAGCGTTGCGCTGGTTGCGGTGTTGAACTGGTTGCTGGATTTGAGGCGGACCTTGATGGACTTGCCGTTCGTGAGGGTGCCGTTTGCGCTCGTCCAGTTGCCGTTGTCGATGGCGTATTCGCCGCCGGTGATGGAAACAGGCGCTGCGGCATCGATGCCGGCGATGGTGACGGCATTTGAGGTGATCTGCGCGTCACGCGCAGCGCCAGTGACAGCGTTGAAGGTGAATGTATCCGGTGTGGTATCCGCTGCCGGCGGATTGGTGTCGCCGCCACCGCCTCCCCCGCCGCCGCAACCTGCGAGCAGCAGACAGAATGACAGCGCAATCGCGATGTGCCTTGTGAATCCCGTCATGGCCTTGTCTCCCTTTGAACGAGGCGCGGCGACAGCGCCACGCAAGGCGGGAAAGGCTAAGGAATCGGCGTTGGGCGGGAATCGGGGATGGCCTGAGACGTTTGCGTGAACGGGCGGGAATACGCGGAAGCGAGAGTTGGGCGGGGTGGAAGATCGCGGCTCACCTGTCCCTACCCGGGGAGAAGCCGCTCCACGAAGCACGCCGACGCGAACATGTTTCGTCCGCGAATGCAGGAGCGGTTTTAACCGCGATGCGCAGGTGGAGAGGATCGCGGCTGAAGCCGCTCCTACATCGATAATGTGTAGCTGAGTGCGAGGCCGGCGAAGACGAACGCGCCGGACCAGTTGTTGTTGAGGAAGGCGCGGAAGCAGCCGTCGCGCGATCTGTTGCGGATGAGCCACTGCTGCCAGGCGAAGGTGACCGCACAGAAGACGAGGCCGTAATAATAAGGAGTGGCGAGATTCGCCTGGCGGCCGACAAGGAAGAGATTGAAAAGAATGGTGAGCTGGAGCAGGCCGATGATGAGCCGGTCCTGGTCACCGAAGAGGATCGCGGTGGATTTCACGCCGATCTTGAGATCGTCGTCACGATCCACCATCGCGTATTGCGTGTCGTACATGGTCGACCACAGGACGTTCGCGATGAATATGAGCCATGCGACAGGCGGCACGGCGCCGGTCTCGGCCGCGAAAGCCATCGGTATCGCCCAGCCGAAGGCGGCGCCGAGGACGGGCTGCGGCAGGTACGTCCAGCGCTTGGTGAAGGGATAGAGTGCCGCGAGCCCCGCACCGATGAACGAAAGCTGGATGGTGAGGCGGTTCATGGTGAGCACCAGCGCGAAAG
>CAZRFE010000121.1:0-5156 GCA_964599565.1 uncultured Gammaproteobacteria bacterium
GGATGCTGTCTGCGCCGTTTCATCGCCCGATTTCCGGCGGCGCCGGCCACCGCGACGACCGCGGCGGCTGCGCGTACGGCCGGATTCCTGCGCTGCGTCTTCCGTGCCTTGCGCTTTCTGCTCCGGTCTTGCGGGTGCGGATTCCGCTGCAGCTTTTGCCTTTTCCTTCTGCGGCTGCTCGTCGCGACGCTGCTTCGGCTGTTCCGCCTTCTGCTCGGCGCGCTGCTTGCCGCGTGCGTCGTTGTCCGTGCGCTGGCCGTCGCGCGCGTTATTGTCGCGCCGTCCATCGCGCCGCGGACGCCGCGTGCGGTTGTTTTCCTCGCGTTGACGCGTATCGCGCGTGCGCGTGGAACGCGGCGGGGAGGTGCGGCGAGTTTCCGCGGGTGCGGTCTCGCTTGCGCCGCCGAAAAGGAATCGCCACAGGCGCACCAGCAGGCCCGGCTGCTGTGCAACTGTCTTCGGTGCTGCGGTCGGCGCTGGCGCGGGAGTGGACGGCGCCAGTGTCTTGACGACAGGTTCTTCGGGCAGCTTCTGCGCTTCGTGCGCGAGATAGCCGGGCACGCCGCTCGTGTCCTCGGCGTCGGCAAGCGCGTAGCTTGCCGTGCGCGTGCCGCTCGCACCGATTTCGTCCTCACGCTGGCGGAGGATTTCGTAGTCCGGCGTCTCGATGTTCGGATTGGGTACAAGAATGACATCGACGCGGCAGCGCTGTTCGATGCGAAGGATCGCGTCGCGCTTCTCGTTCAAAAGGAACGTCGCGGCTTCGACCGGCAGCTGCGCGACGACGCGCGCAGTCTTGTCCTTCATCGCTTCTTCTTCGATCAGGCGAAGCACGGAAAGCGACAGCGATTCGATGCTGCGGATGCGGCCTTCGCCGTGGCAGCGCGGGCAGACCTGCTGGCTGGATTCGCCAAGGGAAGGGCGCAGGCGCTGGCGCGACATTTCCATCAGGCCGAAACGCGAGATGCGTCCGATCTGCACGCGCGCGCGGTCCATCTTCAGCGAATCGCGCAGGCGATCCTCGACGGCACGCTGGTTCCTGTTGCTCGCCATGTCGATGAAGTCGATGACGATCAGGCCGCCCATGTCGCGCAGCCTGAGCTGGCGTGCGACTTCCTCGGCGGCTTCGAGATTGGTGTTGAGTGCCGTTTCCTCGATGTCGCCGCCTTTCGTCGCGCGCGAGGAGTTGACGTCGATCGCGACCAGCGCTTCGGTGTGATCGATCACGAGCGCACCGCCGGAGGGCAGGCGTACTTCGCGACGGAAGGCGGATTCGATCTGCGATTCGATCTGGAAGCGCGTGAACAGCGGCACGCGATCCTGGTATGGCTTGAGCTTGGAGAGATTGTGCGGCATCACGGATTCCATGAAGCCTTTCGCCTGCTCGAAGATCTTGTCGTCATCAATCAGAATTTCGCCGACGTCGGAACGCAGGTAGTCGCGCAGCGCGCGGATGATGACGTTGGATTCCTGGTAGATGAGCACCGGCGGCTTCATTTCCGCGTCGGCCTTCCGGATCGCTTCCCAGATCGTGACCAGGTAGTCGAGATCCCACTGCAGTTCCTCGACGCTGCGGCCGACGCCCGCCGTGCGCACGATCGCACCCATGCCTTTGGGAATGTTGAGTTGCGAAAGCGCTTCACGGATGTCGTCGCGATCTTCGCCTTCGATGCGGCGCGATACACCGCCTGCACGCGGGTTGTTCGGCATCAACACGAGGAAGCGCCCGGCAAGGCTGATGAAGGTCGTCAGCGCGGCGCCTTTGTTGCCGCGCTCTTCCTTCTCGACCTGCACCATGACTTCCTGGCCTTCCTTGAGCACATCCTTGATGTTGATGCGGCCGCTCTCGGGCGCACCATCGCGGAAGTAGCTTCGGGAAATTTCCTTCAGCGGCAGGAAGCCGTGACGTTCGGAACCGTAATCGACGAAAGCGGCTTCCAGCGAGGGTTCGATCCGGGTGATCCGGCCCTTGTAGATGTTCGCTTTCTTCTGTTCGCGGGAGGGAACCTCGATGTCGAGGTCATAGAGTTTCTGGCCGTCTACCATGGCCACGCGCAACTCTTCCGGCTGAGTTGCGTTGATCAGCATTCTTTTCATTTATCGATCCTGCAGACGCTCCATGGTCTGCACAGGATCACGCGGTGCCGGTCGGGCCAGGGGCGGTTTCCGCCTTGATGATCGCGCTGCCTGCCTGCTGCGTTGGCACCAAGCGGCGGCTGCGGGGAAATCCTGCCTGTCGTACTGCGGCGCTACGTGACCATGCGGAGCATGGGAGCGCATCATCATTGACCGTCCCGCGACACCCGTTGATTCTGATTTGTGGGGGCGGACGGCGGTTATCAAAAAGGGCCCGGCTGCTTGACGGGCCCACCCTCGAATCTGTTCCAATACCGGCAGCTGCCGGTCAACGGGGGAGTCGTTCGCGGCGCCGTGGCGCCTCAGTCTCGAAGCAGCGGTCCTCCCATTCGTCGCGCCATCTTATCAATCATAAGTAGTTGTATCAATTAATAAATGAACAAGCCAGACAGCAGCGGCGAAGGATCGAGGGCGCGCATCGTCGAAGCCTCGACGGAGGACGATGGCCAGCGCCTAGACAATTTTCTCATCCGGCACCTGAAAGGCGTGCCGCGCAGCCACATTTACCGCCTGCTACGCACCGGCCAGGTGCGCGTCAATGGCGGACGCATCAAGGCCCAGTACCGCATTGCGCCAGGGGACAAGGTCCGCCTGCCGCCGGTCCGCCAGTCCGCGGAAAGCGACGCGCCGCCACCGCCAACCCGGGCAAAGCGTGAACTTGAGGATCGTGTGCTTCACGAGGATGACAGGGTCATTGTCATCAACAAGCCGGCCGGCATGGCCGTGCACGGCGGGAGCGGGCTCAGTTTCGGCGTCATCGAAGCGCTGCGCGCATCGCGCCCTGGCGCGCCATTCCTCGAACTTGCACACCGGCTGGACCGCGAGACCAGCGGTTGCCTGGTGATCTGCAAGAAGCGCAGCGCGCTTCGCCGCGTGCATGAGCTGCTGCGGGAAGGGAAGGTCGAAAAGCGCTACCTGGCGCTGGTGAACGGCAGCTGGAGCCATCGACACGAAGAAATCCGCCTGACACTCAAGAAACAGCAACTGCACGGCGGTGAGCGCATGGTGGACGTGCGTGCCGACGGCAAGGAATCCGTCAGCCGGTTTCGCGCCATCGCGTACTACAGGGGCGCGACGCTGATGGAAGTGGATATCCAGACAGGGCGTACGCACCAGATTCGCGTGCAGGCGGCACACGTCGGTCATCCGCTGCTCGGCGACGACAAGTACGGCGATCGCGATGCCAACCGGCGTTTCCAGGCACTGGGGCTCAAACGCCTGTTCCTGCATTCGGTCTCGATCGGCTTCGAGTGGCCGGACAACGGTAATCGCATCGACGTGAGCGCGCCGCTTGATGACGATCTCCGTCGCGTTATCGACCAGCTAGAGCGGGGTTCCGGCCATTGAGCCGGGCATGGAACTGAAAATTTACAATAAAAAACTTTAGCAAATTATTGTAATTTTTAGAGAAACTTCCCGGCTACGGCAGATCCAGGCCGGCCTCGCGCAACAGCCTGGCAACCGCAATCAGCGGCAGTCCCATCAAGGCGCTCGGGTCGCTGTTGTCGATCCGCTCGAACAAGGTGATTCCCAGGCCTTCCGACTTGAAGCTGCCGGCGCAGTCCAGCGGCTGTTCGCGTTCCACGTAGCGGCGGATCTCGTCGTCGTGCAAGGCCCGGAATTTGACAGTGGTTTCGTCCATTGCTTCGCGACGCTCGCCGGTCTGCGCGTCCTCTACGCAGACTGCGGTGAAAAACCGCACGACCTGGCCGCTGGCGGCGGCAAGCTGCGCTACGGCATTGTCGAAGCTGCCCGGCTTCCCGAGCACGGTGCCGGCAAGAACCGCGCACTGGTCGGAACCGATGACGAGTCCGGAATCAAGGCGCGAGGCGACCGCTGAGGCCTTCTCACGTGCGAGCCGTGCGGTCATGGCAGCGCCGCTCTCGCCGGGTTGGCGAGCTTCCGTCGTACCCGGCGCGATTGCCTCGAATGGGATGCCAAGGCGCGCCAGCAACTCGCGGCGATAGGGTGACGTGGATGCCAGGACCAGCTTGAATTCCGACACGGACAGCCCTCATTGGATGTGTTGCGGCCGCCATCGTAACGGCTCGGCGGTTCGGGGGCAAAAGACGGGAGTCGAGCAAAAACAACGGCTTGCCCCATTCCTGGTGCAAGAAACGCTTTGACACTGAAACTCGCTGGCAAGTAGAATTCCGCGCTTATGTCGACCGGTCTGTCCAGGTATTTCGATCCGGAGCGGCTCGCCGCACACGGGACCGTACTGGCCGGCGTGCTCGACACGGACTCCATGCCACGGCTGCGCGAAGCGCTCGCGTCGAACGAACCGGTTCAGGTACGTATCGAACTGCGCGCGCAGCGTGATGACGCGCGCCGGTTGTTGCTGACCGGGCAGGCGCAGGCGGCGCTGTCGCTGACCTGTCAACGCTGCATGGAGCAGGTCATGCACGATGCGAGCGCGCAGTTTGCGCTGGCGATCGTGCACGATGACGAGGCTGCACGCGCGCTGCCGGCCGATCTCGATCCGCTGTTGCTGGAACGGGGCGCGGAAGTGGACCTGCCCGCGCTGATCGAGGACGAGCTGTTGCTCGCGCTGCCGGCGATCCCCATGCACGGCAGCGAGGAAGCATGTGGCGAACGTGCGCAGTACGGCCGCAAGACCGATGAAGCATTCGAGGGTGCCGCAAGGGAGAATCCCTTCGCGGTACTGAAGAAACTGAAGAACGGAAAAACCTGAGGTATACAACGATGGCTGTTCAGAAAAGTCGCAAGAGCCCTTCCCGCCGCGGCATGCGCCGTGCGCACGACGCGCTCAAGGCGCCGACCGTTTCGCGTGATCCCGTGACGGGTGAAGCGCACCTGCGTCATCACGTGGGCCCGGACGGTTATTACCGCGGCCGCAAGGTGATTGCGACCAAGGTCGTTGAAGACGAAGAATAGTACGGTGACATTCATGCCCGCATCCTGCGCGGCGTGATCCTGGCGGGGGGTTGACCTGGATATGGCAAAACCCATCACCATCTCACTGGACGCAATGGGCGGGGACCACGGGCCGCAATCCG
>CAZRFE010000122.1:0-5112 GCA_964599565.1 uncultured Gammaproteobacteria bacterium
CTCGCCGGCCTCACGCCGCGCGAGGCGAAGGTGCTGCGCATGCGCTTCGGCATCGACATGAACACGGATCACACGCTGGAAGAAGTCGGCAAGCAGTTCGACGTCACGCGCGAGCGCATTCGCCAGATAGAGGCGAAGGCGTTGCGCAAGCTGCGTCATCCGTCGCGCTCCGAGCAGTTGCGCAGCTTCCTCGAAGACTGATCGCCAGGCTGTCGGCAACGTAAGCGAAAAGGCCGCTCATCGAGCGGCCTTTTTCATGCACCATCATTGCCCGTTTCGTTTCCTGCGCGTCAACGCGCCGATCACGATCCCGATGGTCACCCCGATCGCGATGCCGATGGCGATGCTGCCGGCGGCAACGCCGATGGCGGTACCGATGCCGATGCCGATCGCGATCCACGCAGCGTTGCCCTTCCCTTCCGGTTCGTTCATTTCTCCCTCCGCCGGCCAGACGTCTTTCTTCGCACAACGCGCACACGCACATCGATCATGCGAGTACGCCGGTCCTTGTGCTGCCATGTCCTTAACTGCGCCACTTCAACAGAATGCACGATGACAATCAAAGATTGCGGAATCCGGCCGGCAGAACGCCGGCCGCGAATGCTACAGGACGTCGGAAAGGAGGTCGTCCAGCACCGCTTTGCTGCGCGCGCCGTTCATCTGCGCAAGCCAGAACAGTGCAGTGCGGCGATGCTCGCCGAAACGCGGTTCACGAATGATGTCGGCGAGGATGCGCGCCGCTTCCTCGCTGTCGAGCTGCGAGAGCGCGAAGATCGCCTGCTCGCGCACGGCAGGACTGTCGTCGACGAGAAAGATGGAGTGCGCATCGGCGAGCGCATTGGGCGCATCGACAATACCGAGACCCATCACTGCCTGCGCGCGCAGTTCGGATGCATCCGCATTGCGCGCGGTCTCGCGGACGACGCGCAACGCATCCGGGTGCCGCGACAGGGCGAGCGCCAGCACCGCGCGTTCGCGATGTGCGAGCGGCCAGTTCGGCCTTACGCCTTCCGCGACGAAACGGCGGCCGCGCTCGCCGCGCCGCATGGCAAGCCAGAACAACGCATCGTTCCCGCCTTCGCGCTGTGCGCCATCCACTGCCATTCGCTCAAGCGCGACATCCGCCGCAACGTGAGCGATATGCGCGAGCGCCACGACGGCATGCGATTCGACATCAAGGTCATGTTGCGCATCGATGACGCCTGCCAGCAGTTTCACGGCTTGCGCGGCATCAAGCGTCACCCGCGTTGCGATTCCGGCGTCGCTGACGATGCAATCCGGCGTGAAGATGCGCACCTGCGCCGGCGATCCTTTCGCGTATTCGACAAAGATGCGCACCGATTCGTGGGTTGCGCGGTTTGATGGTTCGTTGCCGTTGATCCACAGCCCGGCGCCGGACTCATCCCGCAGCGAGGACTCGCCGCCGGCGTCGCAGCCGATGCGCGTGGTGCCGGAAACCGCCGGCTGGTCGAAGACGACCCAGCCGTCTGCAGGCAGCTGGAACGGCGCAACGCTCAAGGCAAGCAGCGCCAGCATGTCACTTCTCCTGCAGGAAGGATTCGAAGAAATCCGCGACCGCGGGATCGTCCATGAACAGCGCCATCGATTGCAGGATGTGACGGCGCACGTCCGGATTCTTCTCCGTGTGATACAGCGCGATCAGGTCTTCCGCTTCGCCCTGCATCGCCATCACCTGCACCAGCGCGTTCCTGTCTTCGGCGGAACTGCTGCTTTCGTAGATCTTTCGCAGCCGCGGCCCGAGGTTCTCGACGTCCACCATGATCAGGTGCTGGATCGCGACGCTGCGGATCTTCGGATCCTTTTCCGTTTCCAGGACCTCGAACAGCATCTCGCCCTCGCCGGCAAGCGCGAAACCCTGCAGCATCGCACCGCGGATTTCCGGATCCTTCTCCGTCCTGTACAGATCCTTGATCAACCCGATCTCGCCCGTCACACCGAGCATTGTCACGGCCTGGCGCCTGAGATCGATATCCTTTTCGTTGCGCGCGATGCCGGCGAGCCTTTCCGCATTTCCCTGCGTCATGTACGCCTGGATGATCATGTGCTTGATGCCATCGTCATCCGTTTCCCGGTAGGTCTGGTCCAGCAGCGCGCGCGACTTTTCATCGTCGAGCATGCCGAGCAGGCGAATCGCGGACATCTTCAGGTGCACGTCCGCGGCATTCGAGAGCGCGCTGTTCAGAAGTTCGCTGTCGCTCGCATCCGGATGCTGCAGCAGGATGAACATCGCACGCTCGCGCAGCTCGTCGGACTTGCCTTCCTTGATGTACTTCTCAAGCAGCGGCTCCGCGCGTTCGGGATCATTCATCATCAGCATCTGCAGCGCGTAGAGCTTCAGTTCCTCGTCTTCGGGAAGCTTCCGCGGCGAGCGCGGCCCGTTGATTTCCAGCGCCAGTGCGTCGGCATCATCGATCCACTGGCTCTTCGGAAATCCGCCCTTCAGGCGCGCGATGGTTTCCTGTGCGGCGGTGTAGTCCTTCAGCTTCGCTTCGGAATAGGCCTTCCAGTACAGGGACGCATCCGCGTTCTGGCCTGCCTTCGCTGCTTCCGTGAACGCGTCGCGCGCCTTCGCCCATTCCGCGCGATCGAGCGCGCGCCGGCCCTGCTCGTATGCCTCGCCTGATGGCGCGAGCACGCTTGCGGTGATGGCGGCATCGTCGGCCTGCGCGATGCAGACCAGGCCGAGGCCGAGAAGCACTATCGAAAGATTACGCATGATCAACGTCCTCACAGTGATGCGCTCGTTGCCCTTGAAGCGGGATTGAGCGCGATGTTCGTGGAGCGCACCTTGAACAGCAGGTCGCGATCCGAAATGCTCTGCCGCAGTACGCGGTATTCATCCGGCGTCAGTTGCCCCGCGCCGTTCGCGAGTTCGATCAGCACCGGCTCCATGTCGCCGAGCAGCTGCGCGATGCGGTGCTGCCCTGCCTGCTGCGCGGCGAAGCGATACAGGCGGTTCGCGACGAGCAGGACTTTCGCCCATTCCTTTTCCGCTTCGATGTTCACTTCGCCGCTCTGGTTATTCGCGATTTCCGTCAGCAGGCGGTCGGCGCTGTCGAAATGCGTCACGAGACTCGCCTGCAGCAGCGTTGCCTGGCGATCGGTCGACGCGGCGTCATTCGCCATCGTGTCAATCGCAACCATGTGCGTATCCGGCGCCGGTGCGTGCCGGCCGAGCTGGAATGCCACCAGCGCAACCAGGCTTGCCACGAGCAGTCCGCCCGCGTAGCGAAACCCCGGCCATGCGGCCCAGCCGCGTTTCGTTTCGCCGGCATCCAGTGCCGCGTCCACGCGCGCCCACACGCGCCGCCCGTAGAGATCGTCGCGCTCGGGGACGGGCAGATCCGGCGCGCTGTCGAGTTCTGCGGAAAGTGCCGCGAACCGCGCCGCGAGTTCGGAATCGTTCGCGAACCGCGCACGCAACGCCTCGGCTTCGCGCGCATCGAGTTCGCCGTAGTGGAGAAGAACCAGTTCGTCGTCATTCACCGGCTGCATGTGCATTCACCCCGGATTCGTTTCCGTCATTTCGGTAATCGCGCAGTGCCACGCGCATCTTCTTCACGGCGCGGAAGATCGCCTGCTTCGCCGCGGACTGCTGGAGGCCGAGCACCTCGCAGATCTCGACGATCGGCATCTCCTGGTAATGCCGCAGCACGAACGCGGCGCGCTCCAGCGCGGAGAGTTCGTTCAGCGCGCTGCTGATGCGCGCCGATGCCGCGGCGGACTCGGTCAGCCGTTCCTGTGTCGGCGCTGCATCCATCCATGCCGGATGCATCAACCCGTCATCCGCGGGCTCGCGTTCCGCCGCGTGCCGCCGTTCGCGGCGCATCTGCTCAAGTGCCGCATTCACCGCGATGCGATGCAGCCACGTACCGAGCGCGCTGCGCCCGTCGAAGACCGGAATCTTGCGCCACGCCTTCACGAAGGTTTCCTGCACCGCATCCTCCGCCATCGACTCGTTGCCCGTGACCCGGTAACAGACACGGAAGACCTGCCGTGCGTGGCTTTCCACCAGGCGGCCGAACGCCGCGCGATCGCCACGCTGCGCCGCGCCTACCAGCTGTCGTTCCTGGTCTTCGGTGATGTTCACGGGGATTTGGATGCGCGAGCCCGGGGATTGGTTAGCAGGATTCTAGCCGCGGGATGGCAGGGCCGCGCAGACGGCTGGCCCGAGGATGTTCCGGACAGTAGAATACGCGTCCCTTCCGGGCCTATAGCTCAATTGGTCAGAGCAGAGGACTCATAATCCTTTGGTTCCAGGTTCGAGTCCTGGTGGGCCCACCAAAATGCCTGCTTTCGGCAAACGCTCTGACGCAACAAAGGAAAGACATGCCGTCGCCGTCATGTTGCGCCAGGCATACTCATCGTCCTGGCGTTCACTGGAGATGCGACGAACACGGCTATGCAACGTCTTCGATCACAAGCTTCCTGCCGTTGAACTCCACGGACTCGCCGGCCCGCGCTCCTTTGATTGCCCCGTAGATCGGCGCCATCGTGGATATCCCCATGACTTCCTGACCGCTGCATGTGAACTTGTCGGTCGAGACGGCGATGACGAAGTACCGGCCGGAGAGCCGCACGAGCGCTCCTTCGGTAACGGTCGACCTTGGCCCGAAGTCGATCTCTCTCAGCTTGTCCGCCTTGTCGGTGTGCTCGTGGAGGTTGTCGTCCAGCGCTTCGGACAGGTCGCTGGCGAATTCAGCCTGGGCCTGCTGATCGTTTTCGATCGGTTCGCTTCGGTCGAGCCGGGCAGCGGCGACGTAGTCGAAATATTTTTCGCGGGCGCTTTGCAGGGCTGCATCCTCAAGCGAAAGCATGGTTTCCTTGATGATGTTCTTGTCCATCGTTATCTCCTTCGAAACCTCGTTACCGGAACTTCCAGACCAGATACGAAGCAGGCTTTCGCTACGCCGCGGCCACCTGCAGGCCGCGCTGCACCGCAGGACGCGCGAGGCCGCGGTCGAGCCACGCCTGCACATGAAGGAAGCGGTCGAAGCCGACAAGCTCGCGCGCTTCGTAGAAGCCGATCAGGTTGCGCACCCAGCCGAGCAGCGAAATATCGGCGATGCTGTAGTCGGCGCCCATCACCCA
>CAZRFE010000123.1:0-5095 GCA_964599565.1 uncultured Gammaproteobacteria bacterium
GCAGCGCCTTGCAGGCCTGCACGCCGGAATAATCGAACTCGCAGG
Organism: uncultured Gammaproteobacteria bacterium; assembly: GCA_964599565.1. Classification (GTDB taxonomy): domain Bacteria; phylum Pseudomonadota; class Gammaproteobacteria; order Natronospirales; family JAJUFS01; genus JAJUFS01. The sequence goes on from CAZRFE010000123.1 coordinate 46, forward strand.
CCTGCCCGATGACGATGGGGCCGGCGCCGATGATGAGAACACTTTCGATGTCGCTTCTTTTAGGCATGTGTCCGGACCGTGCGCAGCCGTGCGGCGATGCGCCCTCTCAAAGGCTCAGGAATGTTCAGTCAAATGCAAAACGTCACGCCGTGGCGGACTGTTTCGACTTTCTCGCGTATTCCGCCATGTCGCGCACGAAACGCTCGAACAGCGGCTGGATGTCATGCGGGCCCGGACTGCTTTCCGGATGCCCCTGGAAACTGAATGCAGGACGGTCGTCGAGTGCGATGCCCTGCAGGCTGCCGTCGAACAGCGAGCGATGTGTCGCCTTCGCGTGCGCGGGCAGCGTCTTCTCATCCACGGCGAAACCGTGGTTCTGGCTGGTGATCATCACCTTGCCGGATTCGAGATCGATGACCGGATGGTTCGCACCGTGGTGGCCGAACTTCATCTTCAGCGTCCTTGCGCCGACGGCAAGGCCAAGCAGCTGGTGACCGAGACAGATGCCGAACAGCGGAATGCGCGCCTCGAGAAACTTCCTTGTCGCTTCGATCGCGTAATCGCAAGGCTCCGGATCGCCCGGACCGTTGGACAGGAACACGCCATCGGGATTCATCGCGAGCACGTCTTCCGCCGGCGTCTGCGCGGGCACTACCGTCATGCGGCAATCGTGATCGGCGAGTATGCGCAGGATGTTCTGCTTCACGCCGTAGTCATAGGCAACGACGTGGAACCGCTCGCCCTTGCGAACGGCATAGCTGTCGCCTTCGAGCAGCCATGTGCCCTGCGACCACGTGTATGGCGCATCGACGGTCACGACCTTCGCGAGATCCATGCCCTTCAAGCCCGGAAACGCCTTCGCTTCGGCAAGCGCCTTCTTCTCGTCGATATCGCCGGCCATGATGCAGCCATTCTGCGCACCTTTTTCGCGCAAAAGGCGCGTAAGCCGCCGCGTGTCGACATCCGCGATGCCGACGACGCCCTGTTCTGCGAGGTAGCCAGGCAACGGCTGGCGTGCGCGCCAGTTCGATGCGGACGGCGGCAGGTCGCGGATCACGAGACCGGAAGCGGCGATGCGATTCGACTCGATGTCGAGTTCATTCGCGCCGGTATTGCCGATGTGGGGATAGGTGAACGTGACGATCTGTTTCGTGTAGGAAGGATCGGTGAGGATTTCCTGGTAACCGGTCATGGCGGTATTGAAAACGACTTCGCCGACCGTGACGCCGTCGGCGCCAATGGACGTGCCCCGGAATACGCTGCCGTCCTCAAGAACGAGAATGGCGGGTTTGAGCTCGGCCTTGCCCAAGGTGACCTCCGTCAGTCATGCGGTACGCCACGTGCATCGCTGCGAATTACGCGCATACGGAAAGCGGGAGGGATCTGCCGATCCATCCCGCTTCGTGCTTTGCACTCTTCTGAAGTGCCGTGGATCGATGAATTTTACTGAACCGCGGCCGGAGTGTCCATGCGAATCCTGTTCAGGACAGGTCCAGCACGTCCCGCATTCCATAAAAGCCGTTCGCACGCCCATGCAGCCACGCCGCGGCGCGCAACGCGCCGGACGCAAACGCGTTGCGGCTGAAGGCGCTGTGGCCGAGACGGATTTCCTCGCTCGCCGAGACCAGCCGCACATCGTGCTCACCGACAATTTCGCCGGCACGTACAGCATGGAATCCGATACTGCCCGTCGTGCGCACGCCCGAATGGCCATTGCTGGCAAGTTCCTCGAGCGTGCGACCGCGCGCGGCCGCCACCACTTGGCCAAGCGCCAACGCCGTGCCTGACGGCGCGTCCACCTTGTGGCGGTGATGCGCCTCCACGATCTCCGCGTCGTACTCCTCGCCGAGGCGGTCTGCGACCTGCGCGAGTGCGGCGAGCAGCAGGTTCACGCCAACGCTCATGTTCGGCGCCCAGAGGACGGGGATGTCACGGCCCGCCGCCTCGAGCGCCTGCCGCTGCGCGACATCCATGCCCGTGGTTCCGCAGACGAGCGCCCGGCGCGCAGCGGTGCAGGCCGCAATGATCGCGCCGGTGAATTCGGGGCGGGTGAAATCGATGGCAACGTCCGCGGCGTTGACGACGGTTTGCAGGTTGTCGGAAACGATCACGCCTGTTGGCAGATCGCAGCTGCCGGCGCGGGCATGCACCGCGGTGACGTCAAAGCGAGGATCTTCCCGGCCGAGAGCGACCACGGCGCGCCCCATGCGTCCCCCGGCGCCGAGCACGGCAAGACGAATCACTTCGGACATGGCTCCCCCGCAGATCCCGTTCAGGATTTCATATTGTCGAAGAACGTCCGCACGCCGTCGAGCCAGGAGGACTTGCGCGGGCTATGCCGCGTGCCACCGGCTTCCAGTGAACTCTCGAACTGCTTCAGCAGTTCCTTCTGTTCCTTCGTGAGGTTCACCGGCGTCTCGACCTGCACCTGGCAGTAGAGATCGCCGACGCTGCCGCTCCTGACCGACTTCACGCCCTTGCCGCGCAGGCGAAACTGCTTGCCGCCCTGGGTTTCGGCCGGAATCTTCAGCGTCACCCGGCCGTTCAGCGTCGGCACCTCGACCTCGCCGCCGAGCGCGGCCGTTGCGAGGCTTACCGGAACCTCGCAATGCAGGTCGCTGCCTTCGCGGCGGAAAATGCGGTGAGGACGCACGACGATCTCGACGTACAGGTCGCCGGGTGGCCCGCCATTCTCCCCGGCCTCGCCCTCGCCGGTCAGCCGGATGCGATCGCCGTTGTCGACGCCGGCCGGAATCTTCACCGAGAGGTTGCGCGTTTCCTGCTTGCGGCCGCGCCCGCCGCAGTCCGGGCACGGCTCCGTGATGACGGTGCCCGCGCCCCGGCATTCGGGGCAGGTCTGCTGGATGGAGAAGAAACCCTGCTGCATACGCACCTGGCCCGCGCCGCCGCAGGTTCCGCAGGTGTGTGGCTCCGTGCCGGGCTTTGCACCCGATCCCTTGCAGGTTTCGCACTGGACAAGCCGCGGCACGCGGATTTCCACCGTGTCGCCGCCGACCGCCTGCTCAAGGTCGAGCGCAAGTTCGTAGCGCAGGTCGGCGCCACGGAATACGCGGCGCCCGCCGCCACCGCCGCGACGCGCGCCACCACCGAAGATATCGCCGAATATATCGCCGAAGATGTCACCGAAATCCGCACCGCCGCGCCCGGCGCCGAAACCGCCCGCTCCCATGGACGGATCAAAGCCCGCGTGGCCGAACTGGTCGTACGCAGCGCGCTTCTGCGGATCGGAAAGCACCTCGTAGGCTTCCTTCACTTCCTTGAATTTCGCTTCGGCTTCCTTGTCGCCGGGATTGCGGTCCGGGTGATATTTCATCGCAAAGCGCCGGTACGCTTTCTTCAGTTCCGCGTCCGGTACGTTGCGCTCGACGCCCAGTACCTCGTAGTAGTCCCGTTTTGCCATCTTGTTTTTCGAGAGGTCCGCGCCGGAGGCGAGCGTCTGTCACGCCCTTGCCGGTGCCGCTTTCTCCATCCCCTTGGTTGATGCCTCAGTAACGGCGACGGCAGCCGCATGCGGCCGCCGTCGTTCCGTCCGAACCGTTCGTACTGTTACTTCTTCTCGTCCTTCACTTCCTCGAACTCCGCGTCGACGACGTCTTCGTCACGCTGTGCACCGTCGGCTTCGCCGCCGGCCGCTTCCTGCGCTTTTGCATACATCTGCTCGGCGAGCTTGTGCGAGGATTCGGCGAGCGCCTGCGTCTTCTGCTCGATCGCGTCCTTGTCGTCGCCCTTCATCGCTTCCTTCAGTTCCTCGACCGCCTTTTCGATCTTCTCCTTCTCCGCCGCATCGAGCTTCTCGCCGAATTCCTTCAGCGATTTCGTCGTGGCGTGGATCATCGCGTCCGCCTGGTTGCGGGCATCGACCAGCGCGCGCGCCTTCTTGTCCTCGTCGGCGTGCGCTTCGGCGTCGCGCACCATCTTGTCGATTTCCTCGTCACTCAGGCCAGAGGACGCCTTGATGGTGATCTTCTGCTCCTTGCCGGTCGCCTTGTCCTTCGCGGAGACATGCAGGATGCCGTTCGCATCGATGTCGAACGTCACTTCAATCTGCGGCACGCCGCGCGGCGCGGGCGGAATGTCGGTGAGATCGAAACGGCCGAGCGACTTGTTGCCGCTCGCCATCTCGCGCTCGCCCTGCAGCACGTGCACGGTCACCGCGCCCTGGTTGTCCTCGGCGGTCGAGAACACCTGCGAAGCCTTCGTCGGGATCGTGGTGTTCTTGTCGATGAGCTTGGTCATCACGCCGCCCAGCGTCTCGATGCCGAGCGACAGCGGCGTGACGTCGAGCAGCAGCACATCCTTCACTTCGCCGCCGAGCACGCCGCCCTGGATCGCCGCACCGACTGCGACGGCCTCATCCGGGTTCACGTCCTTGCGCGGATCCTTGCCGAAGAAATCCTTCACCGCTTCCTGCACCTTCGGCATGCGCGTCTGGCCGCCGACGAGAATCACGTCGTCGATCTCGGAGACCGACATGCCCGCGTCCTTCAATGCGACCTTGCACGGCTCGATGGTGCGCGCGACAAGGTCCTCGACCAGCGCTTCGAGCTTCGCGCGGGTGAGCTTGATGGTGAGATGCTTCGGGCCGGACGCATCCGCGGTGATGTACGGCAGGTTGATTTCCGTCTGCGTCGAGGAGCTGAGTTCGATCTTCGCCTTCTCCGCCGCTTCCTTCAGGCGCTGCATGGCAAGCGGGTCGCGACGAATGTCCATGCCCTGCTCTTTCTTAAATTCCTCGGCGAGGTAATCGATGATGCGCTTGTCGAAGTCCTCGCCGCCGAGGAACGTGTCGCCGTTGGTGGACAGCACCTCGAACTGGTGTTCGCCGTCGACCTCCGCGATCTCGATGATGGAAATGTCGAACGTGCCGCCGCCAAGGTCGTACACCGCGATCTTGCGGTCGCCCTTCTTCTTGTCGAGGCCGTAGGCAAGTGCCGCCGCGGTCGGCTCGTTGATGATGCGATTTACTTCAAGCCCCTCGATCCGGCCCGCGTCCTTGGTCTCCTGGCGCTGGGAATCATTGAAATACGCA
>CAZRFE010000124.1:0-5022 GCA_964599565.1 uncultured Gammaproteobacteria bacterium
TACATCTACCGCAAGAAGCAGCTGCGCGAGATGGACCGGCGCATCCGCTACCTGCAAAAGCGCATGCCGGAACTGAAAGTGATCGATGCAACGCCTGCGGATGCATCGCGCGCGTTCTTCGGCGCCTGGGTGACGCTGGAAGACGAGAAGGGCGCGGTGAAGACCTGGCGCATCGTCGGTGCGGACGAGATCGACCCGAAGCGCGGATGGATCAGCATCGACTCGCCGATGGCGCGCGCGCTGCTGAAGAAGGGAATCGACGATGAGGCGCGCGTGGTGACGCCGCAGGGCGAGAGGGAATACATCATCACAGGCGTGCGCTACGCGGAATGATCGGTACGCGACTTCCGGCAACGGCTCCCACCTCGGTTGCAACCGCCACCAGGCCCGTCACTTCCTTTCTTTACTGGCTCACCAGCGCTCTTCCTCGTCATCGCCATGCAGCGGCACTTCGTCCGTGTCTTCCAGCGCTTCGGGCGCCGGTGGCGGGCGCCGCCACTGGTCGCCGATGACAGGATCATCGGCTTCCTCGTCCTCCGCTTCCCGCTCCCAGGAATACACCTTGCGCGGCGGCATGGCGTCGAGACGGAACAGCAGGAACGCAAGCAGCGCGCCGGGAACGGCGCCGAAGAGGTGCGCCTCCCACGAGACGCCTTCCTCGCGCGGGAAGATGGTCAGCACCATGCCGCCGTATAAGAAGAATACGGCCATTGCAATCGCCATCGCGCGCGGTTCGCGGCGCAGCACGCCGACGATGAACAGGAAGAACATCAGCCCGTGCGCGAGTCCGCTCGCACCGGCATGCACGCTGCCGGGCGCGCCGAACACCCACACACCGATGCCGGAACCGAACCAGATGAGGGGAACCACCCAGCGCGCGGCGCGCGGGTAGCTGTAGAGAAGCAGCGTGCCGAGGATCAGCACCGGCAAGGTGTTCGACACCAGGTGTTCGGCGTCGGCGTGGATCAGCGGCGCGGCGAGGATGCCGATGAGGCCTGCGACGTCACCCGGCCGGATGCCGAGCCGCCACAGATCCCAGCCGAACACGCTGGCAAGAAAATGCAGCCACCACAGCAGCGCGACAAAGACGAATACCGGCAGGAAGGCGCGCCACAGCCGGCCGCGTTCCGGCACGCCGCGAGCCATGCCCGATGCGCGCGCGAGAGGCACGGGACGCGAAGCCATGGCCCTGCCCGCCGGCGGCCAGGAAGGCAGCGGGCGGTCAGGATCGATCCGGGAATTTCGGGAGGCGGGCTCGTCGGGCATGGCGGCGATTGTCGCCGCTCGTGCCGGCAAGGTCCACGCCGTCAGGCGCGCGCGACGTTGGTGTCGTTCGGTGAGTGGAAGTACTCGCTCGCTTCGGCGAACTCGCGGATCAGCCGCATCAGTTCCTTCATGCGAAGCTCCGCGGTCTGCACGGTCGCGCAGTCCTCGCACTGGCGGTCCGCGCAGGGTGCGTTCGCGTACAGCCACCAGTGCACGGCGCCGGACAGCAGGCCGTCGGCGATATCCCAGGGATCCGCATCCGGGTCTTCCGCGGCGAGCCGGTTGGCAATGTCGACAACCTCGCGCGCGGCGTCATCGTGAATCGGATCTCGCGACGCAAGAGGCGCCGTGTCCAGCTCGAAACTCATGGGGAAACCTCGACGTGCAGCAGGGAAGCGGCGGCGATTATAAAGAGGACTGGACAGAATCTCACCACCGCCACCGGCCGTGACGGCGAATTCCGGATGAACGGCGTTCAGCCGGTCTCGAGCGGCCGCAGCATGCGCAGCGGCTCCGGACGATGCAGCAGGAACCCCTGCGCGTAATGCACGCCGAGTGCGCGCAGCCGCTGCAGCACGCTCTCGTCTTCCACCCATTCCGCCACGCAGCGAATGTTGCGCAGCGCAGCGACGCGCACCAGCGCTTCGATCACGAGTTCCGCCGCGGGATCCTGGCCGATGTCGCGCACGAAGCTGCCGTCGAGCTTCACCAGCGAGACGGGCAGCTCGCGCAGGTAACCGAAGCTCGCCACGCCCGAGCCGAAATCGTCGAGCGCGATCTCGAAACCCTGCGCGCGCAGCTGCTGCATGCCGTCGACGGCGCGCGTGAGGCGGTTGATCGCCACCGACTCGGTGACTTCCAGGCACAGCTGCCGCGGCGAGAAACCGTAGCGCAGCGGCAGCGCGGCGATCATCGCTGCAAAGCCCGGCGTATCGAGCGTTGCACCCGTGATGTTCACGCTCAGGCACAGCGCGGGGTCGGACTGCTCGCCGAGGAATTCCGCAGCGCGTTCCAGCACCCAGCGGTCGATGACGCTGACCATGCCGTAACGCTGCGCGACGGGCAGGAACTCCCGGGCGGAACTCACGCCCGAATCGTCCACGAGCCGCAGCAGCACTTCGTAGAAGCGTTCGTCTGCCGCCGGCGAGCGGATGTCGCAGATGCGCTGCGCATGAAGCTCGAAGCGGCCCGCGTCCAGCGCCGCCTGCAGCTGCGAGGCTTCGCGGATTTCCCAGTGCCTGCGCAGCATCTTCTCGTCGCGCGGATGGTAGACGTGAATGCGGTTGCGGCCTTCTTCCTTCGCGGCGTAGCAGGCGACGTCCGCGCGACCGAGCACGGAATCGACGGTGTCGCCGCCGCCCGCGCTGAACCAGGTGATGCCGATGCTCACGCCGAGCGAGAACTGCAGGTCGCCCGCGACGTAACGGAAATCGCGGATCACCTCGAGCAGCGCATCGGCGATGTCATGCGCGGTTTCCTCGCTGCAGCGGCGCACGAGGCAGCCGAACTCATCGCCGCCCAGTCGCGCGAGCCGCGCCGCCGGCGGCAGCACGCGCACCAGCGAACGTCCGAGTTCGCGCAGCACGTTGTCGCCGGCCATGTGCCCGCAGGTGTCGTTGAGCAGCTTGAACTGATCGAGGTCGAGATAAAGCAGCGCGTTCTGCCCGGTGTCGCGACCCAGTGCGCGCTTCAGGCGGCGCTCGAACTCGAAGCGGTTCATGAGTCCCGTCAGCGCATCGTGCCGCGCGCGATGTTCGAGTTCCTCGCCGATGCGCCGCCGGTCCGCCCACAGCGCACCGAGCAGGTAGCCGGTCAGGATGATCGTTGCGGCGAACAGCAGGCGAAGCTGCGTTGCGAGCGGTGAGGGATCCGCGCCGTGCTCGGTGAGGATCACGGTAACGGTGACGATGAACGCCGCCGCGCTCGCACCGCCGACACCCGCGACGATCGAGCATGCCGCAACCAGCGGCAGCAGCAGGAACAATATGTGCTGGCCCGTGGACCACGTGAACGCGACAACGCCGGCACCGACGCCGACAGTTGCCGTGAGCAGCAGCGCCAGCCGGCCGATGCGCTCAAGCCCGATCAGCGGCAGGCCCTGCGCGGACGCGAGCAGCGGCGTGAAGATCATCAGGTTGAAGAACGACGCGACCCAGTAATACACGCCTTCCTGCAACGACGGCGCGAACGGCGCATCCAGCACCATGACGACGACCGCGGTATAGACAGGAATCACCGGCGTGCATGCGAGCGCGGCGATCAGCGTGAAGGCGCCGAGCGGCTTGAGCCCGTCGAGGTCCTTGCCGATGCGAAACCGTGTCAGCAGGTACAGCGCAAGTACGGCGACCAGCAGCTCAAGCGATGCATTGCCAAGCGAAAGCCACGCACTCGGCACGCCCGCGTATTCGGCAAGGATGAAGTTCGCAACGAGTATCGACGGCCAGTAGCGCAGGCCATGCCGCCATATCACCGCAAGGCCGAGCGCCGTGGCAGGCCATGCCGGCACGTTGCCGACGTCCGGCTGCGCAAGGGCCGCGAGCACTCCCGCGGCGGTCAGCACCGTGCTCACGAGCACGAGTTGCAACGCGAACCGCATTCCCCCCCGGATATTCAACGACGACCGCCTGTTATTGCCCGTTTGTGGGAAAAGTATAGATGCCGGTTGCGCGTGTCCACATCGCGACGGATGCGTTCACGCGTCGCGTGCGTGCTGCAGGATCACCTCGCGCGCCGCGAGATAGCGGAAGATGAAATCGAATGCGGCATCGTCACGGCCAACAAGCTCGGCAGGATGCACACCGGGTTTCGTCCAGCGGGATTCCGCGAGCAGGTTCGCCGCGGCCGCGCAGGTGAAGCCCGTGGTGCGCGACATCGCCGAGAATCCCGTCGCGGGATCGAAGACATCCTGCATCTCCCAGCGGTGCACGACCGGCACTCCGTCTTCCTCGCCTTCCACGATGACGCGCATCTGCAGCATGTCCGCCTCGCCTTGCCGCAGGCGCCATTCATCGCGAAGCAGCGCGACGGAAACATCCAGCGGCGCGATGCTCGCACCGTTCACATCCACGGCTTCGCGGCTGAAGAAACCCGCCTCGCGCATTGCCTGCACGATGTCGGTATGACCCGGCCAGCGCATGGTCTTCTCGATCATCTCGGGAATGTGCTTCATGGTGACGAGAATGGAACGCAGTCCGTCGGTGAGAAACGCTTCCATGTCGCCCGTGCCCTCGAAATGCACGAACTCGCGCTCGGTGAGCGCATCCAGCTCCACGATCTTTCCGTCGCGCTGGATGCGTGCCGGGCGCGTGTATTCCTCGATGACGTCGCTCGGTGCGAACGTCGCGCGATAGCGAAACGGCGGTTTCGGTTCGCGCGGATTGCCGCCGACATAGCAGGTGAACTTCTTCACCTGCATGTGCGCATCGTGATGGCCGAGAACGAGGTTGGAAATGCCGGGCGCGACGCCGATGTCCGTCAGCAGTATCGCGCCGGTCTCGCGTGCGCGCACATCCAGCGCGAGCACGTCCTCGGGCGTGAACGCGATGTCCGCGATCCGGCAGCCGGCGTCGATGAGCGTGGCAAGCGTGCGATACCCGAAGCGGCTCGGCACCGCGGAGACGACGACATCGAAAGGCGCGACGAATTCGCGCAGCGCGGCTTCGTCCGCAAGATCGAGCACGCGCGTCGCGATGCCTTTCGCGCGCAGCCCTTCCAGTGCGGCGGGCGATACATCCGCCGATGTCACGTCATGGTGTC
>CAZRFE010000125.1:0-4816 GCA_964599565.1 uncultured Gammaproteobacteria bacterium
TCCCGTGCAATCTCTGCGGCTCGCAGGAAAACCTGCAGCGCAAGGAGATCAAGAAGATGCTGAACGCCTGGGAGAAGGAATCGCCGAAACGCATCGATTCCATGCTTGCCGCGCTCGCAAGCGTCGTGCCGAGCCACCTGATGGACAGCGCGCTGTTCGACTTCAAGGCGCTGGGCGGCAGCATCGAACGCGACGCGCGCTGGTTCGACGGCGAGGAAGAACCGCCGCACATGAAGCGCGAGGTGAGCGTGCCGCTGGATCAGCTCATGCGGCGCGCGGGCGGTGCGTGACAGGAATCATCATGAGCAGCGAAAAGATCGTCGATCTCGAAACGCGCATTGCCTTTCTCGAGGACGCGCAGCAGCAGCTTTCGGATGTGATCGCGCGGCAGGAGCGCGAGATCGGGAACCTGCTGCGGCGCGCCGCGGATCTCGAGGAACAGCTTCGCCAGGCAGTTCCGTCACTGGTCGCGGATGCGTCGGACGAACCGCCGCCGCCGCATTACTGATCCATCCCTGTCTCAGGCGTCCAGGTCCGGGATCAGCTGGCTTTCCAGGCGCGCGATGTAATCCCTGATCTGCAGCTTGCGCTTCTTCAGGCGCCGCACCTGCAGTTCGTTCACGAAAGGGCCTTCCGCGAGACGGTTGATCGCGTCATCCAGGTCGCGATGCTCCTGCCGTAGCACGGCCAGCTGGCTGCGGATGTCTTCCTGTTCCGTCATTCAAGTCCCCTCGACGAGGCGTTCAATTTACCCGAAACGCCATCACGACGCAGTGATGCGCGCCGCGTGTTGTTTTCGGGAAACGCGCGCCTGACAATGCACGTTCCGAAGGACGGGGGACATCCACATGTACAAGCCTTCTGTTGGCAGAACCAATCTCGCGGTCTTGCTCCTTGCGCTGTGGCTGCCGCTTTCCGGCTGCGAAAAGCCGGCCGACGACAATGCCGCGGAGCGCGAAGACTACGCGCAGGACATGGCGACCGAGCACGCGGCGGACACCGCGCGACCCAGCGGTGCTGAAAACCTCGGCGAAATACCGGCCATGAACGTGCTGTCCGAGACGGTCGAGTACGGATTGATCGATGGTGTGCCCATCACGGGCTATCTCGCGTATCCCGAAAGCGCGCATGGCGGACTGCCCGGCGTTCTCGTCTTTCCTGAGTGGTGGGGCCTGAACGACAACATCCGCGCGATGGCGGACAAGCTCGCGGGGCAGGGTTACGTGGTGCTCGCGCTCGATGTGTATGGCGGCGAGGTGGCGACGACGCCGGAACGCGCGCAGGAACTGATGCAGCAGGCGATGGCGAACCAGGCCGCGCTCGATGGCAACATTCGCCAGGCATGGAAATTCATGACCGGGGAGATCGGCGCATTGTCCGTCGCATCGCTCGGCTGGTGCCTCGGCGGTACGCTCGCGTTCAACGCCGCGCTGCTTTATCCCGACCAGCTCGCCGGAACCGTCGTGTATTACGGCTTTGTCACGAACGTCACGCGCGAACAGCTCGCGATGCTGAACATGCCGGTCCTTGGTTTCTTCGGCGCGGAAGACGGCGGCATTCCCGTCGAAGGCGTGCGCGCGTTCGAGCAGGCAATGCACGATCTCGGCAAGAATGCGGAAATCATCATCTATGACGGCGCGGGCCACGCCTTCGCGAATCCAACCGGCGAGAACTTCCGCCCGGAGCCTGCTGCGGATGCGTGGCAGCGCACGCTCGAATTCCTTGACCGCACGCTGAACGCTGCGGTAAACCGGAACGTGCTTGAAGAGCAGCCGGCGCCCGCCGGCGCGCCGGATCCAGCCACTGCGAGGTAGGGCAACATGAAGAAACTGATGCTTGCGGCGACATTCGCTGCATTTGCCGGCAGCGTGTCCGCCGCCGAACTGGCGGGCGTTTCCCTGCCGGAAAACGCAGAGGTCGCCGGCCAGGAACTGGTGCTGAACGGCATGGGTCTGCGCGAGAAGTTCTGGGTGGATGTCTACGTCGGTGCGCTGTACCTGCCGCAGCCTGCCACGCAGGCGGAAGCCGCGATCAACATGGAAGGCCCGAGCCGCATGGTCATGCACTTCGTGCACGACGCGCCGGCCGACAAGGTCATCGAAGGCTGGGTCGAAGGATTCGGCAACAACAACGAGAAGGCGGTGACCGACGCGCTCGCCGAGCGCCTGGAAACCTTCAACGGTTTCTTCGCCGCGGACATCAAGGACGGCGAAGCCGTCGTGCTCGACTACGTGCCGGGCGAAGGCACACACGTCAGTCTCAACGGCGAAGAGAAAGGCACCATCGAAGGCGAGGATTTCAATCGCGCCTTGCGCGCGGTGTGGCTTGGACCCAAGCCGCCGAGCAAGAATTTCCGCGCGGGGTTGCTTGGCAAGGATTGATCGTGCGAAGCACGCAGCCAGCAGGAAGAAGCCGCGCACAATGCGCGGCTTTTTTCTGCCTGGCGAAACGACGCGCAGCCGCGTCAGGGCCGCAGCACGACCTTCACGCAGTTGTCCTTCTTGTTGTTGAACATCTCGTAACCCTTGTCGACTTCATCGAGCGGCAGATGATGCGTGATGATGTCGTCCGTCACGATCTCGCGCTTCGCCACGAGCTGCATGAGATGGTCGATGTAGTTGTGCACGGGTGCTTGTCCCGCCTTTACCTGGATTCCCTTGTCCATCCACTGGCCAAGCGGGAAGTTGTCGTACGAGGTGCCGTACACGCCGAGGATGGAGACGCGTCCGCCGCGCCGCACCGCGGCGAGCGCCTGGTCGAGCACCTTGATGGAGCCGCGTTCGAGATGCGCAGCGGCCTTCACCCTGGCGCCGAACCCGCGGTCCGGCTCCATGCCGACGGCGTCGATGCACACGTCGGCACCATGACCTGATGTCGCGTCGATGATCGCGTCTACCGCATCGCGATCGTTTGCGTCGATGGTTTCGGAACCGCAGATCTCGCGGGCCATCTCGAGGCGATAGGGCACGACGTCGACGCCGATGACGCGCGCGGCACCGCGGTACCACGCGCACTTCTGCGCCATCAGGCCGACGGGGCCGCAGCCGAACACCGCAACCGTGTCGCCGTCACCGACATTCGCCCATTCGGTTCCCGCCCAGCCTGTCGGCAGGATGTCGGTGAGAAACAGCGCCTGGTCATCGGTGACGTCGCCGGGCACGACGCGGCATCCGTAATCCGCGTAGGGCACGCGCACGGCTTCCGCCTGGCCGCCGTCGTAGCCGCCGTAAAGATCGGTGTAGCCGAACAGTCCGCCACCCTTGTTCTTCATGATGCCGCCGCGCACGCCGTATTTTTCCCTGTTGGAATTTTCGCAGCCGACAGGTACGCCGTGCCGGCAGTTGAAGCACTGTCCGCACGCAATCGGAAACGGCACGACGACCCGATCGCCTTTCTTCAGGTTCGTCACGCCCGAGCCGACATCCTCGATGACGCCCATGAACTCATGCCCGAGCGTGAGCTTGCCGAGCTGCGGCATGAGTCCGTTGTAGATGTGCAGGTCGGAACCGCAGATCGCCGTGGACGTGACGCGCACGATCGCGTCGCGCGAATCCTCGATGCCCGGGTCAGGCACGTTCTCGCACTTCACGCGCTTCGGCATGGAAAAGACTGCAGCTTTCATGAACGCCTCCCGTCCGCGGACCAGCAAGGGACGGAAAACAGACTGGGGGCGATTGCGATGAAGAAAACGCGGGTAACTGCTCAGTGAACGGTCATGCCTGCGCCTTGTCGCTCGTTGCGCAGGAAACCCAGTCGCGCGCTGTGTCGCCATAAACGATGAAATGCGGATTCAGCAGCGATTCCTTCGTGTTGTATGCCAAAGGCGCGCCCGTCGCCGCTTCGACGACCGCACCGCCAGCGGCAGCCACGACGGCATGTGCAGCAGCGGTGTCCCATTCGGATGTCGGGCCAAGACGCGGATAGACATCGGCGCGCCCTTCGGCGACGAGGCACAGCTTCAGCGATGAACCCATCGAGATGATCTCGTGCGCGCCGAGGTTTTCAAGGTAGGCATCAACATCCGCGCCGCGATGCGAGCGGCTGGCAACCACGCGCGGCGGAACGGCATGCGGAGCCAGCACGTGAATCGAAGATATGTTGCCGTCCTGCGTGCGCTTGAACGCGCCGCCGCCTTCGGCACCCATGTAGGTGACATCCGCCACCGGCACGTGCACGATGCCCACGATCGGCCTGCCGCGCTCGATCAGCGCGATGTTCACGGTGAACTCGCCGTTGCGCTTGATGAATTCCTTCGTGCCGTCGAGCGGATCGACGAGCCAGTAACGTTCCCAGTGACGCCGTTCGCCCCAGGGAATTTCCACGGACTCCTCGCTCAGTATCGGAAGATCCGGCGTGAGTTGCTGCAGTCCCGCAACAATTTCGCGGTGCGCGGCGAGATCCGCCTGCGTCAGCGGCGAACGGTCGCCTTTCTCGGTCACGTCGAAGTCGGTATCGTAGACGGCGAGAATCTTTCGGCCGGCGCGTTCTGCAATGGCAAGCAACGGCGCAAGAAATTCCTGTTCAGACATTTTCGTGAGTCCCCGATGGCACAAGACGCAAAGTTTAACGTTTCCGCCGATACACTGCCCCATCCGCTCGTCGAGTGGGACAGGGTGGATACCGTATTGCTCGACATGGACGGCACGCTGCTCGATCTGAATTTCGACAACCGCTTCTGGATCGAACTGCTGCCGGCGCGCTGGGGCGAGGCGCGCGGCATGACCTGCGAGGAAGCGTTCGCGGAACTGTACCCGCTGTTCAAGGCGCGGGAAGGCACGCTCGAGTGGTACAGCACGACGTTCTGGCGCGACGAGCT
>CAZRFE010000126.1:0-4810 GCA_964599565.1 uncultured Gammaproteobacteria bacterium
CGCATCGACCCGCAGCATCTTGCATGGACGCTGGAAAATCTTGTTGAAGGCCGCGTCGTCAACCAGATCAAGGTGCCGCGCGATGTCGCGGAGAACGCGAAGCTCGCGCTTGAGCGCATGCTCGCCGTCAACCGTTGATGCACGAAAAGCCCGTCGTCGTTCTTGTTCACGGCCTGTGGATGACCGGGCTGGAACTTTCGTGGCTTCGCCGGCGGCTGAAGGCGGACGGATTTGAGACGCGGCAGTTCCGCTATTCCACCGTCCGCCACAATCTCTCGCACAACGCGGAAAGGCTTTTCCGTTTCGCGCGCGACATCGATGCGCGCGAGATGCATTTCATCGGTTACTCGCTCGGCGGCGTTGTCACGCTGAACATGCTCGCCCGCTTCCACGCGCAGCTGCCGCCAGGCCGCGTTGTGTTGCTGGGTTCGCCCGTGCGCGGCAGCAGTGCTGCGCGCGGCATGGTGAGACACCGGTGGGGCAGGTTCATGCTCGGCGGTGCGGGACCGGAATGCCTCGTCGAGGATCACGGCGTGCGCTGGCAGAACCCGCGCGAGCTTGGCGTGATTGCGGGAACGCGCAGCGTCGGTCTTGGCGGGGTGATCGGCGGCGTGCCGTTGCCGAACGACGGCACGGTCGCAGTGTGCGAAACGCATCTCGATGGTGCGATGGATGCGATGGAACTGCCGCTGACGCACGCGACGCTGATGTTTTCGCGGCGTGTTGCGAACGCCGTGACGGCGTTTCTCACATCAGGACGTTTTGCCGCACGTCGCGACAGCTAGGAGCGGCTGTGACCGCGATGCGGCGGCATCACCTGTCATGGTTCGCGGCGGAAGCCGCTCCTACACCTTCTTCTTCAACGCGTACAGCATCTCCAGCGCATCGCGCGGCGAAAGCGCATCGACGTCGATGTCACGGAGCGCGCCGATCAACGGGTGCTCGCTGTTGAACAGGCCGAGCTGCGGTGCAGGTTCCTTCGCGGGCGGTGTCTTCCTTGGCGCTTCACCTTCAAGCCGCGCGAGATGCGTGCGTGCTTCATCGATGACCGTGTGCGGTACGCCGGCGAGCTTCGCGACCTGGATGCCGTAGCTGCGATCGGCGGGTCCTTCCTTGACGGCATGCAGGAACACAAGTTCCTCGCCATGCTCGGTGGCATCGAGATGCACGTTCGCGCAGCCGTCGATCTGCGCGGCGAGCGATGTCAGCTCGAAGTAATGCGTCGCGAACAGCGTGAACGCACGAACGTTGCGCGCGATGTGCGTCGCGCACGCCCAGGCGAGCGCGAGGCCGTCATACGTCGATGTGCCGCGACCGATCTCGTCCATCAGCACAAGCGAGCCTGCGGTTGCGTTGTTGAGGATGTTCGCGGTTTCCGTCATCTCGACCATGAACGTCGACTGCCCGCCGGCAAGATCGTCGCTCGCGCCGATGCGCGTGAAGATGCGATCCAGCGGTCCGATGACGGCATCGTCCGCCGGTACGTACGAACCGATGTGCGCAAGCAGCGCGATCAGCGCGACCTGGCGCATGTACGTCGACTTGCCGCCCATGTTAGGGCCGGTGACGATCAGCATGCGGCGCGTGTCATCGAAGGCGACGTCGTTCGGCACGAACGGTTCGCGGCTGACCTGCTCGACCACCGGGTGGCGTCCGGCAACGATGTGCAGCATCGCATCGTCGACAAGGCGCGGCCTTGACCAGTTCAATCGTTCCGCGCGCTCGGCGAAATTCACCAGCACGTCGAGCTCCGCAATGCCGGATGCCGTCTCCTGCAGCGATGCGAGTGCTGCGATCAGCCGGTCCAGCAGTGCGTCATACAGCTGCTTCTCGCGGGCAAGTGCGCGGTCGCGCGCGGTCAGCACCTTGTCCTCGAAGCTTTTCAGTTCCGGCAGCGTGTAGCGTTCCGCATTCTTCAGCGTCTGCCGGCGCACGTAATCGCCTGGCACTTTCGCGGCGTTCGCGCGGCTGACTTCGATGTAATAGCCGTGCACGCGATTGTAGGCGACCTTGAGCTTGTCGAGCCCGGTGCGTACGCGCTCGCGCGCCTCGAGGTCGACGAGGAACTGGTCGGCGTGTTCGCTGAGACGGCGAAGTTCATCAAGCTCGGCGTCGTAGCCTTCGGCGATCACGCCGCCGTCGCGGATGACGACGGGCGGATTCTCGATGATGGCGCTTGCCAGCAGCGCATGGATTTCCGGGCGGGTGCCGATCTGCGCGGCGAGTTCGCGCAGGCGTATCGCGGCGAGCGGCGCGAGCGTTGCCTGCAACGCGGGCAATGCGGCGAGTGCGTCGCGCAATCCGGCGAGATCGCGCGGGCGCGCGGATTTCAGCGCAACGCGCGCCAGCATGCGCTCGATGTCACCGATGCCGCCGAGGACGTCATGCAGCGCGGCTGTCGCGCCGTTGTCGATCGCATCGCTGATTGCATCGAAGCGTGCGTTCAGCATGTCGCGGTCGCGCAGCGGCGCGTGTATCCAGCGGCGCAGCAGGCGCGAACCCATGGCAGTCGCCGTATGGTCGAGAACACCGGCGAGCGTGTATTCGTGCGATGCGCCGTTGAGCGATTCGGTCAGCTCGAGGTTGCGGCGCGTCGCTGCATCCATGATCAGCGTGCGATCGCGATTCTCGACGGCAAGGCCGCGGATGTGCGGCAGCGCGGTGCGTTGCGTGTCCTGCACGTAGGCGAGTACGGCGCCGGCCGCCGCGGTCGCGTCCGCGAGATGTTCCGCGCCGAAGCCGGCGAGGTCGCGCGTGCCGAACTGGGCGGTCAGCAGGCGTTTCGCCGTGACCGTATCGAAATGCCACGGCGGGCGGCGGCGGAACCCGGCGCGTTCGCAAAGCCACGCCGGTGCCGTGAAGTCCTCGCTGGCAAGAATCTCCGCGGGCGCGAGGCGCATGATTTCCGCCGCGAGCGCTTCCTCGCCATCGAGTTCCTGCACGGTGAATCGCCCGCTCGTGATGTCCAGGGCGGCGAGACCGGCGCGCTCGCCGCGGTGCAATGCGATGAGGAGATTGTCGCGGCGTTCATCGAGCAGCGCGTCATCGGAGACGGTGCCCGGCGTGACAATGCGCACGACCTTGCGTTCGACGGGGCCTTTCGATGTCGAAGGATCACCGATCTGCTCGCAGATTGCGACAGACTCGCCAAGCCGCACCAGCCGGCCGAGATAGTTTTCCATCGCGTGCACGGGAACGCCGCACATCGGGATCGGCTCGCCCGCCGACTGGCCGCGCTTCGTGAGCGTGATGTCGAGCAGGCGCGACGCCTTGCGCGCGTCGTCGTAGAAAAGCTCGTAGAAATCGCCCATGCGATAGAACACCAGGATGTCCGGGTGTTCCGATTTCACGCCGAGATACTGGCGCATCATCGGTGTGTGGTCGGCAAAGGCTTCAGCAGGCGTGGCCATCTCGATCTTCTTTTCGTTGCCTGTTGTGCGGCGGGGTGATCGCAGGAAGGGACGTCATGCTAATGACAGCCACCACTCGCCGCAAGCGCGCCACTTTGCGTTACCATGCGGGCTCGCTCTGGGGGCGCTGCATGAACGCCACGCTACATGATCTCGCCGTGCAACTGGGAAAAGGGCTGCGCGCGCGCGGGTGGAGCATCGCGACTGCGGAATCCTGCACGGGTGGCTGGATCGCGAAGGTCATCACGGAAGTTCCGGTCAGCTCGTCATGGTTCGAGCGCGGCTTCGTGACCTATTCAAATGAATCCAAGCAGGAAATGCTCGGCGTCGATGCGGCCGCGCTCGAGAAGCACGGCGCGGTTTCGGAGTGTGTCGCACGCGAAATGGCGCACGGCGCCATCGCAAATTCCCGTGCGGATGTCACCGTCGCCGTCACCGGCATCGCAGGTCCCGACGGCGGCAGCGAGGAGAAACCCGTCGGCACGGTCTGGTTTGCCTGGGCCTGGCCGAACGGCGAGGTGACGGCGGAACGATGTCTCTTTTCCGGCGATCGCGAGCAGGTGCGCGAGGCGACCGTCGAACACGCACTCAGGACACTCATAGAACGGATGGAACATGACTTCCGAAGGCAAGCTGAATAACAACGACAACACGGAAATCGAACCGAAGAAATCCTCCCAGCGCGTGTTCTTCGCCCTCTGGCCCGACGACGCCACGCGCGATGCCATCGACCGTTTCACGCGCGATGCCGTCGAGGAATGCGGCGGCCAGGCGATAACGGCAGACAATTTCCACATGACGCTGCGTTTCATCGGCCAGGCCGACGGCAACGCCATGAGCCGGATGCGCAAGGCCGCAGGACGCGCGCGCACCGAGCCGCTGCGCTTCAAGCTTGACCAGCTCGGCTTCTGGGCGGAGCCCGCCGTGTTCTGGCTTGGCTGCCGCAAGGCGCCGGATCCGCTGCTGCGGCTGGTCGTCAACCTCAACACCGAGCTTGGCAGCGAGGGATTCCTCGTCGAGACACGGCCGTTCAAGCCGCACGTCACGCTGGCGCGCCATGCACGCCGCGCGCCGGAAACCGAGCTTCGCGAGCCGGTCGAATGGTCCAGCGACAGGTTCGTGCTGGTGGGCTCGCGCACCGACGAGAACGGACCGACGTACACGGTGCTCGAGGAATGGCCGCTCGCCGGTAAACGCGGCTGAAGCCGCGGATATGGCGAAATAATCGTCGTTTTTCGCCTGCAGGCCGGAATTCGTGGTCCTGCAAGCTTTCCGTTTGACCTGTTTGGATATACAGTACCGCCATCACTTTCCGACGACGGATGAATACCAATGGATGACAACCGCAAGAAGGCGCTGTCCTCGGCGCTCTCCCAGATCGAGAAGCAGTTCGGCAAGGG
>CAZRFE010000127.1:0-4651 GCA_964599565.1 uncultured Gammaproteobacteria bacterium
GACAGGCATCGATCTCAGGAAGCTGCTCGAAACCGCGCAATGGATCAATGCGGAATTGGGACGGTCGCCGACGTCAAAGCTGGCAAAGCTGGATATTGATAACGCGCTGGATGCGACGAAGCGGCCAAAGAAGACCGACAACCCGTAGGTCGGGCAACGCGAGCGCCGCGAGTACGGCCCGACATGAAGCGCCGAATTGAAAACCAGACTGGCCATGGAATCCAATGTCGGGCCGCGCTACGCTTGGCGCGACCTACGGCGCTCATAAAGGAAAAAAAGATGGCAACGCCAAAGAAAGCGCAACCGACGTACATTCGCGAAATTGAACTGCGTTATAAGAAACGCCGCGTGAAATCGGAAGCGCCGGTGCATGAACCGTTGACCGACCCGAAGAAAGTCTACGACCTGTTTTCCGATCTTCAGAACGAGGCGAAGGAAAAGCTGATCACGATCAGCCTCGATACGAAGCTGAAGATGTTGTGCTTCGAAGTCGTTGCTGTTGGGTCCATTGATACCGTCCATTCCAGACCCTTTGAAGCTATACGCACATCCATAGCGACGAATGCGCATGGGATCATCATGGTCCACAATCACCCTTCAGGCGATCCAACGCCTAGTGAAAGCGATCGCGCATTCACCCACGATCTGATGGAACTATTGGTAATTGGTGGATCGTCGTTCCACGATCACATCATAATTGGAGGGGGACAATATTTCAGCTTTGCTGAACGGGGTCTACTCAAGGAAATACGTGACAAAGTTGTTGCGGATCGCCGAAGCAGAGTTTGAGTCTCCCCTGCTTTACTTTTACTGTGTCAGACGCCGAGGCATGGTTCGTCGACGAAGTGAATCAAGCGGTTTTTCACCTTGCGCAACGCGCATTCTGTCAATTGCCGCCGCGGTAGCAGCGTAATGTATTTCGTGCTTTTCTGGTGACGCATCCCACATCTTTTGGAAGCTGCGCCATGCCTGTCTTTCCGAAAGCTTTCTAAAATTCCAATAGTCTATTTCAAACCTTACACCAACGCTGTTGTTTTGTTCCTTGCTAGAGCATTCGATATATCGGAACGCATCATTGGTTCGATTGGGGGCATGGTTGGAATCGTGCAGCAACCTTTCAACGGAGGGATGAAGAAGAATTCTACAACCTTTTATTCCACACCTTTCTGCCCGACTCGACCATACAACACCTGTTCCAAGAAACTGAGCCGCATGATCTCCTTCGTCAGCGCTCACATCCGACCTGAATCGGATTGCCTCAAATGTTCCAAAAGCAATTCCAGCTCTTAGTGGTATCCCCGCTTTAATAAGAGAGCCTGTCAGATAGCATGCCACTTCCACCGCCTGATAGAGGTACGGTGTCGCAACAAATACCGAGTCAGAAAACGTAACAGCGGTAGCAGAACACCGCATCTGAACCAAGTTAACCGCCCACTTCACTGTTTTGTGAAAATCAACAAATGCTTTTGTTAATTGGTTTGGAGAATAATCTGGAAACCCGTTATCGATCCAAGAAAGCGGCTTTTCCGCTCTCATAATTTCCTTCTTCTCAATAGAATGGCCTTCTGTCAGAGAAGCAAAACCCAACATATCAGCAAACAAAACTACCCTACTCAATCCCTGACTCATCAAAGACACCTCAGGCCTAAACCCATCTAATTTCGTCAGAAAACACAACCAGGTAAATAGCGAGAAGCACTATTGCCCATATCTCTCCAGCCATCAACCAGAGCGACTGCTGAGAAAGATTATTCCTTGAAATAAAAGAATGGACGAACAACGTAACAACAGCGGCACCGAGGGCCGCTATCGGAATATGGTTCCCCTCAAGCCACAACCACATAAGATTTATTGCAGACCAAGAAAGGACTCCGCCAACAAGCGCTCCAAATAAGATACCCGCCCATCGAGCGATAAGACCACCCACCAACACTTGCGGCAGTGACGTAACCGAGAACGCTACTGCCGCTACTGTCAACGCATATGCAATGAGTGTAGCCATTGCGCCTCCCACTACAAAAGTCGCTTTAGGCGGATCTTTTGGTCTTCGGCCAAATACCGCAGGCTGTTTCCCATACCTGCCACCATGCGATAACCAAGAACGCTAACCCAAAACCCCAAACGTATGGATAACCGAGCAATGGGTACGCGAGCGAGACCGACAATACAACGCTGCCGCAATCCATCATGTCACGGCGGCTCATGCCCTTTACCACGTTCAACGTAATGGCGACCGGCAACGGAAAAATCAGGCCCACCAACAGCAGGAGAGTAATCGGGTAACGGATATACCCAGGAAGAAGTTCAATCATGTCGAACACTTGCATCGCCACTCTAAGAGCAATATCCGGTGATCAAAGCATAGAAGAGAAATCTGAAATAAGCCGCCTCCATTCGAGCTTAAACCAAGGCGTAAAGCGCTCCGGCATGGCAGAAAGCTCTGCATCCAGCGTGTCGCGAGATACCCAGCGCCAGTCGTCGATTTCCGCCGTGTTGGCCTTCACCTCGTCCGAGGACGTGCCGACGTACACCCAGCACAGCTCGTGCTCGGCGCCCTGCCCTTCGAAGTCCGCCTGGTAGATGAACTTGTAGACATACTCGAGCTTCGCCGCGATGCCGAGTTCCTGTTCGAGCCGACGGTGCACGGCTTCATCCATCTGTTCACCGGCGCGCGGATGCGAGCAGCAGGAGTTCGACCAGTAGCCGCCCCACAGGCGCTTTTCCGGACTGCGCTGCTGGAGCAGCAATTCGCCCTTGTCGTTGAAGATGAACAGCGAGAACGCGCGGTGCAGCGTACCGTTCGCGTCGTGCGCGTCGGCCTTCGAGATCGTGCCGATCTCGTTGTCGTTTTCGTCGACAAGAATCAGCAGCTCGCTTTCGCTGGAGACGTTTTCGTAGCGGGTGTTGGAAGTCATGGTCGGAAGCGCAGATTCCCGAAGCATGGAGGAGAAAGGCATGTCGAGCCGCGCTGACGCCTGGCACGACCTACGAAGATCGATATCAGCCGCCGACGATCACGTCCATCGCCTGATAACCCGCTGTCTTCATTGCGGTCTTCACGGCATCCGCCGTCGAATCATTGGCGCATAACGCGATCATCGCGCCACCGCCACCGCCGCCGGTGAGCTTCGCGCCGAGCGCGCCGTTGTCGCGCGCGATCTGCATGAGTTCTTCCAGCTCCCAGCTGGAAACCTGCAGCGCGTTCAGCAATCCCTGGCAGACGTTCATGAGATCGCCCATCTGCTCGAGATCGTTATCCTGCAACGCCTTCACGCCCTGCAGCGTGAGTGCATCGATCTCGTTGAAGATGCGCTCGTAAAGCGCCGTGTTGCGCTCCCAGTTCTGCCGCACGCGCGTGACCATCTTGTGCGTGAGCGTTTCCACGCCGGTCATGCCGACGACGAACGTCACGGGTTCCTTCACGGTGAGGTATTCGCGCAGCGGCGGATTGCCCTTGCGGTAGAGCATCAGCCGGCCGAACGTCGCCATGGTGTTGTCGATGCCGCTCGGCGTGCCGTGTGCAACCTTCTCGGATTCAAACGCGAGGTTGTTCACGTCCTCATCGGAAAGGTTCAACCCGTAGTGGCGATCAAGCGCGCGGATCACGGCGACTGCAAACGCCGCGGAACCGCCGAGTCCCATCGCGCGCGGCACGTTCGGGAATATCTCGATCTTCATCGGACGATTCTCGAGGCCGAGTTCGCCGAGAATGATGCCGAACTGCTTCTGGAAACCCTGTCTTTGATTCGCCGGTTCGTGCAGGCGCGCCTCGACGTTCCAGCGCGGAATGATGACTTCCACGCCTTCGCTGCCGTCCGCGACCTTCGCCTGGATGGCGAGCGGCACGGGCGCGGCGAGCGCATGCCGGCCGTACACGGCCGCGTGTTCGCCGAAGAGAATGATCTTGCCGTAACCCGCCGCGAGCGGTTCCTTGTCCTCGGACGGTTTCGCGCTTGCAACCGCCGGCGCCTTCGACTGGCGTGTGACTTCACCGATGATCTCGCGCGCCTTCCACACCTTGATCTCGCCGGATTCGATCAAGCGGTCCACGACGGTATCGAAGATTTCCGGTGCAGCACCCGCCGTCGCCGCGACGCTGCGCGCATGCAGTGTCATGTGTCCCTGCTGGATGCCTTCGGTCGAGAGCGCGCGGATGGCGGAAAAATTCTGCGCAAGGCCGGCGGCGGCCATGAGCTCGGCAAGTTCCGTCGCGGACTGCACGCCGACGAGGCGATGGTTCATCGCCACGGTCGGATTCGACTGCAGCGATCCGCCGACGATGCCGACCTTGAGCGGCAGTTCGAGTTCGCCGACGAGGTTGCCGGCATCGTCCTTGTACCAGCGCGTGAGCGACGAGTACCGTCCGCTGCGCGCCGCCCACGCATGGCAGCTCGCTTCGATCGCACGCCAGTCGTTGCCGGTTGCGAGCGCAACTGCATCGATGCCGTTCATCACGCCCTTGTTGTGCGTGACCGCGCGGTATGGATCGACGACCGCGAACTCGTTCGCGATGATGATGCCGTCGCGCACCTGTTCGCCGTCGAAGCCGCCCTTGCCGAGCGCGGACGGCGGAATCACGCAGCGCGCACGCGCAAGCGAACGATCGGCGAGATTGGAAAGAATGCGCAGGAAGACCTTGCCGCCGGTGATG
>CAZRFE010000128.1:0-4518 GCA_964599565.1 uncultured Gammaproteobacteria bacterium
CGCCGACATCGCAAAGGCGGTGACGCGCTTCGGGCCCGGCATCAGCTCCCTGGTGGACATCCTCGAACAGGTGCTCGGCCCGGTGGAATCGAATGCGTTCACGGAAGTGGTGCAGCAGTACATCGATCTCGGCGTGCCGGCGAAGCTTGCGCGACGAATCGCCGCGCTGCGCCCGCTGTATGCCGCGCTCGATATCGCGGACATCGCGGAGAAGCAGTCCATGGACGTGCGCAATGTCGCCGCGGGCTACTTCCACATCGAGTCGCGTCTCGACCTGGGCTGGCTGCGCGAGGAAATCGACAGGCTCGCGGTCGATGGCCACTGGCAGGCGATTGCGCGTGGCACGCTGCGCGACAATCTCTACTCGCAGCAGCGGCGCATCACCGCGCTCGCCCTGCGTCAGCCGAAGAAGGGCGCGGCGCCGGTGGAGATCGTCAACGCCTGGCTCGCGGAACGCGAGCAGCGCGTGCAGCATGCGCAACGCGTGCTGTCCGACATGCGCACCGGCGGCAGCCTGGACTTCGCGACAGCGTCGGTCGCGTTGCAGGAAATCCGCAAGATTTCCTGACAATGGACTTTCAACTGCATGCCCGGCTGGCGGCGGATACCGTGGAAATCGGTGTCCTGCCGCTCAGCCGGCTGCTGTTGATGGATGACATGACCTTCCCCTGGTGCGTGCTTGTTCCCGCGCGCGCCGGCATACGGGAAATTCACGATCTCGACGCCGCCGACCAGTTGCAGCTCATGCAGGAGATTTCCGGCGTCTCAGCCGCAATGATGGACGCCTTTCGCGCCGACAAGATGAATGTCGCCGCGCTCGGCAACGTCGTGCCGCAGCTTCATGTTCACGTCATCGCCCGCTTTGAATCTGATCCTGCCTGGCCGGCGCCTGTCTGGGGACGCCAGCCACCGCATCCCTACCCGCAAACGGAGGCTGCGCGGCAACTTGCGAAACTGACGTCCGCTTTCCGTTCGATCCCGGGATTTCTTGCCAGCGCGTAGCGCTGTGATTCCCCGTCAAGGCAGGGGCGGCGCGTGAACGCCGAACCTATTCGGAGGCGAGCGCAACCACCGGATCCAGGTTCGCGGCCTTGCGCGCCGGCAGGTAGCCGAACAGCAGACCGATGGCGAAGGCGGATGCGAACGCGATCACCGCGGGCGCCGTCGAGAAGACGACGCGCGTGCCAAGACTCGCCGCGACGGCCGCCGCACCGATGCCAAGCGCAACCCCCGCCAGGCCGCCGAGACCGCAGACAACGAGCGCCTCGGTGCTGAACTGCAGCAGGATGTCCCGCGTGCGCGCACCGATCGCCTTGCGCACACCGATCTCGCGCGTCCGCTCCGTCACGCTCACCAGCATGATGTTCATGACACCGATGCCGCCGACAAGCAGCGAAATGGCGGCGACCGAACCGAGCAGCACGGTGAGTGAATTCTGCGTTTCCGTCACGGTTTCCAGCAGCGATGTCGTGTTGCGAATCCGGAAATCCTCGCTGCCGTGGCGCGCGCGGAGGATATCGCGAATCGCCGCTTCCATGATGTCCATGCGCGCGCCGTCCTCGACCTGCACGCGCAGCGAATTGAGGTATTGCGTGCCGAACAGGCGTACGAAGCCGGTGGACAGCGGCACCAGCGCAATGTCGTCCATGTCGGAACCCCACGCACTCGCGCCTTTCGGTGCAAGCACGCCGATCACCTCGAAGGGAATGTTTCGCAGCAGCACGTAGCTGCCGAGCGCTTCCTCGGCGCCGCCGGGAAACAGGGTTTCGGCGACCGTGTTGCCGAGCACGGTGACGGACGCGTAGCGGTCAACGTCCTCCTGGTTGATGAAACTTCCTGCCGCCATGCGCCAGTCGTTCACCGTGGCGTAGCCGGGCCACACGCCGGTGATGTTGGTCTGGTAATCCACCCGTCCCGCGCGCACGGTCGCTCGCGTACCGCGTTCGGGCGAAACCGCGATGATGCCCGGCACGTCGCGCAGCGCGTCGGCATCCTTCGGAACCAGCGTCGCGACTTCGCCGGTAGGACGCGTGCCCGGCGCGCCGGGAAAGACCATCAGCAGGTTCGTGCCCATGGACTGGATGCGTTCGAGCACTTCCTGCTTGCTGCCATTACCGATGGCAAGCATGGTGACGACGGCGCCAACGCCGATCACGACACCGAGCAGCGTGAGCAGCGTGCGGAAGAGATTCACCCGCAGCGAACGCAGTGCCATCTTCACGGCTTCCGCGACATCGGCAAGCCACGTACGGTACGTTGCCGCTTCACGCGGCGGCCTGGCCGCTGGCGCGCCATGTGGCGCGATCCCCGAATCATCGACAATCCTGCCGTCCTTGAGCTGCACCGTGCGCGGCGCATGCGCCGCGACTTCCGCATCGTGCGTGATCAGGAGAATCGTCTGGCCCCGCGCATGCAGCTCCTTGAGCAGTTCCAGTACGTCGTGACCGGTATGGCTGTCGAGCGCGCCGGTCGGTTCGTCCGCGAGAATGACCGCGGGTTCGTTGGCGAGCGCGCGCGCGATCGACACGCGCTGCTGCTGCCCGCCGGACAACTCGTTGGGCCGGTGCGCGGTGCGATCGCCAAGACCAAGCTGTTTGAGCAGTTGCCTTGCACGCGCGGCACGCTGCTCGCGCGAACGTCCCGCATACACCGATGGCAGTTCGACGTTCTCCGCAGCGCTGATGGATGGCAGCAGGTTGTAGCGCTGGAAGACAAAGCCGAACGTGTCGCGCCGCAGGGCGGCGAGCTCGTCGTCTGTCAGTTCCCCCACATTACAGCCGTTGATGAAGTAACGCCCTTCATCGGGACGGTCGAGGCAACCGATGATGTTCATCAACGTCGACTTGCCCGAGCCGGACTGTCCCACGATCGCAACGAACTCACCTGCATGAACATCAAGCGATACATCGTCGAGCGCGCGCAGCTCCGTGTCGCCGCTTCGGTAGATGCGGCTGATACCGGTCAGCCGCAGCAACGGCACGCCGCTGCCGCCCGCGTTCAAAGTCGCGCCCTCGCGCGCGGCGCAGGCGCACCGGCGGTGTCATCCAGGGGAATGGCCAGCCGGTCGCCGGGCTTGAGCCCGGAGACGATTTCAATGCGGGTCCGGTCCGCCACGCCAGTTTCGACGACGCGCTCCTCGATTCCCTGCGGCGTAATCACACGCGCGCGGTACTGGTTCGCTTCACCGGCAACCGGCGTGAGTGCGGCGAGTGGCGCAACGGGTACGCCGCGCGCTGCATTGAGCACGAAGAACACCTGCACCGTCATGTCGGTCATCAGCAGCGCTTCGGTGTTGTCGACATCGACGAGAACGTTGTAGAGCACGACATCGTTGAGAATTTCCGGCGTCGGCAATACCTGGCGCACGCTGCCCTGCCAGCGACGCTCCGGCATGCCCAGCGTCGTGAAGTACACGGACATGCCCGGGCGAATGCGGTTCACGTCGGCCTCCGCCACCTGCGCCCACGCCGTCATCGTCTCCAGGTTCGCGATGCGCACGATCTGCGGTGCCGACTGCGCCGCGTTCACCGTCTGTCCTTCGACAGCGCTTTCGGAAACAACGGTGCCGGACATCGGCGCGTAGATCTTGGTGTAGCCGAGATTCGCCTTGTCTTCCTCGATCGTCGCCTGCGCCGCCCTTGTCTGCGCGCGCGTCGCGCGCAGCTGCGCCTCGATCACCTTCACCGCTGCAGCCCGCTCGTCGACCACGTCCTGGCTCACCGATCGCGATTCCAGCAGCCGGCGGTTGCGCTCCATCTGCTGGCTGGCAAGCGCAAGCTCCGCTTCCTGCTGCGCCTGCTGCGCGACCAGGTTTTCAAGATTGGCCTGATCCTTGCGAAGCCGTATCTCGTAGACCTTCGGATCGATTTCCACGATCAGGTCGCCAGCCTTGACGGTGTCGCCGATCTCGACGTGCATTTTCAGCAGCTGGCCGGAGACCTGGGTGCCGACATCCACGTACTCCTTCGGCTGCAGCGAGCCAAGCGCGGTCACCGTGCGCTCGATATCGCCGCTCTCCACGACAACCACACGATGACCGGGAGTCGCGCGCGTGGCGCCAAACTCGCGGACAGCGAAAAGGACGCCGGCGAGCACGACAACTGCCAGCATGATGAGCACGGCCGCACGACGGCCTGCTGGCCGGCGCGTGGCGGCGGCAGCTTTCATCCCGGTTGATGTCGGCATTTGAAAATCCTTTTGTTGTGCAGGATCACAAGGTCCGGTTGAGACGGCGTGAACGGCCGGGAGTTCCTGAAACGGCCGCATGTCCCTGTCCTTCATGCGGCCGGGAGATACCCACTGCAACCGCCAGCGTGACGATATCCGCCGGTGCCTGTCGGTCCTGTGGCATGCGAAGACAAGGGAGCACGATCGCCGGAATACCTGGCGCACTGCGCCAGGAATAAAAAAGCCTCCCAGTTTCCTGGGAGGCTTCCATATGGCGCGCCCGGAAGGAGTCGAACCTCCGACCTTCTGGTTCGTAGCCAGACGCTCTATCCAGCTGAGCTACGGGCGCAT
>CAZRFE010000129.1:0-4477 GCA_964599565.1 uncultured Gammaproteobacteria bacterium
CGCCTCTTCCAGATCATCCAGTTCCTGCAGGGCCGCCGCCTTGTCACCGCGCGCCAGCTCGCGGAGCGGCTGGAAGTTTCCGAGCGCACCATCTACCGCGACGTGCAGGATCTCGTGCTCTCCGGCGTGCCGATCGAAGGCGAGGCCGGCGTCGGCTACGTGCTGCGCAACGGCTTTCACCTGCCGCCGCTGATGTTCACGCAGGAAGAGATGGAAGCGCTCGCGGTCGGCGCGCGCATGATCGATGCGTGGGCGGGCGAAAAGCTTTCCGCCGCCGCGAAGGAAGCGCTCGTGAAGATCGAGCACGTGCTGCCGCCGAAACTCAGGCACGAACTGCGCAAGCCGCGCGTCTTCGCGCCCGCCACGCGCTGGCAGAAGGTTGCGCGCGCGCGGTTCGATGTCATCCGCGGTGCAATCAACGACAGGCATCGCATCCGCCTTGCGTACCAGCGCGCGGACGACGCGCAGTCCGCGCGCGTTGTCTGGCCGCTCGGCCTCGTGTTCTGGGGCAACGTGTGGACGCTGATGGCGTGGTGCGAGCTTCGCGGCGATTACCGCACGTTTCGCGTCGATCGCATTGTCGAATGCGAAGTGCTCGAGGCGCGTTTCGAGGAAACCGCCGA
This sequence comes from uncultured Gammaproteobacteria bacterium, assembly GCA_964599565.1. Lineage (GTDB taxonomy): Bacteria > Pseudomonadota > Gammaproteobacteria > Natronospirales > JAJUFS01 > JAJUFS01. The sequence goes on from CAZRFE010000129.1 coordinate 624, forward strand.
GATATCCCTCCAGGCCCTGCTCGACCGCCACGAGCGCGACGATGAACATGATCGCGCCGGCATGAACGTCGCCTCGTAAATCCTCAACCTGTCGCCACCGGGCGACGCCACGCAGCTTCATCTGCGGACCCCGCCCGCAGACCTGTCGCCGTGAACCGACGGTTTCGCGGATGAAAACACCGCGCACGGCTTCAACACCGCGAGAACACAGGCGTCTCCAGGATGGCACGCATCCTGCTTCTCCTTTCACAGGGCGGCCTATCGCCCGTTGCAGAAATTCACGACCCGGAGGTTCACATGAAGAAGCTTATCCTGCTGATGATTGCCGCGGCGTTCTCGAGCGGTGCCGCACTTGCCGAAGACGAAACCGAAGCCCAGATCGCAAGCTATGACCAGGACGGCGACGGCCTGCTGAGCAAGGACGAAGTTTCCGCGGACCAGGAGCTCTCGGCGCGCTTCGAGGAACTTGACGTCAACGCGGACGGCAAGCTCGGCGAAGACGAGATCGACAGCGGTCCGTTCGATGACTTCGACGAGATCGGCGACGACCCGATCGACAACTGAGCGAAAGGGATTGTTGCGTTGTGCAGGAGCGGCTGAAACCGCTCCTGCATTTTGCGGCGGAAGCCATTCCTGCAACTTGCGGCTGCAATCGTCACCAAACCCCTACACGATCTCCTGCACATCGCCCGCTGCGCGCGTGTACTAGTCTCGGCATTCTCATGGCTTCCATGGTGAACCGCATGCACGGGAACAACGCCTGGATTGCGCGCGCACTGTTCGGCGCGAGCCTGCTTGCCGTTGCGATCGTCGATTACCTGAGCGGCGCGGAGATCAACGCGCTGCTGCTCTACTTCGTGCCGCTGCTGATTGCCGCGTGGTACCTGCCGCTGACGGACGCGATCATCGCGGCGTTGCTCGCCACCGCGGCATGGACGCTGACGCAGTACGTCGCGGGAGAGCGCTACTCTGCGCCGCAGATCTGGGCGATCAACGTCGTCATGCTCGGTGCGGTGTTCCTGCTGGTGACGGTGCTTTTCGCGCGGCTGCGCGCCGCGCGGCGCGCAACGCAGGAACTTCGCCGCACCGATACGCTCACCGGCCTGCCCGACAGCCGTTCCTTCTTCGAGCGCGCCGGCAGCGTGCTTGCGATGTGCCATCGCAATGCGCAGCCCGCGACGCTTGCGTACATCGATCTCGACAATTTCCGCAAGGCGAATGAAAAGCACGGCCATGCAGGCGGCGACCGGCTGCTGCGCAAGGTCGCGGACGTGCTGAACGAGAACATGCGCACGAGCGACATCGCCGCGCGCATCGGCGCGGACGAGTTCGTGATGCTGCTGCCGGAGACGGGAGAAGACACCGCGGCCGTCGCGCTCGAGAAGGTGCGCAACCGCATCGCGCGCGCGGAGGAATTCATGGACAGCAACATCACCGCGAGCATCGGCGCCGTGACCTGCGCGCCCGCACCGCCCGACATCAACGGCATGCTCCGCGCGGCCGACCGGTTGATGTCGCGCGTGAAGTCCGGCAGCGGCAACCACGTGCTCGTGCAGGGCATGGATCGCGCGTAGCTCAGCCTTTCTTCAGCGCGCGCTCGCTGCACGCGCTGGTCACTTCCTCGTGCACGATCTGCGCAAGCCGCCGCACGCCGGGGCCGGCGGCGTCGCGATCCGCGTACATGAGATACACCTGCACGGTACGTTCGCGGCCGCCGCGCAGCGGCAGCACCTTGAGCGTGCCTTCGGCAAGCTCGCTGCGAATCTTATCGCGCGGAAACCACGCGAAGCCGTAGCCGCGGCACGCCGCGCCGATGGATGTCGCCATGTTCGAGAGCGTCCAGCGCTGCGCGACATCGACGATCGCGGTGCGCTTGTCGCGCCGCGATCCGGAATCGCGCACCACGAGATGGCGGTGACGGCGAAGATCGCGCAACGTGATCTCGCGGCCGAGCCGGTGCAGCGGATGGTCGGGATGCGCAACGGGAACGAACTGCGCCGCCATCAACGGCTCGCCGTTGAAACCCGCCGGGATGTGCGGCGAGATGGCGAGATCCACGCTGCCTTCCTGCAGCGCTTCCGGCGCGCCGCCGAGCACGGACTCATAAAGCTCGATGCGCGTCTGCGGACTCTCCTCGCCGAAGCGGTCAAGACAGCGCAGCAGCAGCCACGTCGGGAACAGCACCTCCACGGAGAGCGCGATCTCCGCTTCCCAGCCCGCGGAAAGCTTGCGCGCGGAACGCTCGATGCCGCCGGCGTCATCGAGCAGCGCGCGGGCGCGGCGGTAGAGCATCTCGCCCGTTGGCGTGAGCACCGCGCGGCGTCCCTCGATGGCGAACACCTTCACATCCAGCAGGGATTCGAGCTTCTGCACCGCGTAGGTCACGGACGACTGGCTCTTGTGCAGCACTTCGGCCGCCTGCGCGTAGCCGCCGGCGTCCACCACCGCGACCAGGCTGCGCCACTGCTCCAGCGTTATGCGTGGCATCAAGTCATTGGCAGGACTGGAGTTTTCAGACATATATCGATTCATTGGATGGATTTAAGCGATTTATTATGCTTTTTAATCCATCCAGTCAATCATTTAATGCGGATACCGAATTCCAGGCCGAGGTATCCGCCATGAAAACACTGTTGAGAATCCACGCCAGCCTGTTCGGCGCCGAGGGCCAGTCCTCGAAGCTCGCCGATGCGTTCACCGCGAACTGGCTCAAGAAGAACCCGGACGGCCGCGTCATCCTGCGCGATCTCGCCGCAGACCCCGTGCCGCATCTCGACGCCGCGCGCTTCCAGGCGCTGCTCGCGAAACCCGAGGAACGCACGCCGGAACAGCAGGCGGTCGCGGATTTCTCCGACGCGCTCATCGCGGAGCTGAAAGGCGCGGACACCATCGTGTTCGGCGTGCCGATGTACAACTTCAGCGTGCCCTCCACGCTGCGCGCGTACTTCGACCACATCGCACGCGCCGGCGTCACGTTCCGCTACAGCGCGAGCGGCCCGGAAGGCCTCATCAAGGACAAGGACGCGTACGTGTTCATCACGCGCGGCGGCTTCTACGGCGCGGATCACACGCAGACGGAATACCTGCGGCAGTTCCTCGCGTTCATCGGCATCAGCGATGCAACGTTCGTGCATGCCGAAGGCCTCAACATCGATGCCACGACGCGCGAGAAAAGCCTCGCGAGCGCACAGCACACCATCGCGAAACTCGTGAAACCGCTCGCGGCTGCGGCAGCCGCGGCGTGAGGCAATAAAAAAACCCGGCAAAAGCCGGGTTTTTCATGCAGCGGAACTATCAGCTGCCGAGGTAGTCGCGCTTGCCGAGCGCCACGCCGTTGTGACGCAGGATGGCGTACGCGATCGCGGTATGGAAATGGAAATTCGGCACGAGGTAATTCGTGAGGTAGTCGAGACCGTTGAAGGTCACTTCCTTCGGGCCGAGCTTGAACGTCACGACCTTGCCTTCCTGGCCGTCGATCTCTTCGGGCTTGAACGTCTCGAGGAACGCGATCGTCTTCGTGACGCGCGCCTTCAGTTCCGGGAATGTCGTTTCCGTGTCCTCGTAGCGCGGCACATCGCGGCCGGCGATGCGCGCGGCGAAACCTTTCGCGTTGTCCGTCGCGATCATCACCTGGCGCGCGAACGTGAGCATGTCCGGGAAAAGACGGGCGTTGACCAGCACAGCGGGATCGATCTTCCTTTCCTCCGCGTACGCCGCGCCTTTCTCGATGATCACGCTCAACTGCGTGAGCCCGCGGATCAGCATCGGCACGGAGGCCTGGTAAAGCGAAATCGTCATTGATGACTCCTTGAAGAGGTTGGCCCTGGTCTTCCCGCGGCGGAGTCTACGGCGTG
>CAZRFE010000130.1:0-4468 GCA_964599565.1 uncultured Gammaproteobacteria bacterium
AATACCAGATCATGCGCAACGCCTCGATCGCGGTGCTGCGCGAGATCGGCGTCGAGACCGGCGGCTCGAACGTGCAGTTCGCGATCAATCCCGACGATGGGCGCATGATCATCATCGAGATGAATCCGCGCGTCTCGCGCTCCTCCGCGCTTGCGTCGAAGGCGACGGGTTTCCCGATCGCGAAGGTCGCGGCGAAACTCGCCATCGGCTACACGCTGGATGAACTGCAGAACGACATCACCGGCGGCGTCACGCCCGCATCGTTCGAACCCGCGATCGATTACGTCGTCACCAAGATTCCGCGCTTCACCTTCGAGAAATTCCCGCAGGCGAACCGCAAGCTCACCACGCAGATGAAATCCGTCGGCGAAGTGATGGCGATCGGGCGCACCTTCCAGGAGTCCATGCAGAAGGCATTGCGCGGACTGGAAACCGGCACGGACGGCTTCACGGAAATGCTCGCGGAGTATGCGAGCGAGGAAAGCCGCGACCGCCTGCGCAACGAATTGCATTACCCGGGGCCGGATCGCATCTGGTACGTGGCCGATGCATTCCGCGCGGGCATGGACATCGAAGACGTCTTCGCATTGACGAAGATCGACCGCTGGTTTCTTGCGCAGATCGAGGAAATCGTCGCGGAAGAGGCGCGCGTGCACGACGAAGGCATCGATGCGCTGGATGCGAAGCGGCTGTTCGCACTGAAGCGCATGGGGTTCGCGGATTCACGCCTCGCGACGCTGCTTGGCGTCGAAGAGAGCGAAGTGCGCGCCCGCCGCCATGCCGCGAACGTGCGCCCGGTGTTCAAGCGCGTGGATTCGTGCGCCGCGGAGTTCCCGGCGGCGACGGCGTACATGTATTCCACGTATGAAGAGGAATGCGAATCGAACCCGACGGATCGCGAGAAGATCATCGTGCTCGGCGGCGGCCCGAACCGCATCGGCCAGGGCATCGAGTTCGATTACTGCTGCGTGCATGCGGCGTTCGCGATGCGTGATGACGGCTATGAAACCATCATGGTCAACTGCAATCCCGAAACCGTATCGACGGATTACGACACCTCGGATCGCCTCTACTTCGAGCCGCTGACGCTCGAAGACGTGCTTGAGATCGTGCATGCGGAAAAACCGAAGGGTGTGATCGTGCAGTACGGCGGCCAGACGCCGCTGAAGCTCGCGCGCGACCTTGAAGCGGCGGGTGTGCCGATCATCGGCACCTCGCCGGATTCCATCGATCTTGCGGAAGACCGCGAACGCTTCCAGCAGCTGATCAGCAGGCTCGGACTCAAGCAGCCGCCGAACCGCACCGCGCGTTCCGAGCAGCAGGCGGTGGAACTGTCGCGCGAAATCGGTTTTCCGCTGGTGGTGCGCCCCTCGTACGTGCTCGGCGGACGCGCGATGGAAATCGTGTTCGACGAGAGCGATCTCGTGCGCTACATGACGGATGCCGTGAAGGTTTCCAACAAGTCGCCGGTGCTGCTCGACCGCTTCCTGGATGAAGCGGTGGAAGTCGACGTGGACTGCATCTGCGACGGCGAGGACGTGCTGATCGGCGGCGTCATGGAGCATATCGAGCAGGCTGGCGTGCATTCGGGCGATTCGAGCTGCTCGCTGCCGCCTGTGACGCTGAAGCCGCACATTGTTGATGAAATCAGGAACCAGGTGCGCGCCATGGCAAAGGCGCTGAACGTCATTGGCCTGATGAACACGCAGTTCGCGATTCGCGGCGAGGAAATCTTCGTTCTCGAGGTGAACCCGCGCGCATCGCGCACCGTGCCGTTCGTCTCCAAGGCGATTGGTCTTCCGCTTGCGCAGATCGCGGCGCGCACCATGACCGGCCGGTCGCTGAAGGAACAAGGCTTCACCGAAGAGCGCGTGCCGAAATATTTCTCCGTGAAGGAAGCGGTGTTCCCGTTCATCAAGTTCCCGGGCGTGGATCCGATTCTCGGCCCGGAGATGAAATCGACGGGCGAAGTGATGGGTGTCGGCCGCAGCTTCGGCGAGGCATACGCGAAGGCGCAACTCGCCTCGGGCATCACGCTGCCGACGGGCGGACTTGCGCTGTTGTCCGTGCGCGACCAGGACAAGGCGGCAGCGGTCGATCTTGCGCGCGTGCTGCTCGCGCGCGGCTTCGAGGTCGTGGCGACGCACGGCACCGCGGAAGCGATTCGCCGGGCGGGCCTTGAATGCCGCCGGATCAACAAGGTGCGCGAAGGACGTCCGCACGTTGTCGACATCATCAAGAATGATGAAGTCAGCCTCATCGTGAACACGACGGAAGGCAAGCAGGCGATCCTCGAGTCGTACTCGATCCGTCGCGAGGCGCTGCATCACAAGGTGACCTATTACACGACGCTGGCCGCCGCGAAGGCGACCACGATTGCAATGGATCACATCGATCGTGCCGATGTGAACCGGTTGCAGGATCTGCACATGGAACTCGAGAACGGGGAGTTTGCGGCATGAACAAGTTTCCGCTGACGGTCAAGGGCGCGGAGAAGCTGCGCGAGGAACTCAGGCGCCTGAAGGGCGTGGACCGGCCGAAGGTCATCGAGGCGATCGCCGAGGCGCGCGCGCACGGCGACCTGAAGGAGAATGCCGAGTATCACGCGGCGCGCGAACAGCAGAGCTTCATCGAGGGCCGCATCAAGGAAATCGAAGGCAAGCTGTCGAATGCGGAGATCATCGACGTCACGCAGATGAATGCGAACGGCAAGGTCATCTTCGGCGCAACCGTGCTGCTTTCCGATGAAAACGACGGCAGCGAGGTGACGTACACGATCGTCGGCGAGGACGAAGCGGACATCAAGGCGGGTCTTCTGAACATCAACTCGCCGATCGCGCGCGGACTCATCGGCAAGGAAGAAGGCGATGTCGTCGATATCCAGACGCCGGGCGGCGTGAAGTCGTTCGAGATCGTCGAGGTGACGTACGTCTGAACGAAGTGATGGGGGAGGGCTTCCAGCCGTCCCTTATTTCTTCGGCAGCTCGATCTTCGGTTTCTTCGGGTTGCGGCGGAAGAGCGTCGCCACATGCCCGACGCGCTGGATGAACAGCGCATCGAGTTTTTCGCAGGCCTGTTCGATCATTACGTCGCGATCCGCGCGTTCGGCGGCGAGAAAGCGCACCTTGATCAGCTCGTGCGCCGCGAGCGCGCCATCGATTTCGGCGAGCACGGCGTCCGTCAGGCCCGCCGCGCCTGTCTGCACGACAACGTTGAGATCATGCGCAAGGCCGCGCAGATGTTTCCGCTGCTTGTCGTTCAGCCTGGGATTGGTCACGGTACAGTCTCGCGGCCTGTCGGAAAGGGCGCACAGGCTATCACTAAAATCGCTTCCGCTGAATCTGCTGCGGGAATTCACATGGCAAGACGATCCAAGAGCAGTTCCCGCTGGCTGGGCGAACATTTCGCCGACGAATACGTGAAGCGTGCGCAGGCGGAAGGCTGGCGCTCGCGTGCGGTGTTCAAGCTGGAGGAGATCGATGTGAAGGATCGCCTGATCCGGCCCGGCATGACCGTCGTCGACCTCGGTGCGGCACCCGGCGGGTGGAGCCAGTATGCAGCGCGCAAGCTTCGCGGCAATGGCAGGATCATCGCCCTCGATATCCTTGAGATGGAACCGCTCGAAGGCGTCGAATTCCTGCAGGGCGACTTCACGGAGGACGAAGCGCTCGAACGCCTGCTGGCCGTGGCGGGTGGTGCGTCCGATGAAAGGTCAATTGACCTTGTAATGTCAGATATGGCGCCCAATATGAGTGGCATGGACGCGATCGACCAGCCAAAAGGCATGTATCTCGCCGAACTGGCACTCGATCTGGCTGGCAAAGTGCTGAAACCCGGAGGCACATTCGTGGTCAAAGTCTTCCAGGGCGAAGGCTTTGATGAATACCTGCGCGAGCTCAAGTCGCGCTTCTCGAAGATGGTCGTGCGCAAGCCGAAGGCTTCGCGCGCGCGCAGCCGCGAGGTCTACCTGGTGGCCAGCGGGCTTCGGGAGACCTGACGCGGGTCGTCCAGCCGTCGTGTATACTATTGATATTATTCGTTAATTGGGCGCATTCGGCGCCGGACTGAAAAGGCGAGGTTCCTTCCTTGAACGAAACAGCCCGCAACCTGATTCTCTGGGCGATAGTCATCCTGCTGCTGCTTTCCGTGTTCAACAACTTCGGAACGCGCAGCGACCAGCCGGAGCAGATTGCCTACTCGGAATTTCTCGCGCAGGTGGACCGCGGGAACGTCAACGACGTGACGTTCCAGGGCCGCACCATCAGCGGCGCGTTCGATGACGGCCGTGACTTCACGACACAGAGTCCGGAAACCGACAACACCGCGCTGATCGGCGAGTTGCGCAAGAACGACGTGGCGATCACGGCCAAGGAGCCGGAACGCCAGTCGCTGCTGATGCAGATCTTCGTTTCGTGGTTCCCGTTCCTGCTGCTCATCGGCGTATGGATCTATTTCATGCGGCAGATGC
>CAZRFE010000131.1:0-4014 GCA_964599565.1 uncultured Gammaproteobacteria bacterium
TCACCGCCGCAGGAAATCATGCCGAATGCCAGCAACACCCCAACCAGGACGGATTTTCTGTTCATAGTCATTCTCCGGATTCCTTCACGCATCACGCGCTCAATTGGCCGTCAGGCCTTCCTTGAGGATTTTCGGCGTGATGAAAATCAGCAGTTCGCTCTTGTCGGCGACATTGTTCGTGCTGCGGAACAGCGCGCCGATGCCCGGAATGTCACCGAGCAGCGGTACTTTCTGTACGGTTTCATTGCGCGTCGTCTCGTAGATGCCGCCGAGAACGACGGTGTCGCCGTTGTTGACGAGTACCTGCGTGGTCAACTCGCGCGTATCGATGCTGGGCACGAAGCCACCAGTGGCGCTGGGTACGTTCGAGCCGACACTGTCCTTCTTGACGACGAGATCCATGATGATGCGGTCGTCAGGCGTGATCTGCGGCGTCACCTGCAATTGCAGCACCGCTTCCTTGAAGCTTGTCGTCGTGGCGCCGCTTGCAGACGCTTCCTGGTAGGGAATCTCGACGCCCTGCTGGATGATCGCCTGCTTCTGGTTGGCGGTGACGATGCGCGGCGACGACACGACTTCACCCTTGCCCTCTGCCTGCAATGCGGACAGTTCGAGATCCACGAGGTAGGAACTGCCGAGCAGCGCAAAGGCGATCGATCCGGCAGGAGACGTGACGGGCATGTCGACGTTGAACCGGTCGGGGTCCAGGAACTCCAGCGTCTGTCCGGCTGAAATGTCCTCGGCAAGGCCGAGGTTCTGCGTGCTCGAGCCCGAAGTAAGTCCCCAGTGGTCTGCGTCGTCGGGGCGCAGATCGAAGTTGGTATAGCCGAGCCGCACGCCGAGTTCCTTGTTGAAGTCGTCGTTGGCGATCACGATGCGCGACTCGATCAGCACCTGCCGGACCGGGATGTCGAGCGTCTGTACCAGGCGGCGTATGTCGGCGAGGCGCAGGCTGGTGTCCTGGACGAGCAGCGTGTTGGTGCGCTGGTCGATCGAAATAGAACCGCGCTCCGACAGCAACGAGCTGCCCGTGGTGCCCTGGATCAGCGCAGCAAGATCGCTCGCTTTCGCGTAGTTGATCTGGATGAACTCCGAGCGCAGCGGTTCGAGCTGCTGCACCTGTTGCCGAGATTCCAGTTCCATGCGTTCCATCTCGGCGATTTCCTGTCCGGGCGCGACGAGCATCACGTTCCCGTTCTCGCGCATCGCAAGACCCTTGGTCTTGAGCACGATGTCGACCGCCTGGTCCCACGGCACATTCTGCAGGCGCAGCGTGATGTTGCCGGTCACGGAATCGCTGACGACGACGTTCAGTCCCGTCATGTCCGCGATGATCGAGAAGAACGCACGCACTTCAAGATCCTGGAAATTGAGCGTCAGGCGCTCGCCAACGTATTCCTTCTCGCGATTCGGATCGTCGGCCGCGACTTCCTGCTCGACGGGCTTGATCTCGAGCGTGAACTGGTCGTCCGTCTGGTAGGCGAGCTGTTCGTAATCGCCGCTCGTGCGTACGACGATGCGTGCATCGCGTCCACGTCGAAGCGTATCGACAACGGTAACGGGCGTTGCAAAGTCGGTGACGTCGTAACGCTGCAGCAGCGCATCGGCCACCTGGGCGTCCTTGAAATCGAGCACGATCTGATCGCCTTCCTGCTTCAGGTCGACGATCGTGCGCGGGTCGGTGAGGTCGATGATGACGCGGCCTTCGCCGCTTTCACCACGACGGAAGTCGATTCCTTCGATGGCGCGTGCTCGCGGCGCGTTGCCGCTCTTGCCCGGCGGTGGGGTCGGCTCGTGCGCAGGTGCTGCCGCCATCACCGGTGCTGCGGCGTTGCTGCCGCCGCCGAGCGTGATGAATACGCTGTTGCCCTCGGTGTGCGCGGTGTATTCGATCATGTTCGAGAGATTCACCACGAGACGCACCTTGCCCTGTGCCTCTGCGCCCATGACATTGCGTACTGCGCCGATGCCGATGTCCGTGCGGCGGCTGTCGGCGGCCCAGCGCGTGTCAGGCAGGTCGATGGCAATGCGCGGCGGATTGTCGGTGCTGAACGTCTCCGGCTGAGGCGCGGTGTCGCTCATGTGCAATCGCAACTGCACCTGGTTGCCTGGCAGCGCGGCGACTTCGACGGCTTCGAGCGCATTCGAGCCCTCCTGCGCTGTCGCTGTCTGGAACGCCAGGGCCACGGAAAGGGCGATGACGGACAGCAAGGCCGGCATCGCGCGTCTGTTTTCATTCTTCATGCTCATGATCCTTAACTCCCCAGCGAATCACTCGTCGAGCCCGATGGCTGCCTGGTGTTCCATCCATCCGCCCAGCCCGTCCGGGATGATCTCCGTGATTCTGATTTCGGTGTCGCCGATGCTCGTTACCTTGCCGTGGTTCTGCCCGAGATAGTTGCCGGGCTGAACACGGTGGACGGCGCCGTCCGGATCGGCGACCAGCGCGAACGACTGGCCTTTTGCCTCGATGGTTCCGACCATCTGCAGGCCGTCGAGCGGAAACTGTTCGAGATATTCCTTCGGGCGATTGAAGTCTGGCTGTATGCCGTTGCCCGCCCCCTTCGCCTGTTCGCCCTGCGACGGCCCGCTCGCGGTATCCGGGGTGAAAGGCGAGCGGACGTCGTGCGCCTGGTAGGTGAAGGTCTCGTATGGCTTGATCTGCGGCAGTGGCTCGATCGGTCCGGGCTGCTTGGCCTTCTCCGCCGCGACAAACTGCTCGAGGTCCGAGCGGTCGCCGGAGCATCCTGCAACCAGCAGTACCGCGAGCGCGCCGGCAATGGCGACGGCGCGACGGTTACGGTTATTGATGCCAGGGGAATTCATCAACGGCCGCTCCCATCTTCAAGATACCGGTACGTCTTCGCGACGACGTTCATCGTGAGATTGCCTTCGTTGCCAGTGTCGATGCTGATGTTGTGCAGGGTGACGATGCGCGGCAGCGCGGCGACGGAACTCGCGAATTCGCCGAACTGGTGATAGTTGCCGGTCAGGCGTATCTGGATCGGCACTTCCGCATAGAACTCGCGCACGACTTCGCTCTGCGGCGAGAACAGCTCCTGCTGCAATCCCGCGGCGAGTCCCGCCTGGGAGATGTCGGTGAGCAGTGTGTCGATTTCGGTTTCGCCCGGCAGCTGTCGCAGCATCGCGCCGAACGAGCGCCGCATCTCTTCAAGCTGTGCCTTGTATGCGTCCAGGTTTGCCGCGCGCGCCTGCTTTGCCGAGAACTCGTTGCGCAGCGTCTGTTCCTGTTCTTCCTGGTTCTTGAGCTCGGCAAGCTTGTCGGTGATGAGAAACTTGTAGCCGCCGCCGAGAACCGCGAGAAACGCAATAACCAGCACGATGCCTTTCACGGGCGCCGGCCAGCTGCCCATGTTGTTCACATCGAGATTGTTGAGATCGAGATTCTTGAGATCGTTCAGATCCATGACTTATTCCTCCGCCTCGTCGTCCGTCGGCGATTCCTGCTTTGCGGTCAGCATGAACACGCTGCGGCGAAGCCGGCCTTCCGTGCGGCTTTCGATGGGGCCGAGACGCGGATCCTTGAGCCAGGGTGAATTGTCGATGCTGCGCATGTAGGCGGCGACGCGCGCGCTGGATTCGGCAGTGCCGCGTATCTCCAGCGTATCCTCGTTCTGCTTCACCGATTGCAGGTACACGCCATTCGGCAGCGTCCGCGCGAGTTCGTCGAACAGGTGCACGATCTGCGGGCGGCTTGTCTGCAGGCGTTCGATGACCTGCATGCGCGCAATCAGCGACTGCTTCGTCGATTGCAGGGCCTTGATTTCCTCGATCTTCTTGTCGACCAGCGCGATTTCGCTGCGCAGGTAGTTGTTGCGCGACGCCTGGTTCTGGACGAGCTGACCGAAATGCACGTTCGCCGCGAACACGACCGCCGCACCGAATGCAGCAGTGATGAAGAGCGTGACCATGAACTGCTGCTGCCGCTCGCGGCGCCGTTCCTCGCGCCAGGGGAGTAGGTTGATGCGTGGCATGTCAGTCGAAGCTCCTCAT
>CAZRFE010000132.1:0-3887 GCA_964599565.1 uncultured Gammaproteobacteria bacterium
AATTTTGCCAGAAAGCTCTACTCTTTAAATGTGTCCGACGCAGGGGAGCTTACGAGCCCAATTGGGGCAAGAATCAGGAAGATCCGCGAAGAGGCGGGGCTGACGCGGCAGGAGTTCGAAAAGCTGACGGGTGTATCCGCGAACACGTTGATGGGATATGAAAATCACGGCAAGGATCCGAGCGGTTCGAATCTAGAAAAGATCGCAAAGAAATTCCCGAGAATGTCGTCCTACCTTCTTTTAGGAAGCTAAACGACAACAGGAACGTACCGACGGTAAAAGTACCCGAAAGACCGACTGTTCTCCAACGCCTTTCTGTAATCGAATTTATCGAGAAGATCGATCAAGAACTCTACACTGGTCCAGTGTGTCGGCACTAACGTAAGCACCTGTTCTTTCGTCATCTCATCAACTATTTTGCCAACCGCTAGATCGGTACCGGCCAGATACCAACCTTCAATTTCTTTAATCACCACCGCAATTCTCTCAATCGACAAGCGCTTCAACCTGGCGACTAGCCCTCGCCGCCTATCTACCGGACAATCAAGGCTATCTAGATCCGCTGTGAATATATATTCAGCGCCCATCCCAAGCACGCTAGCGATGAAGCTCGAAATCTTTTCGGTCTTCATCTCTGCGTACATTACGATATCGACGTGATCAAATGCCTGTTGAAATAGAGGAATGACGACTCGCCTCATAAAGCGCTCATCGTCTGCCCCTTCGACAAATATAAAAAGACGTCGATAGCTCATTAAAGGAGATTTTGAGCGTACAGCTCGTCCAGCCCAATTTCATTCTCAAGAAAAGTGCAAATATCATTTCTCATGTCAAGTCTATTAATAACAGAGGCGCCGTTCACAGCGCGTGAAACGAATAGCACGTCCTTGACGTCAGCACCACGTATAACTTCAGGATTGTGCGTCGACACTAATATTTGCTTGGCTTCTGATCGACTTTTCATATGAGAAGTCATCTTTTTAATAAGTGCGGGATGTAAGTTCCCCTCAGGCTCCTCGAAAAATAGAACGGCCTTGTTCTCGAAATATAACGCCAATATCAACGCGGTGACATTGATGGTCCCGTCCGAAAGCAGCGGGGACGGAAGATAGCTTCCAGGGCTATATATTTCGCATACCTTAAACATCAAAGAACGATCGACGTATGTTTGAACATCGATATCGGTGATAAAGGGCAGAAAGTCTCGAAGCAGGTTGCTAAATCGCTGCTTATTTGATTTCTCTACCAACAGATTCTTGAGAACTATAGGCAAGTTGCTCCCGTTCTCTTCTAGTTCTGCCCTCGCAGATATTTTTGCCGCTGTTTTAATCTGCTTCACATCAAAATCATAAATGGCAAGACTTGAAAAAATCTTTTCTGAAAGAAGAAACAACACATTGGGTGAGCCCAGTATGGAATCGAACCGTCCCAATTGCGCCCCGCCGAACGGCGGCGCGTTTAAATTTCTTTTTTGTACTTCCAATCCGGGATAAGGTTTTACCTCCGCCTTTATCTTGTTGCCCGTCCTGTTGAAAACCAGACTGGCGAACGCAGATTTTTTGTCGTCGGCGAAGTCAAACTGAATTGACCTATTTGCCAAATCGAGCGGAAGAAAATCAAAGGAGAGAACTTCACTTTCAAAATACGGCTCTCCTGTTTCTGGAGAGATCGCTATCTCCGTTGCATAGTCGATTCTATGCACTTGGACAAACGGTGCGGTTTCCAGCAAACCCCAAAAGTGATGGCCTTGGTTTACTACTTGCAGCGATATAGAAATTTTGGTGCGTAAGATTCCACTACCAAGATTAAAAAAATACTCCTCACCACCCTCCATCGAATAAGCGTTTTCCAACCCTAACGACTCAACGTTTCTGAGAAAATTTAAGATTTCAATAAAGTTTGACTTTCCGGATGCATTCGCACCGATTAGAAGATTAAAGCTATTAAGACGAAGGTCGAGTTTTTGAAAACTTTTAAAGTTTTCTACCACAATTCTCGTAATTTTCATTTCAGCCACTCAAGGTTGACTGCGCTTACTTTCCAGCCACTTCACGATCGGCTCCCACTGCTCCCAGTCCGGTGCTGCAAGATACGGCGGCAGTTCGTGGATGCCGAGCCCGCGCGTGTAGGCGCGGATGTAGTTCTGTGCATCGCGCAGGTGGCCGAGGTAGGGAACCTTGAGCTTCTGCAGGTACTCATCGAGATCGTCGAAGATGGAGTAGTTCTCGCGCACGCGGTTGGCGACGACGCCGATCTTCACTTCCTTTCTTTCCACCTTGCCGACCTTGAGCAGTTCCTCGACGAAGCGGGTGCAGGCGTTCATGTCCACGGTGCTCGGCAGCACGGGCACGATGATGGTCTCGGCGTGCTTCACGAGCGCGGTGAGATCCGGCCCGTGCGTGGAGGCGCGCGCATCCATGACAAGAAAATCCGTGTTGGAGGGCAGGCTGCGCAGGCCGTCCTTGTAGGCGTTGATGCCGTGGATGGCCGGGCGCTCGGGCGGCCGGAGTTCCAGCCAGTCCATGGAGGATTGCTGCGGGTCGAAGTCCGCCAGGGTGACGTTGACGTTTTCCCACTGGGAGGCGAAGTAGGCGGCAATGTTCGTGGCGAGCGTGGACTTGCCGCAGCCACCCTTGGCGTTCAGGACCATGTACCGGCGCATCAGGAGACTCCTCGTTATTCGAATTTCTTTGTTTTCCCGGAACTTATGTCTGGAAGAGTATAGCGGCTGGCCCGGGATTTGCAGGCGGCCGCCGGCCGGGGAAGGAAGACGCGAGAAGGGCCGCGCGGACGGTAGTGGCTGATTTCCGCAGGATCGGTGAGAATCGCCGCACAAAGTAAAAAAAGCCGCCGCGTTGCGAGTGGTACAGGGGAGCAGCCATGCGTGCGAGGGTCCTGGGAAGTCAGCTTGGGTTGGCGCTGTTCGCGATCGCGCTTGCCGGTTGCGCGAGTGCGCCGGGGCCGGAGAGCGCGGGCACGACATCGCGCACCATCTCGCAGCAGGAAGTCGACGCGCTGCTCGCCGGCCAGGGCATGGGCATGGCGGCGCCCGCGGAGATCAACGGCTATCCCGGCCCCGCACACGTACTCGAACTGAAGGAAGAACTCGCGCTCACGCCCGACCAGCGCTTCGCCACCGCGCGGCTCGTTGGCCTCCTGCAAGGCCAGGCGCGCGCGCTCGGCCAGCGCATCGTGAACGCGGAACGCCAGCTTGATGCGGACATGGCGAGCGGCACGGTGACGAGCTCGCAGGTGCGCGGCCGCATCGACACCATTGCCGCGCTGCGCGCGCAGCTTCGCTTCGTGCATATCGATGCGCACCTCGAACAGAAGAAGATCCTCACCGCCGAGCAGGTGCAGCGTTACTACGAGCTTCGCGGCCGCAAGGTCATCGTGCCCGCACCCGCACCGCTCGCGCAGCCGACCGAACCGCTGACACTGCCGGGCGCAGCGCCGGCTGCAACGCCTGCGGTTGTCGAGCCTGCCGAACCTGCCATCGTGCCCGCACCCGTACTCACGCCGGTGCCTGTGCCAGTGCCCGCACCGGACGTGACGCCGCAAGCCGCACCCGCGCTGCCGCCAGCGACCGTTGAACCCGCACCGCAGCCACCGCTGCCGGAAGAAACAGCAACACCGGAACCTGCACCGGCGATGCAGGAAGAAATGCTTCCCGCGGAACCTGCGCCGCAGGTTGAAGAACCGAAGCAGCTCACGCCTGGCATGCAGGACGCGCTGGAAGACGCGGAACCCGCGAACGCACCGCCCGCGTATCCGCTCACGCCGATGGAAGAACCTTCCGCACCGCGTCCGCCGGCGCTGATCCCGGAAACCTCCGCGCCGCTTGAACCGGTGCAGGAACCCGCGCCGGAAGAAATGCCCGCGCCCGC
>CAZRFE010000133.1:0-3870 GCA_964599565.1 uncultured Gammaproteobacteria bacterium
TTCCCGCCTGCCTCGTCCACGCGTCGGCGAGCAGCGGCATGATGGCGACGGGCGCCGGGCCTGCCTTGCCACCGAAGCCGTCAGCCGCGTGCTGACACGGTTCCAGGAAGATGACGGACTCATCAATGCTGAAGCTGCAGAGCCTTTGCTGCGCCGTGCCGAAGTAACACACACCTTATATAGAAGAATGATCCGGAATCATGCTTGCGTGAGCGAGCCGTGGGAGCGGTCTCCAGATCGCGACTGTCAGAAGCTTTCGAAGAGTGAAGGAAAATCATCGTGAATCCGGCTCGTTCAGCAACCGGTACGCTTCGACCTTCAAGTCCGATGCAGCGAGATTCGGGAAATCAGCGGACCTTTTTGCCGGCCAGTATTGCGTATTCCGTTTTCGCGCCGTCATCGATGGTCACCTCGATGTGGTCGCTCCAATGTACATCCCGCCTGTTCTGCTTCACGCCGGATACCCAGTACTCCTCGCCGGTATCAACATCGATGAAATTGCCTGCGACTCCGCCGCCCTTCATGCGGCGCAAGGTGCGGCCACGGTAGCAGACAGACCGACCGCTGCGGGAAAACTCCACCCAGCCGATGCGCGCGCGTGCCCCATCGATGTCGCCATCCTTGTTCTCGACATACATCAGTCGCCGTTGAAGACCTCGCGTAAGCTGGTTCATGAAAATCCTGCCAGTCGCATCCATCTCGCCCGCTTCGATATCAAACCCTCTGGTTCACAGACACGTCCATCGATATGCAACGGATGCCTGCGGGCAGCGAAACCCGGGCCGCGCGCGCTACAGTGTCCTTATTCTCCACGCGCCAGATCTTCTGCAGTCGGGGAATGGCCTGCTGTCCCGCGAATGGGAGGATTCACATCCTTGAACAACAACATCGAGAGCAGGCGCTGTTCGCGATCATCGCGAAACCCGCAGTGCTCGGTGAAATGACCGGCATCCTTGAATGTGCCGAACAGCCGATCCCACCAGGTGATGTCGCCATAGTTGTAGTGATGAACGCCGCGCTGATGATGAATCGAGTGGTGTTCCGGTCGCTGAAGAAACCAGCCGGTCCAGCACGGTGTCCTCATGTTCGTGTGGTAGTAGAACTCGCCGAGCGCCGCGAAGAAGCTGTACCACGGCGCCGCGTCGATCGAAGCACCGAGCAACGCGAAAATGATCACCGACGACAGGACCGAGTTGACGGTGATCTCCAGCGGATGCTTGTAGAACGAGGTAAACGTCTCGATCCGGGCCACGCTGTGATGAATCTGGTGAAGGCCGACCCACAGCAACGGTATCGAATGCCGCGCCCGATGCCACCAGTAGAAGATGAACGTCCCGATGAACCAGCAGAGGAAACCCTGCGCTGGCGCCGTCATGAGAAACTCGATCCGCAGCAGCGACGTGCCCTGCAGCCACCTTTCCCAGGTATGGCCGGCAAGAATCACCACACCGAGTTGTGCGAGATTCATGACGGTCGCGCGAACATACCAGCCTTGTGAGCGAGGCAGATCGCGACCCGGCACTATTCGCTCCATGACGATGAAGAAAAACGCGCTCAGCGCGATCAGGATCAATGGCAGCATTCCTGTCGTTCCCTCCGGGCGGTACTGCGAAGTCTAGACGATGAACAACCGGTTGTCGGCGTCGGAAAATCGCGGGAGAACCGCGATGATCTGGAAGATGGAAAAGGCCGCATCGATTAGGAGAATCAACATGAACAGCAAGGACACCTCATATCCCACGCCGGAAGATTTCAATCTCTTCCGCTCCTCCGACACCGCGCTCGGCGTGCTGGAATCCATCCACCGCATGACGATCGACGAACTGCCCGAGGATGATACGGCGCTCGAGTGCTGGCTGAACGCGCTGCACGGACTCGCATGGGCGGGATTGAAGGCCGCGCGCGAATCGAACCGCTTCCTGGCAGTGGCGAGCGACATGCATCGCTTCCCCGCAACGTATGCAGACATCGGATACGGGGAAAACTGCGTGCGGGAAACATCACCGCTTTACCTCGTGCGCTGACGCTTCTGCTTCCGTGCATTGCAAAGCCCCGCTCAAGCGGGGCTTTGCTTCTGGGTGTTCATCGAGGCGATAGCTTCAACTGTCAATTGATATTTCAGGATTGGCCGGATACCGGAAAATCGGGAACCCGCTAGATTCATCAACGCCTTTCAGGTACGGGTTCAGCGAACCGCCGGGAGGCCGCCATTTCTGACGCTCCTTTAATGGCGGGCGATGTTGGCAGTTCTGCCGGGTGGGGGTGAATGCAACACCTCTTGCAGGAAATAAGTCCACCGTGTTCCTGACGGTCGCTGACCACCCGGCAATTCCATTCTTTCCTTTCCGTTCCGTGCTTCGTAGACTCGTCGCAGTTGGACGCGGGAGCACGCGATGAAAGCAGCCACGCTTGTTGCATTCGCCAGCCTGATGCTGACGTGTCCAGGCACAGCGGATGCCTGCTCGTTTGCACCGGGTTATGAAATTGCAGAACCGCCTTCCCGGATTCACGCCGGGCAACACACCTCCACGCTCGCGCCACCCGACGTGTCCATATACACGTTGCGGCGCGGATACGGCATACCGGATGGCGGCTCATGCAATGATGCGGGGATACTGACAGTACGGATTGAAGGCGAGATCGCTGCGGATGTCGCGGGGTATACGTTTCAGCTTGTCGACGGCAGCTTCCCGGACACGGCATTCCCCGACGCGCTCATCCTGCCGGTCGATTTCGGCGACGGCTTGCGGGGATTCACATTCATCTGGCTGGACCTCGCACGACGATCGACCCGTCTCACGCCCATCGATGCAACGGTTGCCGTCCGGCAGATATCACGCAGCGGTGCCGAAAGTGAAGCGACTCTGCTTCACTTTCATGACCCGGGCGGGAGTTCGCTTGCACGATCACCGGAATGATCTGCTGACCTTCAGCGTCACTCGCTCCGCGCACGATCGAGCATTTCCGCAAGCTTTGCGTACACGATGTCATCCAGCAGCATGTCATGCGGCTTGCCCGCAGCGTGTACCAGTTCAATTTCCTTTCCGGCTTCCGCGGCCGCAGCAACGTAGCTTTCGCTGAACACCGGCGGCGTGATCCCGTCCTCGCTGCCGACCATCATCACGATATCCGCTGCCGGTGAAAGGCCATCGACCAGCGTGATGGGTGAGAGCGTTTCGATGTCACCCTCGAAGACCGGCGCAGCGGTGAGCTTGAACATGGATTCACGCCACGCCTTGAGATCGCCGCACGGACAGCCGACGAGCAGCGCGGCGTCGATCAGTTCCGCGTGCCGGCCGAGCATGTTCGCGGTGATCGCCGCGCCGCCCGAATGACCAACAACAATGGTTTTTCGCGCGTCGTGACGATCCGCGAGTTCCTTGATGGCAGCGGCGATGGCATCCGTGTTCCCGGCGTGCCAGTTGTCCCCGTTGGTGAGTCCGCGCTCACCCTCGGATTGATTGCCGTCGGGATCCGCATAGCCGGGGCGAAGCAAACCAACCGCGACGACATCCGGATGCCGCGCCGCCACGTTCGCGGCGAAAAGATACTGGTAGCTCGGCGCACTGAACGGCGAGTCGCCGTGGATGACGACAACCAGCAGCGGTTCGCTGCCGGTCTTCTCGCCCGTGAATGTCCGCGCATGCAGGCGATACGGTCCGCCCTGTACCACCGTCGCTGCATCTGTCGCGTCATCCGCGTGCGCCGGCACCGCGAGTGCAACGAGGCCGATCAGCGAAAGAAGGAGCGCGGCTCCGTCCTTGGTTCTCATCATGTATCTCCGCATGAGGTGGCGCTATCCGCTGCGTCAGCTTTCGTCGCCGGACTGAAGTATCGCGATGACCGCACCGGCAATGGCCGCCAGCGACG
>CAZRFE010000134.1:0-3791 GCA_964599565.1 uncultured Gammaproteobacteria bacterium
TTGAAGCGCTTGATGCCGATGTAATCGAGGTAGCTCGGGCGATGCACGGTCGAAACCGAGTTCGCCTTGGTGATGATGAGGAGTTCCTTCGCGCGCGCCTGCGTGCGAATGTCCTTCGGCAGCACCATGAAGCTCTGCGATTTCTCCGCGCTGTTGCGCAGGATGCCGAGACCGGATTCCGGCACCGCCTTGAGCACGTCCTCGCCGTTCTCGCGGATAAGGTCGTATTCGCGGTAGCCGAGGAAGGTGAAGTGGTTGTTCACGAGCCAGTCGAGGAACTTGATGCCCTCGCTCACTTCGGCGGGCTCGAGCTTCGGCGGACGCTTGCTCAGGAGATTGATGATCTCCGATGCCTTCGCGCGCATCGTGGGCCAGTCGCGCACGGCGGCGTTCACGTCGTTCATGCACGCGTGCAGTTCGGCTTCGAGCACGGCGAGATCGGTGGCTTCCGTTTCGCGATCGATCTCGAAGCGGATGAACGATTCCTGCTGCGCGCCGACGAGATCCTCATGCGGCGGCACGAGCTTGTCGAGGCGGCCGCGCTTGTCGCGCACGGCCTTGAAGATCGGATGCACGGTGAGATGAATCGAATAGCCGTGCTTGTTCAGCGCCATGCTCGCCGAATCGACAAGGAACGGCATGTCGTCGTTCACCATTTCGACAACAGTGTGCGTCGACGTGTAACCGTTGCTGCGCGCCGTCGGATTGTAGATGCGGATCGCGGACTTGCCCGGCGTGCGCTTGTTCGCGAATTCGAAATGGTTCCTCGCGGCGGAATACAGTTCAGCAGGCGTGTAGCGCGTGAGGTCTTCCAGCGCTACCGCGCTGTAGTAGTGCCTGACGAAATCCTCCAGCAGTGACGCTTCTTCCTTGTCAGCCTTCTTGCGCAGATAGGAAATGACCTTGTCGATCTGTTTCGATTTCACGTCGCTGGCCTGAGCAGACATTTCTTCCGACCGCCTTTTCTTGATCCAGAGTGTGTGGGAGGGGGTGTTGAACGGCGCCAATTCTAGCCGTTTTGCAGGGCTTATGCAGGGTCACGGAGTCACGGAAACCGCGTTGTCTTATCGTCACGAAAAAGCCGCGCGACGCGGCGCTGGTTGGCGGAAACCGGTTCTGCGCGGAAAAAGAAAAAGGCCCTCGAAGAGGGCCTTTTTTTCGAACGGGCGTTCGGTCAGTACGGCTTTTCGAGGTCCTTGATGACCGCCGCCAGCCAGCGGCACGCCTCACCGCCGGTCAGGCAGCGGTGATCAAACGTGATGGAGAGCGGAATACGGCGGTGCGTTTCGATCCCGCCCATCACGGCGACGACGTCGTGACGCAGCCCGCCGGTGCCGAGGATGGCGACCTGCGGCGGAACCACGACCGGCGTGGCGTAACGGCCGGCCATCATGCCGAAGTTGGACAACGTGATGGTCGGGTTGCGCATGTCTTCCGGCGAAACCGTCCGCGCACGCGTCTTTTCCTTGATGACGTTCAGTTCCTCGCGCAACTGCTGGCCGTTCCTGGTGTCGGCCTTGCGGATCACCGGCACGATGAGGCCATCCGGCGTGTCCACGGCCATCGCGAGATCGACGTGCTTGTGGATCACGCGCTCCAGTTTCTCGCCGTCGTACCAGGCATTGAGCTGCGGAACCTTGCGACAGGCAACCGTGATTGCGCGGATGATGCGCACGGTGATGTCCTGCCCCGGCATCCAGGCATGGATGTCGGCGTCGTCGAACAGCGTGCATTCGGCGACCTGGCTGCGCGATGCGGTCATCGAATTGTGCATGGCCCGCCGCGGGCCACGCAGCGGCTGCGACGTGCCGTACTCGACATCCTTCGCGTGTGCCGGAATATCCCAGCCGCCGAACGACGGAGCGGCAGGAGCGAAATCCGTCGTCGATGGCGCGGCGCGCGTGGCGCCGGACCGCATGAAGGCATCCACGTCGGATTTCGTGATCTGGCCCTTCGAGCCGGTGCCTTCGATGAGCGTGAGGTCGCAGCCGATTTCCTTCGCATAGACACGCGTTGCGGGTGACGCCTTCGGCCGGCTGCCGTCGGCGCGCGCGGTTCGCGGCGCGGAAGATGCCTTCGCGGCGGTTCGCCCGCGTTCACGGCGCGCGCCCTTGCGGCGGATCACGGCGTTGTCCTCGAGCTCCTCGTTGCTGGTTGCCATCTTGCCGACGACGGTGCCCGAGTCTTCCTCCATCGCCACTTCCTGCGGCGCGCCTTTCTCGCGGGTATCCGTGCTGCCCTCGGCAACATTGCTTTCCGCGCCGCCTGCCACCGCGAAGTCGACGAGCGCGGCATGCGTTGGAACGATGTCGCCGTTCTTCCAGTGGAGCTTCTGGATGGTGCCGGCGTAGGGCGAGGGCACGTCCACGACGGCCTTGTCCGTTTCAACCGCGACGAGCGGATCGTCAACGTTCACGCTGTCGCCGACGGCAACCTTCCACTCGACGATCTCGGCTTCCTGCAGGCCTTCGCCCAGGTCCGGCAGGTTGAACGTGCGGCTGCCGCCAGCGGATGCAGGCGCCGGTTTTGCCGCGGGCTTCGCCGCTGCTTTCGGTGATTCCTGCGGCGCCGGTTTCGCGGTCGATGCCGACTCGCCCTTGCCGTCGACGTCGAAATCCACGAGTGCGGCATGCGTCGGGACGATATCGCCGTTCTTCCAGTGAAGCTTCGCGATGCGGCCGGAATAGGGCGAGGGAACGTCGACGACGGCCTTGTCGGTTTCGACCGCAACCAGCGGATCGTCGACCTTGACGGTATCGCCGACGGAAACCTTCCACTCGACGATCTCGGCTTCCTGCAGGCCTTCACCGAGATCCGGGAGATTAAATGTCGTAGTCATTCGAGAACCCCTCAATCTTCCAGCACGCGGCGAATGCCTTTCACGACGCGATGCACGCTCGGCATGTAGTCGTGTTCCAGCTTGAACAGCGGCATCGGCGTGTCGTAGCCGGTGACGCGCACGATCGGTGCTTCAAGCGAGAACAGCGCCTGGTCGGCGACTTCCGCGGCGATTTCCGCACCGAGGCCTGCCGTCTTCGGCGCTTCATGGATGATCACGAGACGGCCCGTCTTCTCCACCGAATCGAGGATGGTCTCGTAGTCGATCGGGCTCACCGTCGCGACGTCGATCACTTCGCACGAGATGCCTTCGGCTTCCATTTCCTTCGCCGCGAGCATCGTTTCGTGGATCATCGCGCCCCAGGAGACGAGCGTGACATCCGTGCCTTCCTTCAGAACGAAACAGGTGTCGAGCGGCAGCGCCTCGCCGTTGTCTTCCACTTCCTGCTTGTTCATGCGGTAAAGCCGCGTCGGTTCGAGGAACACGACAGGATCTGGATCGCGAATGGACGCAAGCAGCAAACCGTACGCGCGCTTCGGCGAACTCGGCATGACGACGCGGATGCCGGGCATGTGCGCGAACATCGCTTCGTTGGATTCCGAGTGGTGTTCCGGTGCGTGGATGCCGCCGCCGCTTGGTGCGCGCAGCACCATCGGCACGTGCAGCCGGCCGCGCGTGCGCGTGCGCAGGCGACCTGCGTGGTTGACCATCTGGTCAACGGCCGGGTAGATGAACCCCGAGAACTGGATTTCCGCGATCGGTTTCATGCCCTGCACGGCCATGCCGATGGAAATGCCCGCGATCAGCGCTTCGGCGAGCGGCGTATCGATGACGCGGTCCTTGCCGAACTGCTCCTGCAGGCCCGCGGTCGCGCGGAACACGCCGCCGTTCACGCCCACGTCCTCGCCGAGCACGACAACGCTGTTGTCGTTCTTCATCTCGTGCGCCATGG
>CAZRFE010000135.1:0-3725 GCA_964599565.1 uncultured Gammaproteobacteria bacterium
CGAAGCCGATGTCGCCCGGCGTGAAGTAGAACTTCTCGTAGTAGCCGGGATCGTCCGGGATGTGCATCTTGCGGTACTTGCCCGCGATCGATCCGTCGGTTTCGAGCACGACGGCGGTGTTGTGGTAGAGGCCCGGTGCGCGGCGCTCGAAGAGCGATGCGACGATCACTATCCCGAGTTCCCTTGCAAGCGCGCCGAGCGCATCCGTGCTCGGACCGGGAATGGTTTCCGCGAGATCGAACACGGTCGTGTCTTCCGTCTGGCAGAAGTACGGGCCGAGATGCAGTTCCTGCAGCAGCACGAGCTTCGCGCCGCGCGATGCCGCGTCGCGCACGCCGTCCATGCTCACCTTCAGGTTGTGTGCGCCGTCGTCGTTGCAGTGCTGCTGCACGAGGCCGACCTTCAGCATGCGTTTCCCGCTCATGTCATTTCTCCTCGGCAACAACGCCTTGCGGCAGTTGCATGGTGATGCAGTGCAGGCTGCCGAAACCGCGGATGACGGGTCGGCAGTCGATCATCACGATCTCGCGATCCGGGAACGCTTTTTCGAGCACGGTCTTCGCGGTTTCGTCCGCCGGATCGTTGTAGGACGGCGCGAGCACCGCGCCGTTGATGACGGTGAAGTTCGCGTACGTCGCGGGCAGCCGCTGCCCCGTGACGGGATCGTGCTGCGCGCGCGGCCAGGGCAGCGCATGCAGGCGGTATTTCTTCCCGGCGGGCGTGACGAAGGATTCGAGTTCGGCGCGCATCGCGGCGAGGTCGTCGTAATGCGCATCGGCGCGGTCATCGCAGGCCTGGTAGACGATGGTTTCTGCGTCCGCGAAGCGCGCGAGCGTGTCGATGTGGCTGTCGGTGTCGTCGCCTTCGAGATGGCCGTGATCCAGCCACAGCACGCGCTCCGCGCCCAGCCATTTTTCGAGTTCGCGCTCGATGGCTTTCTCGTCAAGCTTCGGGTTGCGCTCCGGCGAGAGCAGGCAATGACGCGTGGTCATCAGCGTGCCGAGTCCGTCGGTTTCAAGTGCGCCGCCTTCCATGACGAGATCGATGTGCGTCATCGGCGCGTCGAATGTCTTTGCTTCCTCGAGGCGCCGGTTGATCGCATCGTCGTCCTTCGCCGGCCACTTGTTGCCCCAGCCGTTGAAGATGAAATCCAGCAGCGCAAGACCATCCTCCGTTGCAACGGTGACCGGTCCGTGATCGCGCGCCCAGGTGTCGTTCGCGGTTGCGTAGCGGACATGCACGCGCGCGTCCTCGCCGCCTGCTTCCGCGATCGTCTTTCGCACGTGCTGCGCGTGAGCTTCGTCCTGCACGACGACGAGCAGGTTCTCGCGCCGCGTGACTTCGCGCGCGATGGCGCCGTACGTGCGTTCGATGTCGGCCATCCAGCCCGACCAGTCGGTGCCGGCGTGCGGCCAGGTCAGCATCACGCCCCATTGCGCGGTCCATTCGGGAAGCATGCGGCGTTTCACGTCATTGGCTCCTTGGA
Organism: uncultured Gammaproteobacteria bacterium; assembly: GCA_964599565.1. Lineage (GTDB taxonomy): Bacteria > Pseudomonadota > Gammaproteobacteria > Natronospirales > JAJUFS01 > JAJUFS01. Next base: position 1,487 of record CAZRFE010000135.1, read on the forward strand.
ACTTGAGGTGCGTCGGGCCCGGCAGGGCGGGGAAGGCGGCGAATTCTGCGGGAAAAACCCGGGACTGCCAAGGCCGGGGAGCCTCAAGGATAAGCAAGCGGAGCAGGCGGGGAAACCGTGGTTTCACTCACGACAACCACGGTGGCAAAGCGGCGCGTCGAATCACTCGACGATGACGGAATGCAGGACCTTGTCGTGCTCGAAGAACACCGAGTAGCCGTCATAATCCCAGCGCGTGATCGGCGGATCCCCGACGGCGGCATGCTCCTCGCGTGGCGCGCCGAACGCATTGCGCACGTTCGCCATGTCCATGCCGCGCGTCGGCACCTTGCGTGTTGCCACCGGCGCCCTTGCTGTTTCCGCCGCGGGGACTTCCTCGATCACGAGCACGTCGCCGCGCGTTGTTTCCGTCGCGCCGTCTTCGGCCATGGCGGCGAGCGGCAGTGCGGCCAGCAGGATCATGCAGCGAACGTTCATCGAATCTCTCCTGCGATGCGGATTTCGCCGGAATATAGCACCGGTGCGAGGGGCGAAAAAGCGACGCGTCGCCGCTTGCCGCGGCCAAGGGCGTCACGTGGCGGATTGTGCTTTAATGCGCGGCCTGACCGCCGGGAACTCGAATGTTCAAGCCTTACGAACTTTTCATCGGACTCCGTTACCTGCGCGCCAAGCGCAGGAACCACTTCATTTCCATCATTTCGCTGATCTCGATCATCGGCATCTCGCTCGGCGTGATGGCGCTCATCACCGTGCTTTCCGTGATGAACGGGTTCGAGGACGAACTGCGCAACCGCATTCTCAGCATGACCGCGCACGCAACCGTCACCGGCGGCGAGCGGCAGATGGACGACTGGCAGCGCGTGATCGAACAGGCCGGGCGGCATCCGGATGTGCTGGGTGCGGCGCCGTATGTCGAGGCCGAAGGCATGCTCAGCAACGCAGGCCAGCTCTCGGGCGCGGCCATCCGCGGCGTGCTGCCGGCGGAAGAGGCGAAGGTTTCGGATATCGGTGAAAAGATGCTGCGCGGCGACCTTGATGATCTCGAGAGCGGCGCCTACAACATCGTGCTCGGCCGTCACCTGGCCTATGCGATCGGCGCGCAGGTCGGCGACAAGGTGGTGCTGCTGATCTCGGAAGGCAACGTCACGCCGGCCGGAATCGTGCCGCGCATGCGGCGCTTCACGGTGAGCGGAATCTTCGAGGTGGGGATGTACGAGTACGACCGCACGCTGGCGTTCATCCATCTCGATGATGCACGGCGACTGTTCAATCTCGATGACGGCGTCACCGGCGTGCGGCTGAAGCTTGATGACATGTTCGAGTCGCGGCGCATCGTGCGCGAGCTGGTGGAACATCTCGACGGCACGTACTACCTCAGCGACTGGACGCGCAAGCACGAGAATTTCTTCCGCGCGATCGCGACGGAAAAGACCGTGATGTTCGTGATCCTCACGCTGATCGTCGCGGTTGCGGCGTTCAACATCATCTCCACGCTGGTGATGGTCGTCACCGACAAGCAGGCGGATATCGCCATCCTGCGCACGCTGGGCTCGTCGCCGCGTTCCGTGATGGCGATGTTCATGGTGCAGGGAACGTTCATCGGCGTGCTCGGCACCGCGATCGGCGTGACGCTCGGCGTCCTGCTGTCGCTGAACGTGGAGAACATCATTCCCGCGCTGGAAAGCCTCTTTCACACCGATCTTCTGCCGGACGACGTGTATTACATCAGCGACCTGCCGTCGAAGATGGAACTCGACGACGTGATCACCGTCGCTGCGACGGCATTCTCGCTGTCGCTGCTGGCCGGCATCTATCCCGCGTGGCGCGCGGCGCGCACGCAACCGGCCGAGGCGCTGCGCTATGAATGATGTCGTGCTTTCCTGCCGCGATCTGCACTGCACGTACCGCGATGCCGGCCACGCCGTGCAGGTGCTGCGCGGCGTGAATTTCGATCTTGAGCGCGGCGAGTGCGCGGCCATCGTCGGTGCGTCCGGCAGCGGCAAGAGCACGCTTCTGCACATGCTGGGCGGGCTCGACCGGCCGAGCAACGGCGAGGTGCACGTCGCGGGCCGCAACATGACGACGCTCTCCGACCGCAAGCGCGGCGAGCTTCGCAACGAAGCCATCGGCTTCGTCTACCAGTTCCATCACCTGCTGCCGGAATTCACCGCGCTTGAGAATGTCGCGATGCCGCTGCTCGTGCGGCGCGCCGCCGTCCGCGATGCGACGGCGCGTGCGC
>CAZRFE010000136.1:0-3709 GCA_964599565.1 uncultured Gammaproteobacteria bacterium
CCGACCATGTTGCGGTTGATGTACGCATTGCCGACCTTGATCCGGCGCGCGATGTAATCCGCTTCCGAATCGATGCGCGAATGCACGCCGAGCGTGAGGCCGAAACCGGTGCGGTTGATCTCGTCGATCACGCGATCGAGTTCCTTCGCCTTGTAGCGCACGATATGAAGAATCGGGCCGAAGTTTTCTTCCTCGACCACGTCAAGGCTTGGAATTTCCACGGCTGTCGGCGCGATGAAGGTACCGTGCTCCGCGAATTCCTGCGGCACTTCGCAACGGCCGATGAGCCTGTACTTCTCGATCATTTCCTGCGCGTGCGCTTCCAGTGAATCGCGCGCCGCCTTGTCGATCACGGGACCGACATCGGTTTCGAGCAGGCCGGGATCGCCGACCTTCATCGTCTTCATGTAGCCCGCGAGCACGTCGATGACGCGATCCGCGATCTCTTCCTGCAGGTACAGCACGCGCAGTGCGGAGCAGCGCTGGCCGGCGCTGTGGAAAGCCGACTGGATGACGTCCATCACCACCTGTTCCGGCAGCGCGGAGGAATCGACGAGCATGGCGTTCTGGCCGCCGGTTTCCGCGATCAGCGTCGGGATGATGCCTTCACGTTCCGCGAGCGTGCGGTTGATGACCTTGCCCGTCGTGGTCGAGCCGGTGAAGCACACGCCTGCGACACGTTCATCCGTGATGCCGAACTTGCCCATCACCGAACCACGCGCCGGCACGAAATGCAGCACGTCGCCCGGGACGCCGGCTTCGTGCATGAGGCGCACGGCGAGCGCGCCGATCAGCGAGACCTGGTCTGCGGGCTTCGCGAGCACGGCATTGCCCGCACCGAGCGCGGCGGCAACCTGTCCCGTGAAGATCGCAAGCGGGAAATTCCACGGACTGATGCAGATGAACACGCCCTTGCCGTGCAATGACAACTGGTTCTTCTCGCCCGTCGGCCCCGGCAACTGCTTCGGCGCGCCGAAGTCTTCCTCGCAGCGCATCGCGTAGTAGCGGAGAAAATCCACGGCCTCGCGCACCTCGGCAATGCCGTCGGAAATCGACTTGCCCGCCTCGCGCGTGCACAGCGCCATGAAATCCGCCGTGTGTTCTTCATACAGGTCCGCGGCGCGGCGCAGGCATGCGGCGCGTTCCGCTGCCGGCGTTTCATCCCACGCCGGCTGTGCCTTGTACGCAATGTCGATCGCCTGGCGGATCATCTCGCCGTCGGCTTCAACGACAAGACCGACGACGCGACGATTGTCCGTTGGATCGACCGACGGCTTGGTCTCACCCGTCATCACCTTGCCGCCGATCACGGGCTGGGCGCGCCAGTCGGTGCGCGTCGCCTTTTCCATCGCGGCCTTGAGTTCTGCGAGTTCCTTGATGTCGTGCACGTTGATGCCCTTCGAGTTGAGACGGTCGTGACCGGCTGCGCGATAGATATCCTTCGGCAGCGGAATCTTCGGATGCGGAATCGTCTTGAGACCTTCGACTTCGGCGACGGGATCCGCGACGATCTCCGCGACCGGAACCTTCTCATCGACGATGCGATTCACGAACGAGGTGTTCGCGCCGTTTTCCAGCAGGCGACGCACGAGGTACGGCAGCAATTCCTTGTGCGCGCCGACCGGTGCGTACACGCGGCAGTTCATGCCGAGCGCATCTTCGCCCACGATCTCGCCGTACAGTTCCTCGCCCATGCCGTGCAGGCGCTGGAATTCGAAATCCTTGCGCGCGCCTGCCATTTCCATGATCGACGCAACCGTGTGCGCGTTGTGCGTGGCGAACTGCGGGTAGACGAGATCGCCGGCGGCAAGCAGCTTCTTCGCGCACGCGAGATACGACACGTCCGTGTTCGCCTTGCGCGTGAACACCGGATAGCCGGCCTCGCCGAACACCTGGAACTTCTTGATTTCGGAATCCCAGTACGCACCCTTCACGAGACGCACGGGAATGCGTCGACCGATGTCCTTCGACAATGCGATCAGCCAGTCGACAAGACGGATGCAGCGCTTCTGGTAGGCCTGGATTGCAAGACCGAAACCTTCCCATCCATCGAGCGACTTCGAGCGATACACCGCCTCGATGACATCCAGCGAAATATCGAGACGTTCGGCTTCTTCCGCATCAACCGTAAGCGCGATGCCGTTGGACTTCGCGCGCTCCGCAAGCGCGAGCAGGCGCGGCACCATCTCCTTCATCACGAGCGCGTGGTTCGCAAGCTCGTAGCGTGGATGCAGCGCGGAGAGTTTCACGGAAATGCTCGGTGCGGTCGTGACGCTTGCATCACCCTTCTCCGCCCCGATGGCGTCGATGGCGTCCGAGTACGCCTTGAAATACCTGTCCGCATCCGCATACGTGAAGGCGGCCTCGCCGAGCATGTCGAACGAATGGCGGTATTTCCGCTGTTCGCCGGAACGCGAACGCTTCATCGCTTCCCGGATGGTGCGGCCCATGACGAACTGGAAACCCATGATGCGCATCGCCTGGCGGATCGCCGCGCGCACCACCGGTTCGCCGACGCGCTGGACCGCGCGATCAACGATGCCGCCTGCATTCTTCTGTTCGCGCACGCCGAACTTGAGAATCCTGCCCGTCAGCATCAGGCCCCAGGTCGATGCGTTCACGAACAGCGACGGCGACTTGCCGAGATGCTCCTTCCACTTGCCGTCCTTGAGCTTGTCCTGGATGAGCTTGTCGGCGGTTTCGGCATCCGGCACGCGGATCAGCGCTTCGGCAAGACACATCAGCACCATGCCTTCCTGCGAGGAAAGATCGTACTGCTGCAGGAACGCCTCGATGCCGCCTTTCGAATCGGCGCTGGAGCGCACGGCTTCGACAAGCGTCTTCGCGCGCTCGTGAATGCGCGCGCGTGCATCGTCGGCAAGACGCGCATCATCGAGCAGCGCCTTCACGGCGGCTGTCTCGTCGGCGAGATAAAGCTCGTTCATCGCCGCGCGCAGCTCGTCAAGACGAGGCGCGTTGCCTGCATGGATCACGGGCGGCACGGTGGGCGCCATGGTGTCGCGCGCTGTAGCCATCACACGCTCCTGGGTGGTTGTACCTGCATGATTCCCGGCGGAAACCAAAGCATCGAATTATAAATCAAACAGCTGTTTCACAACGATTTTCGAAAACAGCGACGGCCCCGAAAGGGGCCGTCTTTTCTTGCGTTGCGGCGTCGGCTGGCATCACATGTTCTTGATGATGGCGTCCGCGAACTCGCTCGTCTTCACTTCCTTCGCGCCATCCATCATGCGCGCAAAATCGTATGTCACGATCTTCTCGCCGACGGTCTTCTCGTAAGCCTTCGTGATCATGTCCGCCGCTTCGCGCCAGCCGATGTACGCGAGCATGTCCGTGCCCGAGAACAGCAGCGAGCCCGGATTCACGATGTTCTTGCCGGCGTGCTTCGGCGCGGTGCCGTGCGTCGCCTCGAACACGGCGATGTGATCGGACATGTTCGAACCCGGTGCGATGCCCACGCCGCCGACTTCCGCGGCGATGGCATCGGACAGGTAATCACCGTTCAGGTTCATGGTGGCAAGCACGGAGTACTCGGCGGGGCGCAGCAGCATGAGCTGGAACATGATGTCCGCGATCGAATCCTTGATGACGATCTGCCTGCCGGTCTTCGGGTTCTTGAAGTGCATCCACGGACCGCCGTCGAGCAGCTCGGCGCCGAATTCCTCCGCGGCGACTTCATAGCCCCACT
>CAZRFE010000137.1:0-3573 GCA_964599565.1 uncultured Gammaproteobacteria bacterium
GTTGTTGATCAACGCGCTGCCCGAGATGATCACCGGCAGGCAGATGCGCGGGAACACAACTTTCTTTAGGTAGTTCGCGTTCGTCACGAAGGCATCCGTGCATCTCGTGACAACTTCGGAGAAAAGAGTCCACGCCAGCATGCCGGCGAGCAGGTAGGCAACGTAAGCCCAGTCGCCTTCGATACCGGGAAGTTTCGCACCGAGGACCTTCGCCAGCACGAGCGCGAACACGGCAACCTGCGCGAGCGGATGCAACACCAGCCAGAAGAAACCGAACTTGCTGCTCGCGAAACGCCCCTTTATCTCCGACCTGATCGCGGAGACGACAAAGTTGCGATACTGCCAGACGGCACTGGCATAACTACTTGCCATCCGCGCTCACCTTCGACGAGCCGTTCTCCGCAACACGCCCGTACTTGTCTTCGAAACGAACGATGTCGTCCTCGCCCAGGTAATCGCCGGTCTGCACTTCGATGAATACGAGATCGGTTTCACCTGGATTCGAGATCCGGTGCCTGTGTGTTGCCGGAATGTAGGTGGACTGATCCTTTTCCAGCTGCAGCACCTTGTCGCCGTTCACGACTTCCGCCTTGCCCTGCACGATCACCCAGTGTTCGCTGCGGTGATGATGCATCTGCAGGGAGAGCGTCGCGCCCGGCTTGACGACGATGCGCTTCATTTTGAAATCCTTGCCTTCTTCCAGCACCGTGTACGTGCCCCATGGGCGGTGCACGGTACGATGCAGCCTGGCGGATTCGTGATCGCGCAAGCGCAACTGCTCGACGACGTCCTTCACCTTCTGGGTCTTTTCGCGATGGCCGATCAGCAGCGCATCGGGCGTGTCGACAACGACAAGATCATCCACGCCAACGACGGCGACGAGGCGGCCGTCGGTGTGCACGTAGTTGCGGTTGGCGTCGACAAGCACGGCGTCACCTACGACCTTGTTGCCAAGATCGTCGGCCGCCACCATGTCCGCGAACGAGCGCCAGGAGCCGACGTCGCTCCAGCCGAAATCGCCCGGCACAACGGCGACGTTGCCGGCGCGCTCCATGACGGCGTAGTCGATGGAAATGTTCGAGGCCTTCTGGAAGGTCTCCGCGTCGACATGCATGGTGTGCAGGTCGTTGCTGGCGGTTTCGCGCGACGCCGCCCAGGATTTTTCCACGCTCGCATCGACATCCGAGGCGTACTTTTCAAAGGCATCGAGGATGTCGCGCACGCGAAAGCAGAAGATGCCCGAATTCCAGAAGAATCCGCCCTGCTCGATGAATTTCTCCGCCTTGGGAAAATCGGGCTTTTCGATGAAGCGCGCGACTTCGCGCGCCGGGCCGCCATCCAGCGGGGCGCCCGCCTCGATGTAGCCATAGCCGGTTTCCGGCGCGGTCGGCACGATGCCGAAGGTCACCAGCCGGCCCTTGCCGGCAGCGTTGACGGCCGCCGCGACGGCAATCCCGAATGCCTTCGCATCCGCGATGACATGATCCGACGGCATAACAAGCATGACCGCGTCGTCGCCCGCGAGCTCGCGCACATGCCGTGCGGCGAGCGCGACGGCCGGTGCCGTGTTGCGGCCCACGGGCTCAAGCAGGAAAGCGACATCGGGCGAGCCGGCCTGTTTCGCCACGGCGTCCAGCTCGTCCTTGGTCTTGAAATAGTATTCGCGGTTGGTGACGACCAGCGTCTGCCTGGCGTCGTGCAGCCCGGCGGCGCGCAGGAAGGTGGCCTGCAGCAGCGATTCGCCGCTCTGCAGGCGCATGAACGGCTTCGGATGCGCTTCGCGGGAAACCGGCCACAGGCGAGTGCCCGCGCCGCCCGAAAGAATTACCGGAACAATTACAGTCATTTCCTGGCCCCCGTTGCCCTTGGCAACATTTCCTGTCCGAGTTCGAGACTCTATTAATAATGTGTGCCGCTTGCGACTACTGCGTACGTTCCAGCCAGTAGTCGAGCGTGTCCTGCAGCGTTTCGCGGATGCCGATCCCAGGCTTCCAGCCGGTATCGTTCCGAAGCTTTGCCGGGTCGCCACAAACCCGCTTCTGTTCCGCAGGCCGGTATCTTGCCGGGTCCTGCTCGATCTTCAAGTCGATCCCCGCGATTTCCGCCAGCATGCCGATCAGCTCGCGAACCGTGCGGCTCGTACCGGAGCAGACGTTGTACGCCTCGCCCGCCTGCCCGTGCTCAAGCAGCGCGAGATAGGCCGAGACGATGTCGCGCACATCGGTGAAATCCCGCGCCGCATCAACATCGCCCGCGGCGAGGACGCGCGGTTGGCCGCCCCTGGCCATCCGCGCAATCTGCATCGCGAAATCCGCGATCGCAAACCTCGGGTCCTGGCCCGGGCCGATGTGGTTGAACGGCCGCGCCATGACAATGTCCAGCTTCTCGGTCTGCGCCCACTGGTAGCACAGCGCCTCGGCTGCCACCTTGCTCACGGCGTACGGGTTGCGCGGCTTCAGCGCGCGGTGCTCGGCGATCGGCTGCTCGTCCTCGGGCACGAGGCCGTACATGTCGCCCGAGCCGACGAACAGCATGCGGCCCGCGAAGCCCGTCGCGCGCAGGGCGCCGAGCAGGCTCAAGGTGCCGAAGACGTTGACGTCAAACGTTGCCCGCGGGTCCTTGAACGCTGCCGGTACGAAACTCTGCGCGGCCAGATGCACGACGTAGTCCGGTTTCGCGTCCGCCAGCGACTGCACAAGCGCCGCTTCGTCGCGGATATCCATGTCCGACGGCATCCCGATGAATGCATCAGCACCATGGTCGGCCTCGATCCGCTGCCTGAGAAACGTGCCGACGAATCCGCCGCTGCCCGTGACGTAAAACCGGCTCATCGCGGTGCGCTCACGCCTTGCCGCCGATGAGGCCCAGCAGTTCCCGCGTCCGCTCCTCCATCAGCGCGCGGTCGCCGCGTGCCTCGACATTGAGCCGGAGCAGGGGTTCGGTGTTCGACTTGCGCAGGTTGAACCGCCATTCGGAGAATTCCATCGCGACGCCGTCGGTGTAATCGATGCCGAGTGCCGCATCCGCGTAACGCCTTTCCACGGCAGCAATGACGTGATCCGCGTCTTCCACCTTGCGGTTGATCTCGCCGCTGCACGGGAACGCCGCGATGCGCGCCTCGATGAGCGAGCTCAATGTCGCACCGCTCTCGGACAGCCGCTCGGCAATCAGCAGCCAGGGAATCATGCCGCTGTCGCAGTAGTTGAAGTCGCGGAAGTAGTGGTGCGCACTCATCTCGCCACCGTACACCGCATCGCAGGCGCGCAGGCTCGCCTTGAGGAAAGCGTGGCCTGTCTTCGAGAGCACCGGCGTGCCGCCGGCCTCCGTCACCATGTCGACAGTGTTCCAGGTCAGACGCGGCTCGTAGACAACGGCGGCCCCTGGGTGCTTCTTCAGCATCTGCGCACCGAGCAGGCCGACGAGATAGTAGCCTTCGAGGAAATTGCCCTGCTCGTCGAAGAAGAAGCAGCGGTCGAAATCGCCGTCCCACGCGATGCCGAAATCCGCACCCGATGCGCGCACTGCGCTCGCCGTCGCCTCGCGATTCTCCGGCAACAGGGGATTCGGCACGCC
>CAZRFE010000138.1:0-3570 GCA_964599565.1 uncultured Gammaproteobacteria bacterium
TGATGAGCGTGGTCTTGCCCGCGCCGTTCGGCCCGAGCAGCGCGAAGATCTCGCCGCGGCGGATGTCGAGGTTGATGTCCTTCAGCGCCCGCAGGCCGGACGCGTAGGTCTTCTCGAGATGCTGGATGGAAATGATCGGTTGCACGCGGTCTCCCCTGGATTTCCCGTTGCTGGCGAACCGGCGGCCTGGCCGCGGACGGTCCTGTTTACTGCGTCGCGCACGCCGCGGCAAGCATGATCGCTCAAGGCCCGCGCGCCCGCGTTCCTGGCGGGCGAAACTTCACGCGGTGAACGCCGCCGCCACGCTAGAATATGTGTACCGCCATCCGCGGTTCTTTCACACGGAATGCCACATGCTGCGCACGCTGCTGCGCTTCGGACAAACGCCCGGACCCGTCATGCTCGCCGCCGGCGCGGAGGGCGAACGGCTGGTCGCGCGCGTGCGCGCCATCGTCATTGCGCTGCTGCTGATCACGCCCACCTGGAAGGTGATCACCACGCCGGAAAACCCGATCTATTTCTGGGGCTTCTGGGTGACGGTCATCGGCGCGCTGGAAGCGGCGTTCGTGCTCGCCGTGCTGCGCTGGTCGGAGTACCGGCCGTGGCTCGGCTTCGTGAGCAGCATCGGCGATGTCACGTTCGTGTCGCTTGCGCTTGCGCTGTTCATGCTGCTCGGCCATCCGCTGATCGCGCTGAACAGCAAGGTCACGTTCGAGATCTACTTTCTTGCGATCACCGCGATGAGCCTGCGCTACGACCGGCGCATCTGCCTTCTCGCCGGCGCCGTGGCGGTGGCGCAGTACGCCGCGCTCAACATCTACGGCGCACTCAACTGGGATCTCGCCGCGCAGCCATCCGACCAGGTCGGCACCTACAGCACCGTCGACCAGGTGACGCGGCTGATTCTCATGTGCGCGGCCGTGATCCTTTCCTACGCGCTCGTGGTGCGCGGCAGCCGGCTTCTGCACCTGTCGATGTTCGACGGGCTGACCGGCGTGAGCAACCGCGCGTGCTTCAACCTGCTCGTCGACAAGCAGCTCGAACGTGCGCGGCGCGAAGGCGAGCCGCTCGCGATCGCGATCTTCGATGCGGATCATTTCAAGGCCATCAACGACCGTCTCGGCCACCTGCAGGGCGACCGCGTGCTCGTGCAGATCGCGAAATCGCTGAACACCGCAATCCGCCGCACCGATGTGCTCGCGCGCTTCGGCGGCGAGGAGTTCGTGCTCGCCATGCCGGGCGTCGATGCCGCGCAGGCCTTCGCGCGCGTCGAGAAACTGCGCGCCGCCGTCACCGACGCCGCTGCGCGCGCAAAGCTCGTGCCGGACATGGCGGTGACGCTGAGCGCCGGCATCGCGATGTTTCCCGAGGACGGCGAGCAGATCGCCACGCTTGTCGGCGCCGCCGATGCGCGCCTGCTCGAAGCCAAGCGCGCCGGACGCAACCGCACGGTCACGCGCTGACGTACCGCACGCGCACCGGCGGCTGCTCCCGCGCGTGCGAATAGCGTTCCGCGACGTCGAGGAACGTCAGCATCAGCGCGGGACGTTCCGGTACATAGTTCTCCACCTGTTCCGCCGTTGCCGTTTCCTCTTCCTGTGCGTCGCTGCGTGCAGCGGTGTTTCCGTGTTTCATCATCACTCCCCTCTTCGTCAGTCTCCCCGCGCGGCCAGTGCGTCGCCCGGCGGCACCTGCCGCCAGCCGCCACCGAGCGCGCGATACAGATCGACGGTTGCACCGAGCAGTGCGAGCTTCGATGCGACCTGTTGCTGTTCAACGGCGCGCAGCTGTCGCTCGACATCCAGCAGTTCGAGATAGCCGATGCGTCCCGCGCGATAGCGCGCCTCGGCAACGCGGTAGGCGTTCGTCAGCGCTGCGACCCTTTCATCCTGCGCATCCATCACCGCGCGCGCCGATGTCACGCCGGCGAGCGCGTCGAGCGTTTCCTGGAACGCGACCTGCACGGTCTTGCCGTACATCGCCGCCGCCGCGCCGTGGCGCGCACGCGCGGCGTTCACGTTCGCGCCGACGCGGTTGATGTCGCTCAACGGCTGCGCAAGCGCGACGCTTGCCTCCCAGCTTCGCGCGGGCGCATCGAACAGCGCGGAGAACACCGTGGAAATTCCGCCCGCGAAACCCGTCAGCGAAAGGCGCGGGAAATATGCAGCCTTCGCTTCGCCGATGCGCGCGTTCGCGGCCACGAGCCGCTGTTCCGCGGCGCGGATGTCCGGGCGCCGTTCAAGCAACGCACTCGGCAGGTCCATCGGCACGGCGGGCGCCGCCGGCAACACGCCATCGCTTGCATCCGTCGATGTCCATGCTGTGTACATGGCCTGCGGCGATGCGCCGCGCAGCACGGCAAGTGCGGTGATCGCGCGCAGTCGCGCGGAACGCAGCGGCGGCAGTTCGGCTGCCACCGCCGCGGTTTCGCTGCGCGCCTGTTCAAAGTCGTACGGCGAGATCACGCCCGCATCGAGGCGCGTCTTCTGCAGGGCAAGGTTTTCAAGCCGCGTGGCATGCAGGCGCTCGAGCAGCGCGACCTGGCGATCCAGCGCGCGCGTCTCGAAGTACGCGCGTGCAACGGCCGCCGCCACCGCGGCGCGCACGCCATCGCGCACCGCGATGTCCGCGTCGAGTTCCGCGAGCGCTGCCTCGTTTGCACGGCGCACGCGGCCCCAGATGTCGAGTTCGTAATCAAGCACGAGACCTGCGCGGTATTCCGTGTAGGGCTCGGACGACAGCGGCATGGCACCGGCTTCGCTCGCGCTCGCACGCGTGGCGCCCGCCGCACCGTTCAATGTCGGCAGGTAATCCGCGCGTGCAAGACGCAGCGATGCGGCGGCAGCATCGACATTCGCAACCGCGGCTTTCAGATCGTTGTTGTGCGCAAGGCTTTCCTCGATGAGCGCGGTGAGTTCCGCGTCATGGAAGTTCGCCCACCACGCATCGATGTCCGCGCCTGCGACCGGCGAACCCCAGCGCTCCGGGAGCTCGGTCTGCGGACGCTGGTAGTCCGGCCCCGCTGCACAACCGGCGGCGAGCACGCCGAGCAATACGATGAACTTATTCATGCACCATCTCCGCTGCCGGCGCACGCGCTGCGCGCCGCAGTTTCATGTCGTTGATCAGCCGGAAGAACAGCGGCACGAAGAAGATTGCGAGGAATGTCGCCGCAAGCATGCCGCCCATCACGCCCGTGCCGACGGACTGTCTTGCCGCCGCACCCGCGCCTGACGAGAACGCCAGCGGCGTGACGCCGAGAATGAACGCGAGCGAGGTCATGAGAATCGGACGGAAGCGAAGACGCGCGGCTTCGAGCGCGGCATCCACCGTGCTCATGCCCTCCTGCTTCTTCAGCATCGCGAACTCGACGATGAGAATCGCGTTCTTCGCGGCAAGGCCGAGCAGCGTGACGAGACCGATCTGGAAATAGACATCGTTCGTCATGCCGCGCACCCAGACCGCAAGCAGCGCACCGAACGTGCCGAACGGCAGTGCAAGCAGCACGGAGAGCGGCAGCGACCAGCGTTCGTACTGCGCGGCGAGAATCAGGAACACCATCACCGCCGC
>CAZRFE010000139.1:0-3549 GCA_964599565.1 uncultured Gammaproteobacteria bacterium
GTTGTTCTCCACCGCCTGGGCGGGATTCTCCTCGAGGATCGGCACGTGCTTGTATGCCGCGGCGTGGAACACGAGCGACGGTGCGTAGCGCGCGAAAACGTCTTCGACAAGCTTGCTGTTGCGAATGTCGCCGATGACGGCATGAATGCCGATATCCGGGAACTGCGCGAGCAACTCCATCTCGATGCGGTAGAGATTGAATTCCGAATGGTCGACGACGACGAGCCGCGCCGGACGGTGGCTCGCGATCTGCCGGCAAAGCTCCGAGCCGATGGAACCGCCACCGCCCGTGACCATCACGCAACGGTTCGCGACCAGTGCGTCGACCACGGTGTGGTCCAATGCGTTCTGGTCGCGTCCCAGCAGGTCTTCGACCGTGACCGGGCGCAGGCGCGAAACCTCCGGCTGGTCCTTCGCGAGTTCCTGGAGCGTCGGCAGTGTGCGGAACTCGACGTCCGCGCGGTTGCACAGCGCGACGATGCGATCCATCAGCTCGCGACCGGCCGACGGAATGGCGATAAGGACGATGTCGATCGCGTGGCTTTCCACCATCCCCGGCAGGTCGTCGATGCGTCCGCGCACGCGAACGCCGTGCAGTTCCTGCCCCAGCTTCGCGCGATCGTCATCGAGAAAGGCCGCCGGGTAGAACGGACCGTGCCGAAGCAGGTCGCGAACGAGCATTTCGCCCGCGCTTCCTGCACCGACGATCAACGCACGCTTCTGCTGTTCAAGCGTCGGGCGCAGGCCATGATCGCGCAGCGAGCGATACAGGATGCGTGCGCCGCCAACACCGCCAACGAGCAGCAGCGGGTAAAGCAGCATCACCGAACGCGGAATCTGCTGCAGGCGAATGACGATGAACAGCCCGAGCAAGGTGAGCAGCAGGCCGCTGCCGCCCGCCCAGAAAATGCGCATCAGGTCCGGAATCGAGGCGAAACGCCAGACACCGCGATAGCAGCCGAAGGCCCAGAAGGAGACGGCATGCGCGGGAACCGCAACAGCAATGAAAAGCAGGTATTCGCGCAGCAGTGAATCCGGCACGAAATCGAGGTTGAAGCGAATCCAGTAGGCAATGCTGATGGCAACAGGCACCCACAGCACGTCGTGCGCAAAAACCACCCATCGGTTGCGCAGCAACTCAAGTTTGCCTGTTCCAATCCCCATCAAGCGCCCCAGTCACGTTATTCCGCCATCGCGGTCCGGCATTCGTCGTGCCGGGAGTCAGGTACGAACCTGCGTCATCAGCACAAGGCTCGCCAGCTGGCAGGCCAGCATAATCAGGAATTCTATCACAAGGACCCTGGTTACTGGCCAGCCGGCGAGGACCAGGCGCTGGTAGACGTGCTCGCGGTGCGCCTCCCAAGGGCGCTGGCGGCGCAGGATACGGACGATCAGCGTGCATGTCGCATCCGCGATGAACGGCAGGAAGGTCAGTAGCGGAACGAACCATGGGAAAAGCCCCTGGAAGATGCCGTAAAGACTCAGCCCGCCGAGGACAAGGCCGAGCCCGATCGAGCCGGCGTCACCCATGAACAACCGCGCAGGCGGCAGGTTGTGGAACAGGAATCCGCCAGCCGCGGCCGCGACGACGCCAGCGAGGAGCGCGTATCCCGCGTCGCCCTGCATCAGTCCAGCCGCGGCAAGACACAGCGAGCCGGTGACGGCCATCAATCCTGCGAGCCCATCCATGCCATCCATGAAGTTGAAAAGATTCACAAACCAGACCAGCGCTCCACCGGTGACCAGCACGGCCAGGGTCGGCGTGCTGGCCGGCGCGAGCGCCCACAGCAGCAGGCCAGCGGCAATAACGTGGGATGCCAGGCGGACACCGACAGGAACGTGCCGCAGGTCGTCCCACGCGGACACCGCCACCACGAGCCCCCACCCCGCCCAGAAACCGGCGTCCGGCAAGGGCAGTGACAGCGCCATGAACACCAGGACGGCGATCACGAACGCGGCATGGATCGCAAGGCCGCCGGAACGCGGCACGGGAACATGGTGCAGCGAGCGGTGATTGGGATGATCGAGAAAGCGCGCGCGCAGGGAATCGGAACGCAATAACCGTCCGAGCCAGATGCTGATGCCCAGGGTAACCAGGAGAATGGCCGCAGCCGTCCAGATTCCGATCGTCATGGTGTCCTTGCCGTTTTCATCGCCGCGATGTCATTCGCGCGCCTGGAGAAATCCCCTTGGAGAGAAGCCGAGATCGCGCTGCGCGGGTCCGTTGTCGAAGACGTGATCCTCGCGCATGCGCCGGGCCATGTCAGCATCCAGGTAGCGAAAGCGCGGCAGCACCGACAGCGCGCGCAGGGCAAGCGCCAGCACGATGGACGGCACGCGCACCACGCGCCGGACTCGCGGTTCCGCGCTCAGGATTCGCCTCGCCATCGCTTCGAACGTCAGCCGCTCGCCGCCGCCAAGAAAATAGGTGTTGCCCACGGCATGCTCGCTCTGCAACGACGCCATGATCGCGTCGGCGACGTCTTCGACGTGAACGGGCTGCCGCAGGCCCGACTTGCTCGCGACAGGAAAGAACCCGAAGCGCGCACCCATGCGGCGGATGAAATCGACGTTGTTGTCGTTCCCGCCATAGGTCATCGCCGGACGCAGCAGGACGCCGGGAACGCCGGTCCTTTCGAGAAACTCCCCGAACGCCTGTTCACCGGCCCGGACTGCATGCAGGAACTCTCTTTCGGCAGGCGACCGCGACGCGAGCTTCGTCTGCACGCTGGCCGTGCTCAACGCTACGAAGCGCCCTATGTCCGCCGTCTCAAGAACCGGCAACAGGCGCGGCAATGACGTCACGGGCACGAGACTCACGACGGATTTCCAGCGGTTGCCGAGCTTCCCGGCGAGTGCTTCCGGCTCATCGCGCGGGTACACGATCTCCGCGACGTTTGCGTGATCCTGGAACCGCTGTCCCCCGCTCGTTGTGGTCACCACCACGGATTCCGATACGAAACGCTTCAACAGCAGCGGCGTCAGCTGGCTGCTTCCACCAAGCAGGAGCACCCTATCGCCCGTCATCGGCGTTTCATCGTGCATGTGTTCACCGCCCCCTTGCATTCGCAACTTCCCGGTAGACCTGCCCGACCTTCCGGATGAACTGCTCACGGGAAAACGACTCGCGCACCCGCTGCACGCCATTGTTTCCAAGCGATTCGGCGAGCGCCGGGTCATCCCACAGTTTTCGAATGGCGGCAGCGAGATCGCCCGCATTTCCGGCGCGCACCGTGATGCCTTCCATGCCGTCCCGCGCCACCCAGCCGATGCCGGGGTGTGCGTCGGTATTGATGATCGCCTTGCTGCAGCTCATGGCCTCGAGCTGAACGATTCCGAATGTTTCGTTCGCGGAAACCGATGGCAGCAGGAAAGCGCCACAGGCATTCATCAGGCGGCGCAGCGTATCGCGATCCACGCCACCCGTGAATCGGACGCGACCGCTCACGCCGAGCCGCTTGGCACGCCGTTGCAGGTCGCCTGCCTGCGGACCGTCGCCGACGATCACGAGCCGTGCATCGGTCTGCGCGAGCGCTTCGATCAGCACAT
>CAZRFE010000140.1:0-3506 GCA_964599565.1 uncultured Gammaproteobacteria bacterium
CGAAGGGCTCGTGCGCGCGCATTCCGTCGAAGAGCGCAACGGCGAAATCTATCTCATCGGCAACGGCGGCGACGTCGTGAACAGCGGCACGCTGGATGCCGATGGCGAGAACGCAGATGGCGGTTTCATCGGCATTCGCTCGGACCGCGATATCACGCTCGCGGATGGCGGCGTGCAGACCGCAGCGGGCGATGCAAACCACGACGGCGGCATGATTCGCGCCATCGCGGAAGAACATCTCGATTACCAGCAGGACAACCTCATCCGCGCAACGGGCGGTGCGAGCGGCGGTTTCGTAGAGGTTTCGGGACACGGCAGCATCATGCTGCGCGGCATTCCGGAGATTGGTGCGGGCGGCACGTATTTCATCGACCCGTCGAACCTCAATATCGGTCTTGGCACCACGACGAATTCGAGCAGCATTAGCGTCATCGACATACAGAACCAGTTGAATATCGGTACAAATGTCATTCTTGCCGCGTCGAACAGCATTACCGCAACCGTTTCAAGCCTCATCGCCACAGGCAACGGCGACCTCACCATCGGCATCGGCACAGAATCAGGCGGGACATTCACGCCGTTCAGCGGCGGCAACATCAACCTCGCCAACATGGACATCAGCGTCGGCGGTGATGTGCTGATCCAGGCTGGCAGCAGTGGCAACGTGACGATGGCGAACATTGCCACTACCGGTGGCGCGATTACTATCGCGGGCGGCACCATCAATGTCGGTGCGCTGGATGCGAGCGGCAACATCGAGCTCGGCAGTACCGCTGTCAACGCAAGGCAGATAACCGTCAACGGCAATCTCGACGCCGGTGGCGACGTAAAAGCGTGGGTGCATGACATCTCCGGCCTTGGCATCGACATCAACGGCGACATCACGGCAGGCTCGAACGTATTCCTGCAGGCAACCGGCAGCAGCGGCGCGAGCGCGAGTATCGATGTGAGCGGAAGCATCACCGCCACGGCGGGCAACATCGACCTGTTCGCGAGCGGCGCATCGTTCGGCGGTAACGTCAATGTCGGGGTGCTGACCGCCAACGGCGACATCACGATCACGGCGAACGGCGGCGATGATTCCGGCGGCAATATCACGACCGGCAACATCCTGGCCGGCAGCGATCTCATGCTCACCGCGAATAATGTCACGGGCATCAACGGCGGCATCATCGATGCCGGCAACATCGACGTTGGCGGCAACGTGACGATCACCGCCACCGGCGGAACCGGCGGTGGCCGCATCCTGCTGAGTTCCATCGACTTCGGCGGCACCGATCTGCAGATGCAGGCAACCGGCGGTTCGGACGGCGCGAACGCTGCGGGCGTGATCGAAGGTGCGTGGCTCACTGCGCATGGCGGCGGCAACGTGACGATGACGGCGCTGCACACGACAGGCGGCCTTGACGGCGGCCGTGTGTCATTCAGCACCATCCACGGTGCGAATGACGTCAATATCACCGCAACCGGTTCCGGCTCCGGCACGAACGAAGCCAGCGTCACGATCGGCCAGTTCGGCAATACATCCGGCAACGTGGTCATCACCACGAACGCATCGCTGAGCGTGCGCGGCGGCAACATCCTCGTGGGCAGCGCAGGCAGCGTCAGCATGCAGGGCGGAAAATTCTTCCTGAGTGCGGACGGCGGCAGTCTCGAAGGCGGCAACATCACGCTCGGCTCCGCGTATGCGGATTCGCTGTCGATCGACGCGAACGGCCAGGGGAGCGGCGGCAACATCTTCCTCGGCGGCGCCGGGAACACGATCAGCGTGGCAGGCGCATTCTCCGCGGACGCATACGCGTCGTCCGTTGGCGGCAACATCAGTGCGAGCGGCAGCATTGCGGCGATCGGCGACATGAACTTCATCGCGGCTGCGAACGGCAGCGGTGGCAACATCACCATCTATGGCAACGTGACAGCCGCAGAGTCATTGCAGATGTATGCGAACGGCTCGGCGGCATACTCTGGCGGTGACATCATCGTGACCGGAGATGTTGCCGGCTCCAGCATTTCGCTCTCGGCCGACGGTGGTACGACATACGGCGGTGACATCATCGTCGGCAATGCAACCGGTGGCGACTTCCTCGCGATTGCGACCGGCTACGGTGCGGGCGACGGCAACATCACCGTCGGCAATCTGAACATGACGGACGTTGTGAGCCTGATTGCGAACGGCGGCTCGTCAAGCGGAGGCAACATCACCGCCGGCAACATCAAGGGCAACACGGTTGACCTGAACGCTTTCTTTGGCAGCGCCAATGTGTCGATCGGAAACGTGGATGCGCGCTCGTCGATTTCGATCGACGCAACACCGAACGGCAACAGCAACGAGGTTGTCACCGGCAACCTGCGTGCAGGCAGCGAAACTGCCGCCGGCGCTGGCCGAATCCTGATCGACGCCGCCGGAGGTATCGAGACGGGCAGCATTGTCGCGATCAACCGCGACGGTGGTGCGAGTCTCGACGTTCAGAGCATGAACGGCGGAATCACGGTGAATGGCGACGTTCGCGTTGCTGGCATGGATGGCGGCTCGGGCGCAACGACACGGGTCGCGATGAACGCTGATGGCGGCGCGTTCACCATCGACGGCAACCTCGTTGCTTCCGGTTACGGCGGCACGGGCGACGGCGGCGACATGGCCAACGCCGTTGACATCAATCTGCATGCAAACGGCGATATCGCCATCGGCGGCGGTGTCTCGATTACCGGGAACGCGCACGAATACAGCGCTGACGATGCCTCCGGCACGTATGGACGCGTCGAAGCCAGAATCTACGCGGAAACCGCGCTCGACATCGCTGGCCCGATCGACGTCACCGGTACAGGCACCACAAGGCTCGAACTCACCGGTGTGGACATCACGACGGGCAACATCAGCATTCTCGCGAATCCCGAAAGCTTCACCTCGTCGTATACCGACACAGGCGGCTACTCGCACACGGAGAGAACAGTCGTGGCGGGCGGACTCGCGGAACTGGAACTCGCGGCGCGCAACTCACCGTCCGGCGGCACGATAACCGTCGGCGACATTTCCGTGACCGGCCCCGATGCGCGCGTGTACATGACCGACGCGGAAAGCTACACCGCAGGCGCCATCACGATGCGCGCCACCGGCAACGACATGGATTACAGCTTCATGGCGAGCTATGGCAATGCCGGCGTGACAGGCAGCATGAACGGCGGTTTCGCGCAGCTTCTCATCGGCGATAACTACTATGAGGGCACCAGCGGTCTCGGCGAGGTCAGCATCGACATCAATGGCGCGATCGACGTGCGCGCGCACGGCAATGCGTCGGTCACGCTGATGGGCGATCACATTGCCACGCGCAGCGTCAACGCAACGGCAACAGCAGCCGATTTCTCGCGCACGTTCAGCGGCGACGGAACGGCGAGCATGTTCGATCACTACGGCGCCTGGCCGAATGACGCGGAGTTCGGCGGGCCGGCCATCGATGAAGGCACGATCACGGGCGGTGCTGCACACATCGAGATCGGCGGCGTATCAA
>CAZRFE010000141.1:0-3501 GCA_964599565.1 uncultured Gammaproteobacteria bacterium
TCCAATCATTTAGTAATACTTCTCATGTGGCAATGGGCGATCGCTGTCTACTTCACGGCCTACATGCTCGTCATTACTCCGATCTGGTTGACGTTTAGAGAGCGTAAATGAATGCCTGATCAGGGACGCTGATAAATGAACAAGGAGAGTCAGAAATGAAAAGCAACTTTCTTTCAAGTTTCTCGATACTGTTGATCACCGCATTTCCGGTCAACGCCTACGAAACAGCCATACATCGTCCGATGACAGAAGCCGCGCTGCTTCGCTCGACACTATCCGATCCCTATACTCTCCGACGACTTGGCCTCTATTCGTATGTTGACGGCAACAGATTCTTTGTTCCCGACAATGGTGTGTATGAGAAGTACAAGATGCCGACAATACCCTTTCATGCAACTGGGATTGTAAGACTCGGCGCCACAATCGAAGATTCCGGTGAACGTTCGCTCCAGCATTTCTTTGATCCCCAGAATGATCGCGGCCTAACGTTTACATGGCTATTTACCGATTCACCTGTCGTGGTTGGTTTGCGCTCGCATCAGTGGGTTCTCAGCAGACCGCCTTTCTGGACAGATGAACCTGCGACAGCCGGACTGACCGTCACGGAACAATACTTCGGTGTCGAAAACGCAAAGGACTATCTCGAACTCGCTGTTATGAATGGTGTGCCATTAGAACGCCACCAACGATTCGGACAGTTCTTTGCTGCGCTAGGCCACGTTATCCATCACGTGCAGGACATGGCACAACCGGACCATGTAAGGAACGACTCTCATTGCAATTTAGAGCAATGTTGGTGGGCGGGCCTCTCTATTAATGAGGATGCATACGACCCAAGCGAGTATGAAACCTACGTGGCAAACGTTGGTTATCAGGTGTTCAATCAGGAAGACTATCCGGTCGTCGCGTTGAACAGCTACCTGGAATTCTGGACAAACGCGAATAGCTCTGGCATGGCCGATTTCACGAACCGGTTTGCCGTATCCAAGGACACAAACTTTCGTGGGGACCCACAGAATATGGAGAATCACCCGGAATTCCCATATCCGGATGGTGCCGCTGCGGTCACGAGCGAATCCGTTATCTCGAAGACGTTGGAAGACGGCACGCAGGTAACTGTTACGACCGTTGATCTGCGGGCGCCCTATGTCGATCACTACATGGACGGCCAGCCGGCTACGGACCACATAACTGCTGCACATTCTTTGTACTTTCATGATCTGACAACGGCGGAGTTCGCCGGTACTAACACCAATACAGTTTCGTTTGCCCGATTCACGATCGGACCGGATACCTTTCATTCGGCAGCGAGCCGGCTGCTTCCGCGAGCCGAAGCCTATTCGGCCGGCCTGATCAACTATCTGTTGCGCGGCCGCCTGGGTGTCAAACTTCCCTGGAAAGGTTATTACGCGTTGAGCGATCACACGCCGGATGGTTCGTTTTCCACGCTTGCCTTTGATATCCGCAACGAAACTCCCGATGTCGAACCGAACGGGCAGCCCGCCATTCCGCAGGACATTGGCTTTGGCGATATCGTTGCGGTTGTCAGTTATCGCCCGAATCCCTGCTATGAGGATGACCTGAGCGGTGAACTTCACGCCGACGAGCCCGACATGATTCCTTCGGATTGCACCGTCTCTCAATGGATGGATACGAGCGAAACGCGCGTCGTCTCTGCGCCTGTGTCCGTTGGTGCGATTCCGAGGGATTGGACCGAGTTCGCCTTCGATTTTTCCGCAAATCCGATTCCATTCAGCGCGCGCGATGTGGAAGTGTATTTCGTATTCCGCGGTCAGCTCGGGAGCGAGGAGAATGCAATTGTCATCGAGCGGCACAACGTTTCGGAGCCGACGTACTATTCGACAATCAACTCGACTGACCGCTATTGGACAAGCAGCGGTTGGGCTGACAGCGCCGACATCCCGTCGAACCAGGATATTTCGGACGATCTGATCGCAGCGCAGTATCGCGATCTCTTTTATGGATTCAATGGCCTGCCTGGTTCAACAGGCCCCGACAGGCTGGACGCGGCGCACTTCCAGCGAGTGGTTGGGCTGTTCGACCCTGCGCAATTTTCGATCACCGTTCACGATGAGCCGGAAATCTACTGGCCATCCGAATCGACTTACTCGTTGACGTCGCTGAGGAACGAGACGCGAGAAGTCGTCGATGAAATCAACTTCACGTTCGGAAACGACATATCGAGCATAAAGATATATCGCAACGCTTGGTGCGACGAAAACGGATGCACGACGTCAGGGCTGATGCGCAGGCGTGGCGTATCCCAGTGGGCGACGCTCTGGCAGTACTACCGTGAGTCCCCCGGCTATCCTGGCCCCTCACCGGACGATTACAAGCAGCTCCCACTGATAGAGGAATCCGCGAAGCAGCCGGTTACCGTCAATGAATGATGAAGGGAGACTGCATGGGCAAGGAATAGCCGTCCCGACCAGCAGCCGAAACCGGTAAGGAGAATGGCGATGACAGAAGGAACGCAGATGGACGTGATGCTGCTTGCCGCAGGTGTGATCGCTTCAGCAATCATCTGGGCGTTGACATGGAAGCGTTATCGCGGTCTCCAGTACGACCTGTTGCGTCTCGCGCTGACGGCAGTACTGACAGGAAATGTCGTTTTATCGTGGGCCGACGGCATTGACGTTTATGCACTCACCGGTTTTATGCTCCATGGGAACGATCTTCCGTTGCCGCTAAGGTCTGTGTTCGCGCACTGGTTTTTCGCGATAGGCGTACTGTTCTTTTCCGGGAAGGGTCTGATTTTCTTCACAGGCGAGAGCCGGTGGGTGGCAACATGGCGATGGGTTGGCGGTGGAAGCTGCGCACCTTGCCTCGCGCTGATCGCGGCAGTTCTGGTGGTGTCCGGTGTGCTTTATTCCGCGTACCATCAAATGCAGAAACAGCGCGAGGAACACATGGCGGAGATGATCAAGCGCAGTCTCCGCCACGCGCCGGAAGCCATAGCCTGCGTGACTTCTGCAAGCGAAGCACGGTACGGCAGGAAGGCAGCCGTTCCGCCGCGGTGTGGCGGCCGAGGCGTTACCGGCGTGGCACCGCAGGCGGCGAGCATAGGCATGCCTGACGAAAGACCAGACAATACAGAACGTGATCCACACAGCGACAGGCGCGCTGACGATTTGTACCGTCCGCGGTAAAGATTGGCCAGTGTTGTCGCAATCCCATAAGATGCATGTCTTGCAGCAATTGGCATGTGCGCAGTGTCTTCATCAAGAAGCATCTCCGAACGCGAAGCCGTACGCGTTGCCTGTCTCAAGGCCGCGCGAGAGGCCTACGACGACGCGCTGATGCGCGGCATCTGCGCGGAAGGCGCACTGGAAGCGGCGCTGGGCGCGATCGAAATGCTGGATCTGGACGAGCTTTCCGACAACGAGAACAAGACTCCCGATCGATGACGCGCGGTGCGCGAGGTGACCGATGACGACAGCGCGCGACATCGACTTTCCCGACAAGGACCAGGGCCTGCGC
>CAZRFE010000142.1:0-3493 GCA_964599565.1 uncultured Gammaproteobacteria bacterium
CGCGCCGTGAAACGCACTGACGGCAACCGCGCGCTATCATGTGCGTCCGCTTTTCCCGGAGGCATGCCATGAAACCGCGCATCACCCTGCTTACGCTCGGCGTCGATGATCTTGAACGCGCTGTGCGCTTCTACCGCGACGGTCTCGGCCTGCCGACGCAGGGCATCGTCGGCATGGAGTTCGAGCACGGTGCGGTGGCGTTCTTCGAGCTCGAAGGCATCAAGCTCGCGGTGTTCGCGCGCGAGAATCTTGCGCGCGACATGGGACTTCCAAGATCGCAACCGTCCGCAACGGATTTTTCCATCGGCCACAACGTGCGCACGCGCGATGAAGTGGATGCGGTGATGTTGCAGGTGCATGCGGCGGGCGGTGCAATTCTCAAGCCCGCGCAGGAAACCTTCTGGGGCGGTTACGCGGGCTATTTCCAGGATCCGGACGGCCACGCCTGGGAAGTGGCGTGGAACCCGGCGCTGCTGCCCGTGGATTGAAACCGCGCCGGATGCTCAGTGCAGTTCGCGCGCAAGCGCCTGCTTTCGTTCATGCAGCCGGCGCGCAAGTTCCGGCGTGTTGATACCCAGCGATTCGGCGACATCGAACAGCGCATCGCGCTCCTCGCTGATGTGCAGGCGGATCGCGTCGTCGAGCTCCTTCATCTTCACATCGAAGGCCCTGTCTTGCGTCGAGGCGGATTCGATCGCCTTGATCAGTTCCTTCGCGTTCGCGTGCTCCGCCTCGGCGAGATTCACGCGGTCATCGATGTCCGCCTTCTCGCGCACGCGCGGGTAGTAGATTTCCTCCTCGATCTGCGTGTGGATCTTCAGCTCGCGGACGATTTCCTGCGCGATGCGATGCTTCTCGGCGGCGCTCGCGGTGGATTTGACGTTTGCGTATTCATTGAACAGCTGCAGCACGCGGTTGTGGTCGTCATCCAGCAGGTCGTGCGCGCTGATGCCGGGCTGGCCCGCGCGGCCAAGTTCGCGCGCGGTGATGTTCTCGTCGCCCCGGTAGGTCTGTGCCATGGTCGTCTCCGCTGGAAACCTGCTTTCGATATTTCCTCCGCGGCGGCGGAATTCAAGGCGAGTCAGTGAACGAACGTCTCCAGCTGCTGCAGGCGCACGGAAAGCAGCGCGGCGAGCGCGTCATCCAGGTACAGCTTGTGCGCCGAGCCAATCAGCACCACGAGGCGTTCCTGCCCGGTCGAGGTGGCGGCGTCCAGCACGTTCGAGACGATCCGCTGGTTGCGCAGCTCCCACATGCCGTAGCGGAAACGGTCGAGGTCCGCGGGGCTTTCGTTCATCAGCCACAGCCATTGCCGCGCATCGTGTTTCATGAACGCGCGGGAGTTCATCCATCGGTACCAGGGCAGCAGGTCGCCCGCGCGCATGGCACGTTCGCGGATGGCGTCGTCCCGTTCCGTCATCTTGGGCTCGCGCCATGTGCGGCGTGCGGGATCGCCGAACAACGCCTCGAGCGCGCCGGGCGGCAGCGCAAGCGTGCGCACCGCTTCAAACTGGCTGTCCACGCTGTGCAGCCGCTGCAGGCCAAGGCGCCGCGCCAGCGGCACCGCGACAGCATGGATTTCGTTCATGGATGACAGCGCGGCATCCAGCCGTTCCCGCACCGCATCCGCAACCGCGGCATCGAGGCGCGCCGCCGCCGGCAGGTAGGACCACTGCAGCACCGCGCTCGGCCAGTCATATGCGGCGAGCAGCCACAGGACGAGACGGCGCCGTTCTTCCGCGGTCAGCGCCGCACCACGTTCAAGCAGTTCGTTCGCCCGGCGGCCGGCTTCCACCCAGCCGATGCCCTCGCGCGCCTGGACCTGCCGGCCGATCTCGAGCGTCTCGCCGCCGAACATCGTCAGCAGTTCCGCAGCGGCGGGGTCATGCTGCGCGCGCTCGCCGAGCAGCGCGATCTCCTCCGCCGGAAGATTCTCGACAGCGATGCGCGTCGGGCGGAAACGCGCAAGCGCGTCCAGCGTTGCGGCGAGATGTTCAGGCTGCAGCCGTTCCGCGTAGCGCGCGAGGTGCGGCGTGCCGACCACCATCACCTCGTTCTGGAATCCTCCTGGCACATGCTCGCCGAGCGCCTCGCGCATCGAGGGAACGCCGTTGCCGGTGGTCTGTACCGCGCACGCGGAAAGCATCGCCACTGCGGCGAGCAGGAACAGGCGGAAGTGGTGCACAAGGCCTCCGGTTTCAGGTTGCTTCTGGATGCATCGTCATTGGGACGACATTGGCGGCGGCAGGGTTTGCAGGGGAGAAGAAAAAGACGAGGGCGATGGTCAATTGACATTCGAACATATTTGTTCGAGTCTTCCCCGCATGAAGGGATTCGAGTTTCTGCGACGCGTGCAGCGTCTCGGCAAGCGCAAGGGCGTGCTGGTGCGGCTTGTCGTTCACCAGGCAAAGGCAGCCATGCGCGGCTTTTCTACGGCGAGCGCTGGACAACCTTGAAGGATCGCCGCAAGGAGATCGGCCCAGGCCTGCTGAAAGCCATGTGCGCGCAACTTCGCATCGACCCTGACGATCTATGAGGAAGAGAAAACATGCGTTTTGAATATCCGGCGCAGTTCGAGATGCACAAGCGCGAGATTGTCGTCTCGTTTCCCGACGTGCCCGAAGCCATTACGGCCGGTGCCGACGTCGACGACGCCTATCGTGAAGGCGCGGATGCACTGGGTGCGGCCCTTGCAGGCTATGCCCAGGAGCAGCGGCCGTTCCCGAAACCTTCGAAGCCGCGCAAGGGGCAGGTCATGGTGGCGCCCGCCCCGCTTGTTGCCGCCAAGCTCGCACTGCGCATGCGCATGCGTGAACTCGGGTTGAACAACGTCGCGCTTGCAGCACGGCTTGGCGTTTCCGAAACCATCGTGCGCCGGCTGGTGGATCCGGATCATGAAAGCAGGCTGTCGAGCGTTGTCGATGCGCTTGCAGCGATGGGGCAGCACGTGGTCATCGAGGTTGAGAACAATCGCGCGGACGCCGCCTGACAATTCCGCAATATATTCAGCCTGCTCACAGGCAGGATGAACACGGAAACATCGCATGAAACTCGAACAGGCCCGCCGCTTCGCGCTGTCACTCGCGGAAGTCACCGAAGAACCGCACCACGAGAAATCCTCCTTTCGCGTCGCGGGCAGGATCTTCGCGACCGTTCCCGCGGGCGGCGCGCACCTGCACGTGTTCGTGGATGAAGAAGACCGCGAGCCGCTCATCGCGAGCGAACCGGATGCCTTCGAGAAACTGTGGTGGGGGAAGAAGGTCGTGGGCGTGCGCATCACGCTTGCGAATGCAGATGCGGAAACCGTGAAGGGACTGCTGCGCACGGCGTGGCAGCGCAAGGCGCCGAAGCGGCTGTTGTCATCGTAAGTAGCGCTCGCTACTGTTCATTTTTTCGTTTCCGTGTAACGCGCTTCGAGCGCCTCAAGCAGATCTTCATCCTCGCCCTGCCGGTTGCCGAAGAAATGCACTACCTCCGCCGCGAACACTTCCGC
>CAZRFE010000143.1:0-3441 GCA_964599565.1 uncultured Gammaproteobacteria bacterium
CGTTTTCCATCATCGCGGACTGCGTGCTGCTCGTCGTCATCGCGCGCGACTGGATCGCGCAGCGGCGCGTGCATCCGATCTATCTCCGGGCGGGCGGCGCGATGGTCGCGGTGCACGCCATCGAGCTCGCGTTCATCGAGAGTGCGGCGTGGGAGCGGATCGCGGAATGGCTGCTCGCGGTGCTGTAGCGAGCCGGACTATTTCTTCCTGCGCGGAAGCGTCGCCGCGAACGCAATGCCGCGGCGAAGCCATCTTTCGAATCCAGCCCGCGTGCGAAATCCTTCCGCATCGACCAGCACGAATCCGGCGGTCGCACGAGCGCCGATCTTCATCGCGCGGACATGCGGCTCGGAGAGCGTTTCCCGGTATGCATCGCGACCGACGCGGATCATCAGCGACGAACCCGTGACGCCACAGCACATGTTGCCGTTGAGCATGAAGCACAGCGCGCCCATCATCTTTCTTTCCGTCACCGCGTGATGCGCGGTGAGGAAGTTTCGTACGCGCTGCGCAAGCTGTTCATCGAAAGCCACAGGAAGGTTCTCAAGTTGCCTGAAAGTCAGCGCGGTTCCTTCATCAAGGGTTCGCGCACTCATCGCCGGAAGGAATTGTAGTAATGATTCTGCCCCTCATCCTCGTACTCGCTGGAAATGACGAGTCCCGCGTCCGCGAGGAGCCTTCCGTATTCTTCCGCACCCAGCCGTACCGCGCAAACGCATCGATGGGACAGACAGGAGAGCCGGCATCCCTGCCGCTCCACCGCTTTCATGAACTGGAAACGCCAGTCCGTTCCGCGCGACATCCACCTCGTGCAACAGGAACCGCGCTCCGCTGAGCGGACGCCTGCCTGTTCACTGATTCAGCGCGTGCATCGCCGCAGCCGGGTAACGCGTGCCGGCCGCGATGCCGGGCGGCGCAATGGCATCAAGCGCGCGTAGTTCCTCGCCGGCAAGGTGAACATCCACAGCGCGTGCGTTTTCTTCAAGTCGCTGCGTGCTGCGCGTGCCGGGAATGGGCACGACGCCTTCCTCGCGTGCGAGGACCCAGGCGAGTGCAAGCTGCGCGGGCGTGCACTGCTTTTCTTCCGCGAGTTCGCGCACTGCGTCGACGAGCTTGAGGTTGCGTTCGAAGTTCTCCCCCTGGAAGCGCGGGTTGTTCCGCCGCCAGTCATTGGCATCGAGATCATCGATGCTGCGGATGGCGCCAGTGAGAAAGCCGCGGCCGAGCGGGCTGTACGCGACGAAGCCGACGCCGAGTTCCATGCAGGCATCGAACAGTTCGTCCTCCGGGTCGCGCGTCCACAGCGAGTATTCCGATTGCAGTGCAGTGACGGGATGCACTGCATGTGCGCGGCGCAGCGTGTCCGCGGATGCCTCGGAGAGTCCAAGCCAGCGTACCTTCCCTGCCTGCACGAGCTCCGCCATCGCACCGACGGTGTCCTCGATCGGTGTTTTCGGATCGACGCGGTGCTGGTAGTAAAGATCGATGACGTCCACGCCGAGACGCTTCAGGCTCGCGTCGCATGCCTGCTTCACGTATGCAGGACTGCCGTCGATGCCGAGCATCGCACCGTCCGCGGCGCGCACGTTGCCGAACTTCGTCGCAAGCACCACGGCATCGCGGCGATCCTTGATGGCGCGTCCAACGAGCGCTTCATTGCGACCCACACCATACATGTCGGCGGTGTCGAGAAAATTGATGCCGAGATCCAGCGCGTGGTGAATGACGCCGATGGATTTCACGTCATCCGCCGCGCCGTAGAAATCACTCATGCCCATGCAACCAAGGCCGATGCGCGATACCTCGGGTCCGTTCGCACCCAGTCTGCGTGTCTTCATGTTTTCCTCCGGTGTCTGTGCCCGCTCATGCGGCTGATGTGGCGACTGCGTGGCGTGGATACTAGACTTCGCGGAAACCGGGATAAGGAAGCATTTATCCCGGGAGTGCGGGTTCCCCCTTCCACGAGGACATCTTCATGCTGAGCGACGAACGCCGCCGCGAAATCGCCGCCTTCCTGCGCATGCGCCGCGAGCGCCTGCAGCCGGAACGCGTAAACCTGCCGCGGGGCAGCCGCCGGCGCACGCCGGGGCTGCGTCGCGAGGAAGTCGCCTCGCTCGCGGGCGTGAGCATCGAGTGGTACACGTGGCTGGAACAGGCGCGCGACGTGCAGGCCTCCGCGGAAACGCTGCGCCGCATCGCGGACGCGCTGCGTCTTGAACCCGGCGAAACGCAGCACCTGCTCACGCTCGCCGGACACGGTGCGCAGAGTGTCAGCGCGAATGCTGCGCGTGCGAATGACGTAAGCCCGCGACTGCAGCGATTGCTGGAACAGTTCGCTGGATGTCCCGCGTGGGTGCATGGCGAACGCTGGGATTTCCTCGCGTGGAACCGCGCAGCAACGGTGATACATGAAGGCATCGATACCGCCGAAGGGCTTGAACGCAACGGCGTGTTCCGGATGTTCATGCACGCACCCATGCGAAACATGCTGGAAGACTGGGAGCAGCACGCGCGCGACATCGTCGCAAAGCTGCGCGCCGCGCACGCGCGCAACGTCGACGATCCGTGGTTCAACGACCTTGTGAACGTGCTCTGCACACAGAGCCCGGAGTTTGCGCGATGGTGGAACGAGCACAACGTGCAGCTCCCGAAAGGGGGCATGAAGCGCTACCGGCATCCCGAGGCGGGGCTGCTCACTTTCGAATTCACCGCGCTCGATGTCGCAGGCGAGATGTTCAACAATGCGCACCTCATTGCTTACGTTGCGGCGGACGACGTGACACGGAAGAAGATGGGCGAACTGGTTGCGCGTCTCGCAGCCGAGCCGGCAAGCGGTGCGCAAGGAGAAATGAAGTCGAGCGCGCGTTGACTTCCGATGCCGGTGCCGGGCACGAAGAAAGCGTGTTACGGTTTCCTTTCGCACCTGCTGCAACCACCAACCGAGGTTACTGATGCATCATTCCCGTCTGTGCGCACTGCTTATCGACTGCAACACGCCTGATATCGACACCGCCGCGAGCTTCTGGTCCGAAGCGCTGGGACGCGCGGTGGATCACGACCATCCCGGCACGCGTGGCAACTACCGCATGCTGGATACGCCACTCGACGAACCCATCGTTCAGCTCCAGCGCGTCGCGCATGAAAGCCGCGTGCATATCGACATCGAGACCGATGACATTCCGGCCGAAGTCGCTCGCCTTGAGAAGCTGGGCGCGAAAGTCGTGGATCGCCTCGAGCGCTGGACCGTGATGCAGGCGCCCGCGGGACAGCGGTTCTGCGTGGTTCGTGTGCAGCGTCCGGGATGGCCGAAGAACGCGAACCGTTGGGATTGACGTGTTCGACCGCGAATGCGCGGTTGCACTTCGCTCACCGTTGCGTCGAGTGGGATGCCTTTGCGTACCGCACGTCGCCGTATACAAGAAGCGCGGGGTCAATCTCAAA
>CAZRFE010000144.1:0-3388 GCA_964599565.1 uncultured Gammaproteobacteria bacterium
GTGATGCCGGTGAGCGGGCCGTCCGCGAACATCACGCCGTAGCCGCTCGCGAAACCGTCACGGCCGCGCATCAGCGACAGCGGAATCACGTTCGCGAGGCCTTCATTGCCGCAGAACCGCTTCTGCGCAAACGGCAGGTCCGCGGAGATCATGAACATCACGGTGTCGTCGTGCGCCTTTGCATGGTCGTTGAATTTCTTCGTCGAGAGCGCGCAGGTCGGCGTGTCGAGACTCGGCACGATGTTCAGAAGCTTCTTCTTTCCCTTGAAATCCTTCAGCGAGACATCCTTGAGATCGGTGTCCACCAGCGTGAAGTCCGGCGCCTGCGTGCCGACTTCCGGCAGTTCGCCATTCAGTTTCACGGGTGTCTTTCCGCCGAGCAGTACGGTAGCCATGATTCTCTCCTTACGCCGCAGAGACGTTCTTGAGAACTTCGGTGAGCGCCTTCACGTAGCGCTCGATGTCCGCATCCGTGCGCGTCTCGGTCGCGCACACGAGCAGCGCGTTGCCGAGACCTTCGTAATCGTTGCCGATCGCGTAACCGCCGACGATGCCGTGCGCGAGCAGGCCGTCGATGACCGGCTTCACGGGACGGTCCAGCACGAGCGCGCATTCATGGAAGAACGGCGCCGTGAACTGCCGCTTCACGCCCGGTACCTTCGTGAGCGCATCGACAAGCTTGCGCGTCTGCGCGTGCGAGGCGGCGGCGACGTTCGCAAGACCCACCGGCCCGAGCAGCGACATGTAGATGGTCGCGGCGGTGACGAGCAGGCCCTGGTTGGTGCAGATGTTCGAGGTCGCCTTCGAGCGGCGGATGTGCTGCTCGCGTGCCTGCAGCGTGAGCGCGTAGCCGACCTTGCCGTCGAGATCGACGGTGCGGCCGATGATGCGGCCGGGCATCTGGCGCACGTGTTCCATCTTCGTGCACATGAAGCCGAAGTACGGTCCGCCGGATGACAGCGGCACGCCGAGCGGCTGGCCTTCGCCGCAGACGATGTCCACGCCCGCTTCATCCTTCCCCCACTCGCCCGGCGCCTTCAGCACGGCGAGCGTCGTCGGGTTCACGACCGCTATCGCGAGCGCGTTGTTCGCGCGCGCCCAGTCGGTCATCGCATCCACATCTTCCAGCACACCGAACACATTCGGCTGCGGAATGACGAGTGCGGTGATGTCGGAACCTTCATGCTGCCTGAGCGCGGCGAAATCCGTCGCACCCGTCTTCGCGTCGAACGGAATTTCCTCGAACACGATGTTCTGCGTCGCGCAGATCGCCTTCGCGACCCTGCGGTACAGCGGATGCGTCGACGCCGGCAGCAGGATCTTCCGCGAGCTCGACTTGCGATGCGCGCGCACCGCCATGAGGCAGGCTTCCGCGAGCGCGCTTGCGCCGTCGTACAGCGAGGCGTTGGAGACGTCCATCGCGGTGAGCGAGGCCATCATCGACTGGTATTCGTAAAGAAGCTGCAGCGTGCCCTGGCTCGCTTCCGCCTGGTACGGCGTGTACGCGGAATAGAACTCGCCGCGCGTGGTGATCTCCCACACCGCTGCGGGAATGTGGTGTTCGTACGCACCGCAGCCGATGAAATTGAGATAGGCACCGTCCGCCGCGGCACGCTCGTGCATCACGCGGGCGATTTCCATCTCGGTGAGCGCTTCGGGTACGCCGGGCAGATCATCGACGCGCAGCTCGGCGGGAATTTCATCGAAAAGCTTCTCGATGCTGTCGACGCCGATGGCGGCGAGCATTTCGCGAATCTCGTGTTCAGTATGCGGAATGAAGGACATTGCTGCGGTTACCGGTCGGTTGATGTTGCGTTGAATGTTGCGTTCCGGGAGCGGCTTGCAGGAGCGGGTTCAGCCGCGATCCATCGCTTCGCGGCTGAAGCCGCTCCTGCAACGTCGGTCACGCGTCTTCGAGAACCTTGCTGTAGCCGTCGGCGTCGAGCAGCGCATCGACGTCGGCCATGTTCGCGGGACGGATCTTCATGATCCAGCCCTCGCCGTACGGATCGCTGTTCACGAGTTCCGGCGTATCCGCCAGCGCATCGTTGCCGCCGACAACTTCGCCGCCGATGGACGCATACACGTCCGATGCGGCCTTCACGGATTCCACGACCGCGACGGCTTCGCCCTGCGCGACCTGGCGGCCGGCTTCCGGCGCCTCGACGAACACGAGATCGCCGAGCGCTTCCTGCGCGTGATCGGTGATGCCGATGGTCACGGTGCCGTCGGATTCCTTGCGAATCCATTCGTGCGATTTCGTGTAACGCAGTTCAGCGGGGACATTGCTCATTGTTATCTCTCCCGTGTGTTCGCGGCGGCGCCGCTTCAGCTTGTGGATTCGCGGCTGAAGCCGCTCCTACAGTTCGACCTTGATTTCACCATTGCGCACGAACGGCGGCGTCACCACCCGCGCCTTGAGAAGCTTGCCGCGGATCTCCACCGCGATATCGCCCGTTGCATCCGCAGGCACGCGCGCAAGCGCGATGGATCGCTCCATGGTGGGCGAAAACGTGCCGCTGGTCACCTCGCCGTCGCCCGCGCCCGTCACCACCTTCTGGTGTCCGCGCAGCACGCCGCGCTCTTCGAGCACGAGCCCGACCAGCTTGCGGGGCACGCCGGCGGCCTTCTGCTTCTCGAGCGCGTCCCGCCCAATGAACTGGCGGTCGCCCGGCTCCCATGCAATGGTCCAGGCAAGGGCGGATTCGAGCGGCGTGGTCGTCTCGTCCATGTCCGAGCCGTAGAGGTTCATCGCCGCTTCAAGGCGCAGCGTGTCGCGCGCACCGAGACCGGCCGGCGCGATACCTTCCTTATTAAAGGAGCGCCAGTAATGCGCCGCGCGCTCCCTGGACATCATGATCTCGAAGCCATCCTCGCCCGTGTAACCCGTGCGTGCGACGAACAGCTCGCCGCACTCGATGCCGGAGAACGGTTTCAGCGCGAGAACCGCTTCCTTGAATGCAGGATCGATGCAGTTCACGGCTTTTTCCCGTGCATTCGGGCCCTGGACGGCGATCATGGCGAGCTCCGGCCGCTCCTTCACGGTCACGCCGAACGGTGCGGCGTGCTTTTCAATCCACGGCAGGTCCTTGTCGCGCGTGGACGCGTTCACGACCATGCGGAAGAAATCGTCGGTGAGGAAGTAGACGATAAGATCGTCGATGATGCCGGCATCTTCGGTGAGCATGCAGGAATACAGCGCCTTGCCGGAAATCTTGAGCTTCGCGACGTCGTTCGCGAGCAGCTTCTGCAGGAAGGGACGCACGTTTTCGCCGTGCAGGTCCACGACCGTCATGTGGGAGACATCGAACATCCCGGCATCGCGGCGCACGGCGTGGTGCTCCTCGATCTGCGAGCCGTAGTTCACCGGCATGTCCCAGCCGCCGAA
>CAZRFE010000145.1:0-3278 GCA_964599565.1 uncultured Gammaproteobacteria bacterium
TCCTCGAACCCCTGTCCCATGTCATTGAGCACATCCAGCGGATAACGATTCCCGGCGAGATAGTCATCGATGCAGCCGAGTACCATGGGGCTGCGCAGGTCGCGGCGCCGCGCGCGCAGTTCGTCGCGCGTCATCCACAGCTTGCGCAGGATGCCGTCGTCCAGCGTTGCGGTGTCGTCTTCATGCAGGCACGCGCCGAAGAAGTTCACGCGCAGGAAGGTGCGGTCGCCCTTGGGCGTGCGCCACAGGTAGACGCCGGTGACGCCGTGCGGTTCGAACGTGCAGCCGGTTTCTTCCATCACTTCGCGGATCACGGCGTCGAGCAGCGTTTCGTTGTTCTCGAGATGGCCCGCGGGGTTGTTGATGACGACGCGGCCGCGCACGTCTTCTTCGACGAGCAGGAATTTTCCGTCACGCTCGGTGACGGCCGACACTGTGACGTGCGGCAGCCATTCCCTCATGGATCCCCCTTCCTGTTTCCTGTCAGATTCGCAGCTGCCGTGTTTCCGGGTCTGCATTCGAACGCTGCCATATTTCGTCGAACAGTTTCAGCCGCTCGCGCGCCTGCAGCGGATCATGCGGATCGACGGTGCCTTCCCAGCGGCTTGAAAGCTTGCGATACATGACGCCTTGCTCGTCTGCGATCATGAAGGCTTCCGCCATGTCGAGATAATCGCGGTGCGGGCGTCGGATTTCGATGAACGACGACAATCGTCTCGACAGTTCGACCAGGCGATGGCCTTCCTTCGCCGCGCGGTTCGCATCGATGAGCAGGATTCGGATGCGCGCACGGCTCGCGGAGAGCGCAAGACGTTTCACGGCGTCGACGAATTCGGATGTGTCGTACACCTGCGGCTCGAGATCGCGCGTGAAGATGGCAAGCTCGCGCCGTGCGATCTGCGCAATCTCGAGTGCGGCTTCGCGGTTCTCGGCGACGGTGGCGACGGTGCGCCACGTCTTTTCATCCGCCATGTTGCATCAGCTCGGCGGGTGCAAGTTCGCACTTCATCCAGTAATGCGGAATGCCCGCGTCCATGAATTCATCGCCGTACCGACGGAAGCCGAACTTCTCGTAGAACGGGATCGCGTGCGTCTGCGCGGCGAGCTTCACGTATTCGTGCCCGCGCGAGCGCGCTTCGTCCACGAGCAGTTCGAGTATCTCGCCGCCGACACCCTTGCCGCGCCACGGCTTGCGCACCGCCATGCGTCCTATCTTGCCGTCCGGCAGCAGGCGGCCGGTGGCGACGGGTTTGCCGGATGCATCGAGCACGAGCACGTGCAGGCATTGATCGTCGATGCCGTCCCATTCCTCTTCCGGCGCCACGTGCTGTTCATCGATGAACACTTCCGTGCGCACTTCGCGAATGGCGTTCATGTCCTGCGGCCAGCGGGCGAGCTGCACGGTGTATTCGTTGTCGTCCATGTTCAGTGTTCCGATACGTCGGATGCGAAATGCAGCACGCCGTCGGCATGCAGCCTGCGCAGCAGCGCCATGATGTCGTCTTCGGGCTGGCCGTCAAAATCCGCGTGCGCATAACGGCGCTTCGTGCACAGCGTTTCCAGCGGTTCGCCGAACGCCGCCGGCACATCCCAGGCGGCGCCGTTCACGAACAGCACGTTCGCCGTATCCGTCGGGCTCCAGGCAAGCAGCGCGCGCGAGTCGCGCAACAGCTCGTCACCGCCGTTGAAGCGCGCGGCGAAGGTGCGTGCGTCCGGCGTTTCTGCGGAAGGTTCCGCGCGCAGCCACGGCTTGGGCTCCGTCATGAACTGCCCGAACCAGCGATCGAGGTCGTGGTCCGACGCGGACATTGCAGCGCGCAGCAGCTTGCGCATGCGCGCAAAGGCGGAAGGCGAGATCTTGCCGGTGCCGGTTTCCCAGGGTGCGAGATCGGGATCCGCGTACATCGCGTCTTCCGGCAGCCGCTCGTGCAGCCATTCCGAGAAATCGCTGAACATGTCGCGCAGCGACGGTGCGCGGAATCCGATCGACCACGTCATGCAGTCATCGCCGAGCGCGACGCCGTCGTGCGCGACATTCGGCGGCAGGTAGAGCATGTCGCCCGGTTCCAGCACCCAATGCTGCTCGGCGCTGAAGTTCTTCAGTACGCGCACGTCCATGCCGGGAATGATTTCGGGGTCGAAATGTTCGCTGATCGACCACTGTCGCCGGCCTTTCGCCTGCACGAGAAAGACATCGTACGCATCGACATGCGGACCCACGCCGCCGCCGTTCGCTGCGCAGGAAATCATGAGGTCATCGACGCGCCAGTGCGGCAGGAAACTGAAACGGTCAAGGTATGTCGCGAATTCCGGCAGGTGTTTCTCGACATCCTGCACGAGCAGCGTCCACTCGTGCTTCGGCAGGCGCGCAAGGCGTTCGGCATCGAACGGGCCGTGTTCGAGCGCGTAGCGATCGCCGTGGCGCTCGATCAGCCGCGCTTCCACGCCGTCCTCGCACGCAAGACCTGCCAGCTCTTCCGCATCGAGCGCGATCTCGAACTCGGGGATTGCGCCGCGGATCAGCAGCGGCTTCTTCTGCCAGTAGTCGCGCAGGAATGCCGTGACGCCGATATCACCGAGCATGTCGCTTGCCGTTCCTGTCATGCGTGCTGCAGATACGGCAAGTGGAGAGAAGCTTGTCATTCGTCCACTGCCTCCCGTGGTTCAGATTTCCTTTGCGAGTTTCGCCGCGCAGCCGACGTACGTCGATGGCGTGAGGCTCATCAGCCGTGCCTTTGCTTCGGCGGGAATGTCGAGCGTTTCGACGAACGCCTTCATCGCCGCGGCATCGACCTTCCTGCCGCGCGTCAGTTCCTTGAGTTTCTCGTACGGTTTCTCGATGCCGTAACGGCGCATGACCGTCTGTATGGGCTCGGCGAGCACTTCCCAGTTGCTGTCGAGATCGGCGGCCAGCTTGTCGGAATCGGCTTCCAGTTTCGAGATACCTTTCTGTGTCGAGGCGTATGCGATCAGCGAGTGCGCGAATCCGACGCCGAGATTGCGCAGCACCGTGGAGTCCGTCAGGTCGCGCTGCCAGCGCGATACCGGCAGCTTCTCGGCGAGATGACGGAACAGTGCGTTCGCCATTCCGATATTGCCCTCGGCATTCTCGAAATCAATCGGGTTGACCTTGTGGGGCATTGTCGACGAACCGATTTCACCGGCGACGGTGCGCTGCCGGAAAAGCCCCAGCGATATGTAACCCCACACGTCGCGGCAGAAGTCCATGAGGATGGTGTTGAAGCGCGCGGCGACGTCGAAGAATTCCGCCATGTAGT
>CAZRFE010000146.1:0-3184 GCA_964599565.1 uncultured Gammaproteobacteria bacterium
CTCCGTCAGGCTATTCTGAGCCTGACGGTCGTCCGAAATACAGGGGGCACTCCAGCCGCTCCATCCAACTATAGACAATTGGTCAGAAGACGACCTGTTCGACATGCTCGAGTTCCTCTTCGACCATGTCTCAAAACCGACTAAACGTCATTTTCACGGCTACTCCGCGTGCGGCTGGCATTGTGAAGAATTTGATCGAGCGTCAGGGAAGGCGGAGTATCGAGAGAAACTGAATCGACTGCTTAGGGCATATGACTCTGGGTTCGAGATTACGGAAATGGGGGAAGTCGTATCAGTACCCCCGACCGGATTCGAACCACTCATGTCTGTCGAAGTACCAGGTAGCGACGATATTAACGTCGGTTCCCGAGTAGATGCAGCCATAACTAAATTCCGGCGCCATCGATCCTCCATCGGGGATCGCAAAGATGCCGTCCGCGATCTGGCGGACGTACTCGAGTTTCTCCGCCCACAGTTGAAAGACGTCTTGCTATCAAAGGACGAGCAGGATCTTTTTAATATCGCTAATAATTTTGGAATTCGTCACCATCGAGCCGGCCAGAAGGTCGGTTACGACAAGGCGATCTGGTTGAGTTGGATATTCTATTACTACCTTGCAACAATTCACGCGGCAGTTCGATTAATCGAAAGATCGAAAACCGATCATGAGCAGAATTCACAGTAATTGCAGAAATCATCTACGAAAGAACAACATCATATGTCTTGTACTTCACACGCGCCCCGCTCCCCTCATTAAATGCCGTGCATCGCGCAGCTTGTTATTCTCGTCTATATAGTGAAAACCATTACCAGAAGTAATGACGTATTGATCGGCATATGCGATCGTCATACCGTTAATTCCCGCGATTAATTCTTGACTCGCCACTATGTGTTTATTGATCGGTTCAAAACGACCGATTATGGCAACCTTTGTTGAAACTGGAAAAAGAACATCGGTTCCTGGAACCCCGAAACCCGGACCGTACATTCCTCCACCCGGGTTTTGCCACGCTAGGCATGTTGGATGATCGGAAGTCACAAACTCGCCTGAGTGCGCATCAGCAGTGACAACAGTCCACTGGCGCTTACCAAGCAGTTCAATTACTGGAACGAGCGCTTTAAGCTCTTGCGCGATGAAGTACTCTCGTTTGAAGCGAACGTCATACGCGCCGCCGATTACAAAATCACGCATTTCTTGATAAGAGATGTTTGTCGGCCCGTACCCCGTCTGTTCCATCTTCCTATTGATTTCCGCCCAGTTATTCTCGGACCGAACCATCAGTCTGGCGCTAGCCTTCATTACGTCACCCATGAAGTCGGCCATGGTGGCTCGAAACCGAGGATTTCTAACAGCAACAAGACCGACGACGTTGATCACGGTACGGAAATCATCGGTGTCCGTGTCAGGATGCTTGACAAAACGATTGAACGCGTTCGCTGCAAGCGACTCAAATCGACTCAAACGAGTTTCAAGTTCGTACTGATCCTCGCCGTCGATCTCTATTCGATTAAAGTCACGTTGTTTGCAAATGTTGAGAGGTGTTGTTTCGAATGGCTTACCGCCACCCTTGGGGAACACTGTCAGTTTTCTCTTTTTCTTTAGTCTTCTAGAAAACTGAGACAGGTAGAACTGAGGCACATAGTGGTGGCCCCGAGGATTCCTGTGCTGCTTATTCTGTCCACCACTCATGATCTTCATTCAAGCAAATGTAGTAATGATGATGTAAATGGATTCACAAAATCGCCATGGCGGAAAAAAGAAAATACCGCTCGAACGTTGAAGTGGAACTGCATGACGCCGTCTTCCTGCGCGACATTTTGGCTCAGGTCTTGTGCCTTGCGTTACGCTAGTTAGCGGAGAAAATGGGCAGTACTCTTCAAACGCGAAAAACACAATCGCACAAGTGAAGCACGTTGATCATTTTTCTCAACTGCTCCCCTTCAACTTCCTCTGCGCCTTCTGAATCTGCTTGTAGTTCTTGCCGACCTGCCGAAACAGCTCCCGGCTTTCAGCCAGTGTGCGGGCATTCCTTTCCTGCTCGCGCAGCAGTTTCTGGTAGTTCTGCCAGCGTCTTTCATCAAGCTCGCCGGCAAGCAGCGCCGCCTGGACAGCGCAGCCCGGCTCGCTCTCGTGCCCGCAGTTATCAAAACGGCATTGCTCCGCGAGTGCGCTGATCTCCGCGAACACCGCGTCGATTCCCTGCTCCGTATCCGCAAGCTGAAGCTCGCGCATGCCGGGCGTATCGATCAGCGTGCCGCCATCGCGCAGCGTGTGCAGCGAGCGGAACGTGGTGGTATGCCGGCCGCGGGCGTCATCTTCACGCACGCCTGCGGTTGCGAGTGCCGCACCTGTGAGCACGTTCGTGATCGTGGATTTGCCGACACCCGAGGAGCCGAGCAACGCAACCGTCTGCCCTTCCCCGCACCACTGGCGCACGCCTTCAAGAGACGCCGCATCCAGCGCATTCACGCACTCAACGACGAGCCCGCTGTGCAGACGCGCAGCGCGCTTCCGGTATTCCTCCGGCGCGTCGCATTCATCTGCCTTCGTCAGGATCACCACCGGGAACACCCGCGCTTCCACCGCGAGCGAGAGGTAGCGCTCAAGGCGCGATTCATTGAAATCCGCGTTGCACGAACTCACGATGAAAAGCGTATCGATATTCGCGGCAATGAGCTGCCTTGCCACCTTTGTCCCGGATGCCTTGCGCGAAATCTCGGATTGCCGCTCCAGCACGCGCCGCGGCATTCCCGTTTCCGCATCCAGCAGCAGCCAGTCGCCCACTGTCACCTTCCCATCCAGCAAGGCAACGGGAACGCGGCGCTCCGCCTCACCGTCGTGCACGACAATCTCCGAGCGATGCACCGCGCACACGCGCACCACCCAGCATGCCTCAAGCTCATCGAGCGAAAGCTGTTGCTGGAAAAACGGTTTCCACCCCAGGCGCAGGATCATCGGTTTTCACCTCGCGGAAACATCACCAGGAATCGCCAGGCAAGCGCGGCAATCGACGAATACTATTCGAAATTACAGCATCCTGATCGCGCCTTGCCATGCGCTGGAAAAATCCGGACGCTCAAACAGGAAAACCCCGCATCAGCGGGGTTTTCTCCTTCACCGCATCCTTTTCAGGATGCTGACCGTTTCAAGTCGCTGCGCTCTCTCGCCATCAATAATTATCCT
>CAZRFE010000147.1:0-3174 GCA_964599565.1 uncultured Gammaproteobacteria bacterium
TTCGCGTCGTACGTGAAGGTATCGATGCTGCTGTCCGGGCGCACCAGGTCCGTGAGGGCATGCGGCCGCGTGCCGCCATAGACGTAGCTGCCCACACCGCTCTTGCTAACGATGTTGCCGGCTGTGTCCGAGAAGAAAGAGGTTTAAGAAAGCCGCTGCAATCAGGCAGCGGCTTTCGATCGTTGATGAATTATTAAAGAGCTTGAGTGCGTCGTCATTTCGCCACAACTAAAAGGGTACCGACCCCTTATTCTTTCAAACCCTGCGCTCACATACGGCCCTAGATACGCTATATCCCTTACGCACGCTACTTTCCTCTCAAGCGATCCGTAAACGCTTGGCCACGTTCGTGTGCCACCTTCTCGAGACGTGCCCTCGTGAACTGCTCACGCCCCCCGGAGAAAGCATCTATCAAAGCGTCGAGGTTTTCCTTTACGCGCTGCAGCACCATGTTGATCGGTTCCGGTTCCTGCTTTGCTAGCACCTCGTCAAGCGATCGCCAGCCCATTGCTATGTCGACGTCGTCGAATTGGTGAAACTTCGTTGGTTCCGCTTGAGCGGCCATGTCGACGAATTGCTGGCCACGCTCACGAGTAACTCGTAGCAGCAACGGCCCAACCTGGAAGATCGCCGCTGCGTCTCCGAATACTGCAGACTCAGGCACGCTAGATACCAGCTCCGCACTGTCGAGCCCCACTTTCTCCAACTCGGCTCGAACAGCTTCGGTGAACTGTGTGATTGAGCTGTTTCTATCCATCATCGCACCGGCGGTAACATTCGAGCCCCATCCGCACTGAGCGAGTAACCACGAGACGACAAGTACTCAAGCTCGCGCGCGAACCAGCTTCCTGCTCGTGCCTGCGATGCAGGCGTCGATAGCAGAATCGAATCGCCACGGGCAACAAGCCGATCCAAGAATCGCGTGTTTGCGGCCCATTGTTGCGCCGGAGACATTCTTGCCCAAATTTGAGCCGGCACGTGAAATACCGCGCGCCGATGGTCTGGGCGGTATTGACGTATCCAGGATAATGGCCAAGCACGCTTACACCTTCAGCCGCTGCCACTCCCCTTGCACCAACGCCCCTTGCAACATTCACCTCCAAGCTTCCCGCAGCGCCCATCAACCAGAATGCTGCATCGAACGCTGCCGCGCCTCCCAGCTCGTCGTCGGCTATATCAAAGCGACCATCGACAATAACTCCCATCCCCAAAGTTCGGACGCCCCAGTTGTTCAAATCAAGGAATGCGTTTGTCGCAGCTTCCATAAAGCCATTGGCATATGAACGCATATGAATGGTGCGTGCAGCAGTGTCCATGCGTGTCCGCGCCGCGGGACCAATGCCGCGGGCGAGGTCGTAGGGACGCGCCGGAGACATGAGGCGGAAACCTTCCTGGCTGCCGGTGTTGTTCGCTTTCGCGGCGAACGCAGGTGTTTCAGCGGCAAGAACATCCCGGATGTCGCTTCGCTCCACCCGGGCTATGTACTAATAAACGCTACTGGCGAATACATCGACAACCATGCCGTCCCTGACTACTGCATACCCGTCTCCGGCGTACCCTGCCGCGATCGACCCCTCGTGAGTCTGCGTGTTGAAGTAATAGATTTCATCCGCTTCTCGAATTAGCGACCTAAATTCAAGCCACTTGCTATTCATAAACCCAAATGGCACTTGTGGAACGTCGGGATGCCGCTTCATTTCTTTAAGTGAATGTTCTTCTATATCAGCAATTGTCATCGGACCGAAAACAGAAACATCTCCCTCGAAGAACCGTTGCATTGGCATGGGTAGCGCATACTTTGCTTCACTAGCAGCGATTCTTGCTCTTATCACATCAAGATCAACGTCCTCGTCGTCTGCCTGCATCGAATACGGAGTACAAGCAAACATAAGAAAGAAAGACGACATAAGAACCAAAAATAACAATGCCCGAAGACTGCTGTCCGTCGTTACAGCACTCTCGGATTTCACTGCGTTCCATCCGGACTATGCTTGCTACTCATAAAATAAGTCCGAGGGCATAGCAAAAAAGGGATACAGATCTCCTTTTTTTCATCAACGAACCTCTCCATCAATTCACGTCGATGAGCAGAAAGATCGTGGATAGAAAAAACACGGCGCACATTACAAAATACAGAATTATAAGCTTGCGCAGCGCATCGCCTTTATTTTCAAGATAATCATCACCGTGCTTCGAATACTCTCGCCTCATGAAGAACAGAAAAAGATTGGTTTGAGTGCGCATTTCTCCACTAACAACATGCTCTTTTCTAAGGCTATTCCACAATGTCGGATGCCTCTTGCTAATGTAGTCGGTGTACTGATTTGCACGTCTACTCATAACTACAACGCCAATCAGCATCACAGCAAATAGAACAATCCAGACGATGGAAACAATGTTTTGCAAAGTCATCATTGATACACCCATGTTTTGTCACCACTCATGAACCCAAGTATACCCAGTAGTTGCGGACGCACTCAGTCCGCCGCCGGTACCTATAGCCACGGTCGCCGAAGCTCCTTGCGGTGTAAATGTGAAAGTCGCCCGTCCCGCCCCACCAAACCCGCCTTGGGCGCCTGCTTTGGTAGTCAAGCCTGGGCTTTGTGGAGCGGTGCTTGCGCTCACCCCAGCAGACGCCGACGCGCTTAGTCCGGCGCCAACTCCGGCACCCAGATAAACTTTAAGAGCATCGGCGGTAATCGTTACATCAAGCGCGCCGACAAATATAAATCCACCTCGAACACTTAAAGTGCCTACCAAGTGATCCTTCAATGCTTCTCGAACGTCATCCATCCAGCTAGCTTTGTCATCCATCTCCGTATGCGCTGCTTGCGGACCTCGACTTCGATCTCGACCATATCTAGCATCGTTGCCGCGATTCCACGCATTCCGGCCATACATGTCCCGAAATCCGCGCATCATTTCTTCCCACAGCCGCTCCTGCCTCCATCCCCAAGCATCGCCTCCGTCGACGGTGATGCCATCCAGATGCGTTTCCTCATCGGGGTATCCGCCGGTCGTATCAATCGCTTCGGCCTGCGGCTGAACCTCCAAATCGATGAACCCGCTCGGGTCCACGAACGCGAGTGGATTGTTCTGCACGTATGAATAACGATTGAAGCTCTGCGTGCTGAACGGATCCGGAATGAACGGATCCGCGCTGATGAACCGTCC
>CAZRFE010000148.1:0-3062 GCA_964599565.1 uncultured Gammaproteobacteria bacterium
GCGCGCATGCCGCACCTGCTGATCGCGGGCACGACGGGTTCCGGCAAGTCTGTCGCGATCAACGCCATGATCCTGTCGCTGCTGTACAAGGCGACGCCGGCGGATGCGCGCCTGATCATGATCGATCCGAAGATGCTCGAGCTTTCGGTCTACGAAGGCATTCCGCACCTGCTCGCGCCCGTTGTCACCGACATGAAGGAAGCGGCGAACGCGCTGCGCTGGTGTGTTGCGGAGATGGAGCGTCGCTACCGCCTCATGGCCGCGCTCGGCGTGCGCAACATCGCAAGCTACAACCGCAAGGTGAAGGAAGCCGAAGAGAAGGGCCAGCCGATCAAGGACCCGCTGTTCAAGCCCGAGATGACGCTCGACGGCGAAGCCGCGATCGCGCCGGATCTCGAAACGCTGCCGCTGATCGTCGTCGTCATCGACGAGCTCGCGGACATGATGATGGTCGTCGGCAAGAAGGTCGAAGAACTGATCGCGCGGCTCGCGCAGAAGGCGCGCGCATCCGGCATTCATCTCATTCTCGCCACGCAGCGCCCGTCCGTGGACGTGATTACCGGCCTCATCAAGGCGAACATCCCCACGCGCATCGCGTTCCAGGTATCCGCGCGCGTCGATTCGCGCACGATTCTCGATCAGATGGGCGCGGAGAACCTGCTCGGTCACGGCGACATGCTTTACATGCCGGGCGGCACCAGCGTGCCGTCGCGCATTCACGGCGCGTTCGTCTCGGATGCAGAAGTGCATCGCGTGGTGGCGGCGCTGAAGAAATCCGGCCAGCCGCGTTACATCGATGAAATTCTCGACGGTCCGAGCGAAGCAGTGCCGGGACTTTCCGCGGGCAACGGCGGCG
The DNA here is from genome assembly GCA_964599565.1 of uncultured Gammaproteobacteria bacterium. Lineage (GTDB taxonomy): Bacteria > Pseudomonadota > Gammaproteobacteria > Natronospirales > JAJUFS01 > JAJUFS01. The sequence goes on from CAZRFE010000148.1 coordinate 857, forward strand.
GTGATCCCGATGGCGAGGGTGGCGAAGCGGATCCGCTGTACGACCAGGCCGTCGCGATCGTCACCGAGACGCGCAAGGCTTCCATCTCCGGCGTGCAGCGCCGTCTCAAGATCGGCTACAACCGCGCCGCGCGCATGATCGAGGAAATGGAAGTCGCAGGCATCGTCAGTCCGCCGCAGACGAACGGCGTGCGCGAAGTGCTGGCACCGCCGCCGCCCAAGGACTGATCGAACGCACGGCTGCGCGCACGGTCCAATTCACAAACCTCCTTTCCGCGAGTCGTCCTGCCATGTTGACCAGAATGCTTTCACTCCTGTTGCTGCTGTTCTTCGTCGCATCGCCCGTGCTTGCCGATGACGCCGCGGCCGTGAAGAAGCTCGAAGCGCTGCTTTCGGATCTCGACACCCTGAAGGCGGATTTCACGCAGACCGTGCTCAACGACGAACTCGAACCCGTCCGCGAAAGCTCCGGTTCATTCCTCCTGCAGCGCGCGGGCAAGGGAATGGCGGGCAAGTTTCGCTGGGATTACACCGCACCGTTCGAGCAGACCATCGTCGGCGATGGCGTGAACCTGTGGACCTATGACCCTGAACTCGAACAGGCGACCGTGAAACCCATGCAGGAAACGCTGGCGAGCTCGCCGGCGTCGCTGCTCACGGGCGCGAGTCCCATCGAAGACGATTTCATGATCCGCGAGATCGGCCAGTCGGGCGCGCTTTACTGGATCGAGCTTCGGCCGCGCGTGCAGGACACGGATTTCCAGCGCGTGCGCGTTGCCATCGGCGCGGGCGAGCAGGGTGGCGAGCTTGACACCATGGAACTGCTCGATGCGCTCGGGCAGACGACGCGCATCCGTTTCGAGCACGTCGAGCGCAACGCGCATCTTGAAGACGATGCATTTCACTTCGCGCCGCCGGAAGGTGCCGACGTGATCGGTGAACCGGTCGACCGATGAAACCGCTGCGATTCGCGCCGCTGTGGTGGAGCATCGGCGGAGTGCTCGTCGCTGTTGTTGCCACGTTCAGCCTGCTGCCACCGGGTGACGGCGTGGCGCTGCTGCCGGACAAGCTGGTGCATTTCACGGCGTACTTCATGCTCGGTACATGGTTCGTGGCGCTCGCCGCGCAACATCCGCTTCATGCACTTGCCGGCGTGATCCTGCTCGGCGGCGCAATCGAGCTGCTCCAGGGACTCACACCCGAGCGTCAGCCCGAATGGCTGGACTTTCTCGCGAATGCACTCGGCGCAACGCTCGCGTTGCTCGTGATTCGTGCGCTGCCGCTGAATCCCTTCCGCTGGTTCGAGTCGCGCGTACTGAAGGCCGTGCCATGAACATGGACCGGCTGACGCCGCTCGCGGAACGCATGCGACCGCAATCGCTCGACGATTTCATCGGGCAGCGCCATCTGCTTTCGCAAGGCAAGCCGCTGTATGAAGCGCTGAAGAACGGCCGCGCGCATTCCATGATCCTGTGGGGACCGCCGGGAACCGGCAAGACCACCATCGCGCGGCTTGTTGCGAAAACCTGCGACGCGGAATTCCTGCCGCTCTCCGCGGTGATGTCCGGCGTGAAGGACGTGCGCGCGGCAGCGGACGCTGCAAGACAGCTGCGCGAAACGGGACGCGCGACCGTCCTGTTCCTCGATGAAGTGCATCGCTTCAACAAGGCGCAGCAGGATGCCTTCCTGCCGTATGTCGAAGACGGCACCATCACGTTCATCGGCGCGACGACAGAAAATCCCTCGTTCGAACTGAACAACGCGCTTCTCTCCCGCGCGCGCGTCTACCTGCTGAAATCGCTCACCGCCGATGACCTGCGCGATGTCATCGATCGTGCGCTTGCAGATGCGGTGCGGGGTTTCGGCGGCCGCGTGGCAATGGCCGACGCGCTGCGCGACGAACTCGCCAGCGCGGCCGACGGCGACGCGCGCCGTGCATTGTCCTTGCTGGAAATCGCGGCGGAACTTGCCGATGCCGGCGGCGAAATCACGAAGGAAATGCTTGATGACGTCATCGCCGGCGGTCTTCGCCGTTTCGACAAGGGCGGTGACGATTTCTACGACCAGATATCCGCGCTGCACAAGTCCGTGCGCGGCTCCGACCCCGACGCCGCGCTCTACTGGTTTGCCCGAATGATCGATGGCGGCTGCGATCCGCTGTACGTCGCGCGCCGCGTGGTGCGCATGGCGAGCGAAGACATCGGCAA
>CAZRFE010000149.1:0-2822 GCA_964599565.1 uncultured Gammaproteobacteria bacterium
GAGCCTGCAGGACTCCGAGCAGCATGGCGCGCGCCTGATCCAGCGTCGGCAGCGATGCCAGACGCTCGAGCTCGGCCGCGGAATACAACTGACCGCTGATGGAAACCGCCTTGGTCACCAGCTTGTCGTTCGTCTTGGAAAAATCCTTGACGATGCGGGCAGCCGCACCGGGATCTTCCTGCGAGAACGCCAGGACCAGCGGTCCTGTCAGCGCATCCTTGAGGCATTCGAAGTCCGTGCCTTCGACGGCCCGCTTCGCCAGGGTGTTCTTGACCACGCGAACATAGACACTGGCCGCACGCGCCTTGCTGCGGAATGTCGTCATCTGCTCGACGGTCAGGCCGCGGTATTCGGCTGCCACTGCGGACAGCGCGCCTTTCGCGACCTCGTTCACCTCGGCGACCAGAGCCTTCTTGTCTTCCAGTCTCAGTGCCACGGACTTACCTCCTGGCTCTTACCGTTGAACAAACAGCCGTCCATCCCTGAACAGCCTTCTGTAACGGTGTCCCGCCAGGCCAACCTGTTCGGGTAACACCGTCTGCGTGAGCGGGCGTTCTCGCCATCAAGCAAACCAACATGCCTTGTCGGTTTGCACTCACGGTCTTTGACGTTCCGGGCCTCTCGGCCCGGCTGCATCAAATCTTGCTTACGCCGACAGCGTGGACTGGTCGACGGCAACGCCCGGGCCCATCGTCGAGGAGACCGTGACCTTCTGCAGGTACACACCCTTCGCCGAGGCCGGCTTGAGCTTGTTGAGGTCCGCGAGCAGCGCCGAAAGGTTCTGCTTCAGCGCGTCGACCTCGAAATCGACCTTGCCGATGCTCGCGTGCACGATGCCCGCCTTGTCGGTGCGGAAGCGCACCTGGCCGGCCTTCGCGTTCTTCACCGCGCCGGCCACATCGGCCGTCACGGTGCCGACCTTCGGGTTCGGCATCAGGCCGCGGGGCCCGAGAATCTGGCCGAGCGTACCGACGATGCGCATGGCGTCCGGCGTGGCCACGACCACGTCAAAATCCATCTCGCCCTTCTTGACCTTCTCGGCCAGGTCTTCGAAACCGACGATGTCCGCACCGGCGGCCTTCGCCTTCTCGGCGTTGTCGCCCTGCGCGAACACGGCAACGCGGACGCTCTTGCCCGTGCCGTTCGGCAGCACGGTCGCACCACGTACGACCTGGTCCGACTTGCGCGGATCGACGCCGAGATTGATGGCGACATCCACGGATTCCTTGAACTTGACCCGGGAAACTTCCTTCACGAGATTCAGGGCGTCATCGATGGAATACGCCTTGCCCGGCTGGATCTTTTCCTGGATCGCCTTCATGCGCTTGCTGATCTTCGCCATGTCACACGCCCTCCACGTCAATGCCCATGCTGCGCGCACTGCCCGCGATGGTGCGGACGGCGGCATCGAGATCGGCAGCCGTCATGTCCGGCTCCTTCGTCTTCGCGATCTCTTCGAGCTGGGCGCGCGTGATCTTGCCGACCTTGTTGGTGTTCGGCGTGGCGCTGCCGGACTTGAGTCCGAGCGCCTTCTTGATCAGGATCGCGGCGGGCGGCGTCTTGGTGACGAACGTGAAGCTGCGGTCGCTGTACACGGTGATCACGACCGGCGTCGGCAGGCCCTGTTCAACCTTCTGCGTGGCCGCATTGAAGGCCTTGCAGAATTCCATGATGTTGACGCCGTGCTGGCCAAGCGCCGGACCCACCGGCGGGCTCGGGTTCGCTTGCCCTGCGGCAACCTGCAGCTTGATGTAAGCAGTGACTTTCTTTGCCATGGTTCACTCCAGTGGGTAGATATCGCTCGTTCACTTCGGAACGAGCTCCCCTTAGTTTTCGCAAATCGCGAAGCGTTGAATGCGCGGGCGCATTCAACGCTTCGCGATTTGCGCTCGTATCAGGTTTTCTCGACCTGCCCGAATTCCAGCTCCACCGGCGTCGAGCGGCCGAAGATCAGCACACTCACCCGCAGGCGGGACTTCTCGTAATTCACTTCCTCGACGACGCCGTTGAAATCATTGAACGGACCGTCGGTAACGCGCACCACTTCGCCCGGCTCGAACAGCACCTTCGGCCGCGGCTTCTCGGCGCCTTCCTTGACGCGATTCAGGATCGCATCGGCTTCCTTGTCCGTGATCGGCGCCGGCCGGTCGCTGGAGCCGCCGATGAAACCCATCACCTTCGGCACGTCCTTGACGAGATGCCAGGTGTCTTCGTCCATTTCCATCTGCACGAGCACGTAGCCGGGAAAGAACTTGCGCTCGGAACGGCGCTTCTTGCCCTCGCGCATCTCAACGACTTCTTCCGTCGGCACCAGGATCTCGCCGAATTTCTCTTCAAGGCCCGCGTGCCGCACGCGCTCCTTCATCGAACGCGCGACCTGGTTTTCGAAGCCGGAATAGGCATGCACGACGTACCAGCGCAACGCCATGGCTCAGCCTCCCTGGCCGGTCAGGAATTTCGTGCCCTGCAAGAGCAGCGAATCCAGCCCCCACAACATCAGGCCGAGCAGCAGCACGACGACGAGGATCGCGATCGTCGTCTGCGTGGTTTCCTGCCGGGTCGGCCACACCACCTTGCGCAACTCGATCTGCGAACCGCGCACGAACGCCGCGGCGCTCTTGCCCATGTGAGTCTGCAACGCGATCACGACGGCCAATGCCGCCGCAACGAGGACGCCGATCCAGCGCTGCCAGGCGACGTATTCCTCGAAGTAATAGAAGCCGAAAATGCCGCCGACCAGCAGGCCGAGGCTCAGCAGCAGCAACACCACATCAAGCGGATTGCTCTGGGTTTCAATGTCGGGCTTGACGCTCATTGATGTC
>CAZRFE010000150.1:0-2778 GCA_964599565.1 uncultured Gammaproteobacteria bacterium
ACGTCGTCAACTTTCCATACACGCGCGAGCAGCTCGACGCCGCGCCGCAGTTCGACCTCGACGCGCATGCAACGGAACACAATGCGCAGAGCGAAGACGCCGCAGCCAGGGAATGACGAAGCCCGCCTGCGCGGGCTTCGAAACCACTCTCACCTCCAGGCGCGCTCCTGCCATGGAGCGCGCAAACCTACAGCGTGCGCATGAACGCGACGAGATCGGATTTCTCCTGCCTGTTGAGTTCAAGCTGCAGCACGAGATTGAAGAACTCGACAGTGTCATCGAGCGTGATGAGTCGTCCGTCGTGCAGGTAGGTCGGTGAATCCTTGATGCCGCGCAGCGGGAACGTCTTGATCTTGCCGTCGCGCATCGCCCAGTGGTTGTTGATCATGCGCGGCTCGAAGAAACGTTCGAGCTTGAGATCGTGCATGGTGTTGTCGGTGTAGTACGGCGGGACGTGGCAGGTCGAGCACTTGCCCTTGCCGAAGAACACGTCCTGCCCGCGCATTTCCGCGTCGCTCGCCTTTGCAGGATCAAGCTTGCCGTCCCAGCCGAGCTTCGGCGCGGGCGGGAAATCGAGGAACGCCTGGAACTCCGCCATGTGGTGCACCTGTCCGCCGCGCTCGAGCACGTTCACGCCCTTCTTCGCGGCAGCGACGATGTCGGCATCGAAGTACGCGCCGCGCTGCTCGAACTCCGTGAAATCCTCCACGGTCTTCAGTGCGCGCTGCGAGCCGAACAGGCGCTGCACGTTCACGCCGCGAAGCGGCGGCGTTTCGATGCGGTGGCGAAATGCCTGCGGTCTCGCATCGCCTGCGAGATGCGTCGCGGAGTTCGTGTGTCCGTTCACGTGGCAGTCGAAGCATGTAACGCCCTGGCTCGGCTCCTCGGAGCGCCGGTCTTCCGTGGCGTTGAACTGCTGCTGCGGAAACGGCGTGACAAGCAGGCCAGTCCTTCAAGCTGCTTGGGATTCAGCAGGCCGTTGAAGATGCGATGGAAGTTCTTGATGGTGATGACCTCGCCCTGCGATACATCGCCAAGATCAGGACGCTGCACGAGGAATATCGGCGGCGGGAATTCCGGCAGCACGTGTTCCGGCAGATCGAAATCGAGATCGAAGCGCGTCAGGTCGCGTCCCTCCTGCCGCAGGATTTCCTTGATGTGATGCTCGGGAAACACCATGCCGCCTTCCGGGTGATTCGGGTGCGGCAGCGGCATGAAGCCGCGCGGAAACAGATCCTTCTTGCGGATTTCCTCGGGACTCATCGCGGCGAGCTTCTCCCAGGTCATGCCGCGCGGCAGTCGCACGCGCACGCCTTCCTGGACGGGCTTGCCGCCGCTCATGGTGACGCCTTTCGCGGGACGGTCGGCGAGATCGTAGCGTTCGTTGAGCAGCTTCATCTGCCGCTCCATGATCTCGTCCTTTTCCGCGGCCATCGTCTTCATGATGGTCGCGAAGTCTTCGGTGATCGCGACAGGAATGTAGCTGGTCTTCGCGCGGTCGGGCGGCTTCTGCGCCTGGCCCGCATTCGCGGCAAGCGGAAACGCAAGCGCGGCGGCAACGGCGAAATACGCGGCAAGCTTCGGTTTCATGGGTGGTTCTCCTCTGCAGGGCGAATGCAGCGTCCCGGCCCTGCGTGATCGGTGTTCAGCGCGCCAGGTGCGGATGCATTTAGAACGGTTTTAAAAAAGCATAGAAGCCGCCGCAAACCGCGCCATGCAGGAAAACCTGTAGGCAAAGGCAAAAAAAAAGCCCCGCGATAGCGGGGCTTTTCGTTGCATGCGAAAACTCAAGGTCCGATCTGGCGCTCGCCGCCTTCATAGATCAACGGCGTGCGCGACATCCACAGGATCCACGAGTACCACTTCTGGTCTTTCTTGTGATGCCCGTAATCGTCCGCCCATTCCTGGCGGTAGTTGATGTACTCGTAGGCGACGCTCATGTTGCCGTCGATCGCCTGGCGGATCTTCTCCTCCGGGATCTGCAGGTAATACGACTGACGTGCAGGACCGAACGCGCCTTCGATCGCGGTGTTGAACACGATGAGACCGTAGATCGGATCCCTCTGCCCCTTCACGTGGATGAGCACAGGACGCGCGCCCATGTCGTACGCCGGCTGGTAGAGATCAAGGATGGTGCCGTCGTTCAGGCCCGACGGGAAATTCCCGTTCCACCAGTAGACGGTGAACGGCGGCTGGAAGTCCTTGCCGCCTGCGACCGACCATGGCGTCTCCCAGGTACTGCCGACGCTCTCGATGCGCACGTTCTCGTTCACGAGCGTGCCGAACGGGATGGGCACGGGGCTGTACTTCGTGAGCGTCGTGTATGTCGCAGAGCCTGCCGCAAGCAGGCCCAGCAGCGCGGCGCCGGCGAGTGCGACGGCAACGCGCGGAAAACTCCGTCGAAACACAGTCATTGGTTTCTCCCTCTCTCGGTTACAGGAAAACGCGCACGGAACGGACGTCCGGTCCTGGCGCGAAACGCTTGAACGCGCTGCCCGCAGGCAGCGAAAAATCTTCCGGCGCGACACCGTGGATGATCACGCTGCCGCGATCCTCCGCGACTTCGCAGGCGAGCGTGGAATTCGCCGCGCCAAGGTCGCGCCCGATGGCAGCGGAACCGAGATCGCGGCCCGCGGCATCGCCGCCCAGCTCGCGTCCCGCATTTGCCGCGCCGAGTTCACGCCCGGCGTCCGCAGCACCCAGTTCGCGACCCGCATTCGCGGAACCGAGATCGCGGCCCGCGGCATCGCCGCCCAGCTCACGACCCGCGTTCGCCGC
>CAZRFE010000151.1:0-2772 GCA_964599565.1 uncultured Gammaproteobacteria bacterium
AGACGCTGCTCGTGCTGAGCGAGCGGTATCCCACGAAGGAAGCGCTCGACGCGGCTGGCACCGGCGCGCAGGAAGTGATGAACGAGACGTTCGGACAGCTCGACGAACTGCTCGCCGAGCTGGCCGTGCGTTGACTTGAGTTCGCGCGGCGGCACGGCGGACTTGATGCCGTGCGACGTGATGCCCCGCATCAACGTCGGCAAGTTGGGGAGTTGGTGGCTCCGGGTTCATCTGCAGCCACCATCTCCTTAGGCTTTCAAGAACCCGGGTGATCGTCCAGCGCTGAGCTTGTTCACCCCGCGTCATCAAATGCTGCGGCAGCGCTGAAACCCGTCTTCGAAGCAACGCGCATTTCATTCTTGGCGTTCCATTCCTTGCAAGTTATCTTCCCGCCGGAACAAACTGAAACCGCGGCGCCCGACAAGCCGCTGCTCATGCGCGACGCAACGTCGCGCGATCCGACAAGTGCTTTGGGGGGAACTCATGCGTAGCGCCTTTCTGCTGGCGGCATTTGCCGTCTGCCTGCCCGCGTTCGCGGGCGACAACACCTGGACGAGCATCGGGCCGGACGTCGGCAAGTTCGAAGCGATCACGTGGTTCAGCGCGGACATTGCCTGGGCTTCGTCGAACGACATCCTTTATCGCAGCACGGATGGCGGTGCGAGCTGGACGCGCATGGGCGTGTTGCCGGAATTCGGCACCGTCTGCGGGATCGCCGCGGATCCGGCTGACGCCGACCGCGTGCTGATCGCGGACTGCAGCAGGAACATGCTGACGTACGGCGTCGATGGCGAGATAAGCGAGTTGCCTTTCGGCGGTGATCTTTCGGCGGGTCAGAACATTGCGAGCAGCGGCGACCGGCTCTATGTCGCCACGCAGGGCAGCGGCGTCATCTACAGCAGCGATGGCGGCTCGTCGTGGCACGCAGGCAGTCCGAGCGAGTTGTCGGACAGGTGGGTGAGTTCGGTCGAGGCGCACAGTACCGATGCCATGACGGCGTGGGGACTGGTTTTCGGCACCGGCGTTTTCTTCACCACGGATGGCGGCCAGACCTGGACGAAAGGCGACGGTCTTGGCGGAGGATTCGTGGACGTGTCGGGCAACCCCGCAAGTGCCACCGGTGCGCTCGCCGTCAACGGCGGGTCGCTGTTTCGCACGATGGACAGCGGCGCGCACTGGTCGAGCTATGGCAACGGGTACAGCGGCACGCTCGTCTCCGTCGAACACGTGTCCTCCGATGGCCTGCATGTACTTGCGATCTCGGAGGAGGGGCAGGTGTTCGAATCGAACGACGGCGGCGCCAACTGGTCGGCGCTTGGCGTGCCCACCGGCACCGGTCCCGTCAACTTCATGTTCACGAACGGCGAGAACGTCATTACGACGACGGTGGATGGTTCGTTCACAAGCACGGATGACGGTGCGAGCTGGCACGCCGTCAGCGGATTGCACAATCTTCCCGTGACCGATTTCGTGCAGTCGCGGAACGATCCGGACGTGATCTACCTTGCGAACTACCAGAGCGGCGTTTATCGAAGCGAGGACGGCGGCAAGAGCTGGACCCTGCAGCGAAACGGCCTCGTCTATGGCGGAAATGCTCAAGTGGGTTACACCGCGGATGCGCTCGCGCTTGCCGGCAGCACGGAAGTGCCTGTCCTTTCAGGTTACGAACTGAGTGTGTTCTCGAGCGAAAGCGAAAGCTGGTCATCGCTGGGCTCGAATGCGGGCATGAACTTCCAGGCGGTTGCGGCGGCAAGCGATGACGCCGCGCATGTTGTCGCAGCCTTCACCACGGAGGGTGGTGGAACACGCGGTGTGCGCGTGACGCTGGACAGTGGCGCAAAGTGGACGATCGCCACCGGCATCGAAGGCAAGACAATCAACACGCTCGCCTTTGATCCTGCCGACAGCAATATCGTATTCGCCGGCGTCAATGGTGGCGGCATCTGGCGCAGCACCGACGGTGGATTCAGCTGGTCGGAGGTTTACGCCGAGAAGGGTTCCGGCACGTCCAGCGATATCGTCGTGGATCCGATGAACAGCGACACCATCTATTTCACGGTGGCGTACGGCGCCGACAGCGTGCTCGTTTCGCACGACGGCGGCGCGACGTGGTCAAATTTCACGATCGGGCTTTACGGCGGACTCCAGGCCATCGCCATATATGAGCCGGATCCGCGCTGGATGGCCGTGGCGACCAACACCGAGCATGTCTACCTGACCTCGAACGGCGGCGACAGCTGGGAGCCGTTGCTTGAAGGCGTGGGGCATGAGGTTGGCGGACCTTACAGCCTGGCGTTCGATACATCCGGTGAACTGCGCCTGCTGGCGGGATACGACGACATCGGCCTCGTCAGCTACACGATCAATCCCGACCCTTCGCCAACACCCGACCCCGATGACGATGAGGAGGATGAGGTTACGCCGCCTTCCAGTTCCGGTGGCGGCGGCGGCGGTGCACCCGACGTGATCCTGTTGCTGCTCGCCAGCCTTGGCATCGTCCGCTTTCGTTCGGCAAGACCGCGCGCAAACTAGACGCGTTCGATCACCACGCATTTCGGTTCGACAGGACCCCGCGCAAGCGGGGTTTTGTTTTTACGATTCCTGTCCAAAGTCCTTATGTTCCGATGCACGCGTTTGGGGGCGCCTGCCGCGAACCGGTATGATCAGGACTGGTTGAAAGACACCTTATCTACATGACCGAACTGCAACATTCCCTGCGCATCCAGGCCTGCTACGTCGGCTCGCGCATCGACACGCGTGAAGTGGAAAAGC
>CAZRFE010000152.1:0-2718 GCA_964599565.1 uncultured Gammaproteobacteria bacterium
GATTACATCGAGCTCGCCCGTGAATTCCACACCATCCTGCTGTCGAACATCCCGGCACTGGACTGGCGCCGGGAGAACAACGCGCGGCGATTCATCACGCTTGTAGACGAATTCTACGACCGCAACGTGAAGCTGATTCTTTCCGCTGCTTCGCCCGCAAACGAACTCTACGATGGTGAGAAACTCCGCTTCGAGTTTCAACGCACAACAAGCCGGCTCCAGGATATGAAAAGCCGGAACTATCTCTCGAAATCGCACAGGCCGTAGAAATCGCCATGTTGTTTGCCACTACGACCGCGTAGACAAACCCGCGCACATAAAAATGCCGGCGCTTGCGCGCCGGCATCGAGTTGCTTCTATGAGCTACGCGAATCAGAACGAGTAGCGTGCACCCAGGTAGAAGCGGCGGGGTTCCACCCAGTCGGTAGCCTCACCGAAGTCATACACGCCATCGCCATCGACCAAGTCCTGTTCCGTCATGGCTGCTTGGTTGTCGAGGAGGTTGAACACATCGAGGAAGAACTCAAGCTCACCAACTGACAGTTCATGCGTGTACTTGGCACGGACATCAAGCGTGTAGTACGCAGGGGCAGTTTCACTACCCACCGTATCCGGCAGGGCCCAGGTATCAGTCACGCCGCCGACTTCGTACATATCATCTTCGCTAACCATGAGTGGCAAGTGGCGCGCCAGAAACAGCTGCGTACGGCTGTAGATGACGCCGCTGTTCCAGTTGAATACGCCGCTCAACTCCAGGCCGAAGTCGAACGAATACGAACCCCACGCCTTGAGCTGATGCTCGATGTTGCCTGGCTGTGGCCCGTAGATGTTCGGAGCCCGAGGATCAAGCGCGATCCAGTCGCCCTGGAAATCCGCGTTACCGTCTGAGTTGGAGTTACCCTTGGCGTCGTTGTATGTATACGACACCATGCCCTGCCAGTTGTCAGCCATCTGTTTCTGGAGCGTGATTTCGACGCCCTGATAGTCGCGTTTGGCGCCTACAAGTGTACCGATCACATAGTTGAATGGTGGCGCAGATGCATAGCCGAAGTAGGAATACGGGACATAGAACGGCGAACTCTCGTTAGCCTCGGCAGCTGTGGTATCGCCGTCGGGGTTGGAGTACAGCAGAAGATCGTAGTCCTCGAAAATGTCCTTGGTCACCCGCTTGGTGTAGGTCATTGACAGGCCAATGTCCTGACCGAAAGTGGTTGCATAGCCGATCAGGAACTCGTCCGTGTATGGAGTCTTTGTCGTCGGTGCGAAGATCGCATCACCCGGACCACGCGTGCGATATGTCAGCCAACGGTCACCCAGAAATATCTGCTCGTTACGCACAGGTCCTGCGCCTGCGCCAGCAAAATCGGTCATATCGTTTCGGATCGGATCATAGTAACGACCATAGAAGCCCCAGATCTTGCTGCGACCGTCGCCACTCAAGTCATACACGGCACTCAGACGTGGGGCCAGTTCCCAATCGAAGGTAAAAATTTCTTCGCCGAACGAATCAAAGTGCACCCATTGCTCGGCACGCAGGCCCGCATTGACCGTCCACTGGCCCAAGGTCCATGTGTCTTGAGCATAGAAGGTCTTGCCCTTGGTGGTCACCGTGTACGGCGCCGGTCCCAACTGCTGGTTTCGATAGTTGTTCACCTGCCCTGTTGGATTACCAGCGGTGCTCGTGAACTGGTAGGCGCCGAGCTCGGCTGGCGTTATTGTGCCGTTGCCATCGGCGTCGAGCAGACCCATGAAGTAGGCTTCGTCGGAGCTGTTTCCAATCGCATTGATAATGCGGCTGATATCAGAAGCAACGATCGAACGCGAGCCGGTCCATCCGCTGCCGAAAAACTCACCCAAGGTCACACCAAGATCTTCCAGTGCGATCGAACTGTATTGCGCACCATCCTCACCGGTAAAGCGGACGTCCTCCTTGTAATCGTTGTTGCTCTGAGCGTAACCAGCCTTGAAGGCGTGGCTGCCCCACGCAGTATCCAGCCAGTACTCAAGGTTCAAACCAAGTTCGTCACGATTACGCCAGGTTTCGCTATTGGTGCCACCGCCGCCTTGCTGCAATTCGACATTGGTCGGTTCACCGTCCAAGAAAGCAACACTGTTGCGTGTTTCGGGGTTCACAGCGAAGCTTGAGAGCTGACCCTCATGGCGATAGCTGTAGGCATTCAATCGCAGATCTGTCCAGTCGTGCGTGTACTCGATCTTGTAGTTGTCGCCTCCCTGCTCGATGGTCGCGCTGCGATTGTTAACGACAGTCGCATCCCTCGAGCCATCACGCTCGTACGGGTCATTGAAGAACGTCGCCGTCAAGCGGTCGTTGTAGGTCGCCTGCCAGGTGGCCTTGAAGAACGCCAGGCCCTGGTCGGTGTTGACAGTGCGTAGCGCGCTGCCAGTGACCGGGTCAACGACATCATCTTCGCGATTCTTGATCTGGTAGGAACCGAAGAACCACAGCTTTTCCTTCACGATCGGGCCGCCCAGCGTGATGGCGGTATCAAACGTGGAGAAGCCCGCGGACTCGCCATGCTCGTCGTCGGCGACGAGGCTGTCGTTCTGCAGGTAGTAGTTGACCGAACCGTGGAACTCGTCACTGCCGGACTTTGTCACGACCTTCGAGATCAGGCCCGTACCGCCAGCGTACTCAGCGGGCACGCCGCCGGTGATGACCTGCTGCTCCTGGATGATCTCGGAGTTGAAGTTCGCACC
>CAZRFE010000153.1:0-2718 GCA_964599565.1 uncultured Gammaproteobacteria bacterium
ATCTCGACGCCGACGGCGACCCGGACATCTACATCGCGCAGCTCGGCGTGCTGCCGGGGCTCGAAGCCGCCGACGTGATTCTCGCGAATGACGGGACAGGGACGTTCCGCCTCCTTTCCGGCCGCCGCGCGCCGGAGTCGCGCATCGGCGATGCGAACCAGCAGGCGGCCGATACGCAGTGCCTCGATTACGACGGCGACGGCTACAACGACATCCTCAAACCCAACGAGTCCGGCGAACTCTTCCCGGCCTTCGAACTGCTGCGCAACAACGGCGACATGACGTTCACCGACGTGACCGAAACTGATTTCGTGCACAAGGACATGCTCGGCGGCTCGTACCGGCCGTTCCTGCACGACCTGAACGCCGACGGCTGGCCGGACGTGTTCGCGCAGGGCACGGGCGATCACCTGCGCATCTTCTGGAACAACGGCGACGGTTTCACCGAGTACCGCTTCCCGGCGGATACCGCCATCAATACCAGCGGCGCCAGTACGACCGTGGGCGATTTCGACGGCGACGGCGATCTCGACATCCACGTCGGGCGTGGCGGCCACGAAAGCTTCGTGCTGTTCGCGGATTGAGCGGCGCGCAACTTCCAATTGAGGAAAGCACCATGAACAGCACGATCCGATCCGGTTTCATCCTGGTATTCACAGTGTTCCTTGCCGCTTGCGGTGGTGGAGGTGGTGGTGGCGGCGGCAGCGGATCCGGCGGCGGGGGCGGCAATGGCGATGGCAACGGGAGTGCATCCTTCGGCATCGACCATACCGTTCCGGCCGACGGCAGCGCGACGCACGACCGCGACGCGCCGATCGAGATCCATTTCACGGCGGCGGCAGATATCGGCAGTGTCCAGGGAAATCTGTCGCTCACCGATTCGGACGACAGCGAGGTGGCGTTCGAGGCCAGCCTGTCGGACGACGGCCGCGTTGCGTACATCGCGCCGCTCGACCGTCTTGCACGTGGCGCGGATTACCGGCTGGCGATGGAAGCTGGCGTCCTGCCGCAGGGCAGCGGCGATGGCCTGTCAGCGGCAACGCTCGAATTCACGACCTCCAGCGAACGCAAGGCACGGCCTGCCATTTCATTGGCGCCGAACCACAGCTGCAGCAGCGCCGACTATCTCCTGCCCTGGGTGGAGCTGCTGGACGATGGCTCGGCGTACGTTGCACTTCCCAGGCGGTACGAGGACAACTGCTACGACTGGCATGCGCCCGAGATCGCCACGGTACTGGCCGAGAAGCGTTCACCCGAAGCGGACCGCACCGTGCTGACGGACTTCCAGGACAGGAACGTTGAAGGCGTGCTGGAACCGCAGCGCGATCCCGGGACCGGCAACATCCTGTTTGTCACTTCGGAAACCAATCCGGACAACTGGCTTTACGCGGCGCGCGTCGTCGATAACACAACGCGCGAGATCGGTGAAAAGCAGGTGCTCGTCGATACGGTTTCCAACCCGCAAAGCTGCCTCGCGCATGTCCTGCCGTACGACGGGAAATTTCACCTGCTCTACCGCGACGACAAGACATGCCCGTCCGGCAGCTGCGACAACGTGCGCGACTACGTCATCGCGCCGGACGGTACGCCGGAGAACCTCACCGCCGCGTTCAGTGCCGCCGCGCCGGGCGGCGGCTATGCCTGCTATGGCGATATGAGCGCACTCTGGAAAGCCGCGTCCACGCCGGACCATCTGATGGTCGCCTACGAACACTACATCAGCGACGGCTATGTTCATCTGCGCGGTCCCGAGTACTCGATCGGGTCAACGAGCGTGGATCTGATCACCACGGAACCGGGCCACGTTTTCATTGATCCCGAGGAGAAGCTCGGCTTTCATCTGACGATCGAGGAAGGGTCTTCCGGGTACACCGTTACCTATCGCATGCGCGTCATCGACCTCACCAACGGCACCCTCTTTCCGCACTCGACTTCTCTGCTGTTCGGAACAGGTTACGGCAGCACGGGCGGCGGCTACTATCCCGAGCGAAAACTTTCGCCGTGGGTGAAACGCGTGGTCACGCCCGTGCTCGACATTGAGCGCAAGAAGGTCTGGGTGCTCTGGGAGCAGAGCCACTACGACAATGCGAAGCCGTACATGGGCAAGCCGCCCTACCGGCTGATGTTGAACGCCTTCGATTACGAAGAGATGGCGTGGTCTGATGACGTGCATGTCATCCAGGAAAGCGAACTGTCATACCAGGGCCAGTCGCACAAGGCCGGCGATTCTGCGGAAGCCGCAGCGATGCTCGATGCCGACGGCAAGCTGTTGCTGATTCATCGCGACAACGCCGGAACGGCGGGCGGCGGACTCGTCCTGCAGCGCTTCGATCCGGACAGCGGCGAGCTGACGCCAGTCACGCAACTGTTCTCTTCCTGCCGCGCCACGATGCCTCCCATGCGTTTCGACACGGCGCGCAACGATGCCGGCGACATGGCCATTGCCATCTATGCAAAAGGTGCGCAGGCAGGCTGCGAGTCGGACGTGCACGAGGACGGCGAACACGTGCTGGTAAGGTACGACTGAGCACGTCGGAAGGAGCAGAAGCCCCGTGGATGCGGGGCTTCTTTTTTGCGTTTCAATCAATCTTCGCAGGCTTCACCCAGCAGGCCGTGCTGCGCAAGCTCCTGCTCCAGCGCGAGCAATAGCGCGGGCGCGACCCGCATTTCGCCGAAGCGGTGCTTCTGCAGCCGCTTGCCGTCGCGTGCGTCTCAGCA
>CAZRFE010000154.1:0-2692 GCA_964599565.1 uncultured Gammaproteobacteria bacterium
TGGGGCGTGCCGACGAAGGGTTACAAGACGCGCAGCAACAAGCGTACGGACAGCATGATCGTCCGCAAGCGCAAGGCGAGATAAGTGGAGGTAGGACGCAGTGCCCCGTTCAGTACATAAAGGTCCCTTTGTCGACCCGCATCTCGCGAAGAAGGTGCATGAGGCGGTGGCTCAGAACAGCCGCAAGCCGATCAAGACCTGGTCGCGCCGCTCCATGATCCTGCCGGAGATGGTGGGTCTGACGATCGCCGTTCACAACGGCCGTCAGCACGTGCCTGTGCTCGTCAGCGAGAACATGGTTGGCCACAAGCTCGGCGAGTTTGCCGTGACCCGGACGTTCAAGGGTCACGCGGCCGACAAGAAGGCCAAGTAAGGAGCGAATCATGCAGGTCAACGCGAAACTGAGATTCGTCCGTGTCTCCACGCAGAAGGCGCGGCTGATCGCGGACCAGATCCGCGGGAAGTCGGTCGCTGAAGCGCTGCAGATACTGCAGTTCAGCCCGAAGAAGTCCGCGCATCTGATCAAGAAGGTGCTGGATTCCGCCATTGCGAACGCCGAGCACAACAACGGCGCCGATGTCGACGAACTGCGTGTATCCGCGGTCATGGTTGATCAGGGGCCGACCCTGAAGCGCTGGATGGCGCGCGCCAAGGGCCGCGGTAACCGGATTCTGAAGCCGACCAGCCATATCACCGTCCAGGTTGCGGACGAGTAAGGCGACGGAGACAAAGATGGGTCAGAAAGTACATCCGACTGGCATTCGCCTCGGCATCTCGAAGGACTGGACGTCGACGTGGTACGCCGATTCGCAGACCTTCTCCGACAACCTGCTCCAGGACATCAAGGTCCGCGAGCACCTGAAGGAGAAGCTGAAGGCTGCGTCGGTGAGCCGCATCACGATCGAGCGTCCGGCCAAGAGCGCGCGCATCACGATTCACACCGCGCGCCCGGGCATTGTCATCGGCAAGAAGGGCGAGGACATCGAGAAGCTCCGCGCCGAGCTTGCGCGGATGATGGGTATGCCGGTGCATGTGAGCATCGAGGAAATCCGCAAGCCGGAACTCGATGCACAGCTGGTTGCCGAATCCATCGCGCAACAGCTTGAACGCCGCATCATGTTCCGTCGTGCGATGAAGCGCGCGGTGCAGAACTCGATGCGTCTCGGCGCGCTGGGCATCAAGGTGCGCGCTGGCGGCCGCCTGAACGGCGCGGAAATCGCACGTTCGGAGTGGTACCGCGAAGGCCGCGTGCCGCTGCACACACTGCGTGCGGATATCGACTACGGCTTCGCCGAAGCAAGCACGACGTATGGCGTGATCGGCGTGAAGGTCTGGATTTTCAAGGGCGAGGTTCTCGACCGCAATGAACTCGGTCAGGACAAGTCCAGGAACGCCGAGAAGGCGGGGAAGTAAGGAGCTGCTGCCATGCTGCAACCAAAGCGCACTAAATTCCGCAAGCAGTTCAAGGGCAAGAACCGTGGACTGGCGCAGGCCGGCAACTCCGTCGATTTCGGCGAGTACGGCCTGAAGGCGACCGAGCGTGGCCATGTCACCGCGCGTCAGATCGAAGCGGCGCGTCGTGCAATGACCCGTCACGTGAAGCGCGGCGGCAAGATCTGGATTCGCGTGTTCCCGGACGTGCCGGTCACCAAGAAGCCGCTCGAAGTCCGCATGGGCAAAGGCAAGGGTGGCGTGGAGTACTGGGCAGCCAAGGTCCAGCCCGGATTCGTGCTGTATGAAATGGAAGGCGTGACCGAAGACATCGCGCGCGAGGCATTCAAGCTGGCGGCCGCGAAACTGCCGGTCAAGACCACGTTCGTGACGCGGCAGGTGATGTGATGAACGCGCAAGAATTCAGAAACAAGTCGGCGAAAGAACTGCGGGACGAACTGCTGAACCTCCGCAAGGAGCAGTTCAACCTGCGCATGCAGAAGGCGACGGGCCAGCTGGCGCGTGCGTCCGAAGTGCAGAAGGTTCGCAAGAACATTGCACGGCTGAAGACCGTGCTGAACGAGAAGATCAAGGCGGGTGACGCGTCATGAGCGAAGAGAAGAAAGTTGTCCGTACGCTGACCGGTCGCGTGGCCAGCAACAAGATGGACAAGACCATCTCCGTCGTCATCGAGCGCTACGTCAAGCATCCGATGTACGGCAAGTTCGTTCGCCGCAGCACGAAGCTGTTTGCGCACGACGAGAACAACGAGGCCCGCGAGGGCGATGTCGTGACGATTCGCGAGACCCGGCCGATCTCGAAGAACAAGGCCTGGGCGCTGGTGGAAGTCGTCGAGCGCGCTGCCGAGTAAGCGGCAGGACCTAACAGTCGCGGTCAAACGCGTCATAGCGGATTAAAGTGGAAGTGAAGTCATGATCCAGATGCAGACACTCCTCGATGCGGCCGACAACAGCGGTGCTCGCAACCTGAAGTGCATCAAGGTGCTCGGCGGTTCGCATCGTCGCTACGCCGGTGTCGGCGACGTCATCAAGGTCAGCGTCAAGGATGCGATCCCGCGCGGCAAGGTAAAGAAGGGCGAGGTGTACAACGCCGTTGTCGTGCGCACCCGCAAGGGCGTGCGCCGGCCGGACGGCTCGGTCATCCGCTTTGACACGAATGCAGCCGTGCTCCTGAACAACAAGCTGGAGCCGATCGGTACGCGTATTTTCGGGCCCGTGACCCGCGAGCTTCGCAATGAAAA
>CAZRFE010000155.1:0-2688 GCA_964599565.1 uncultured Gammaproteobacteria bacterium
TGCGCGGCCCTTCTTCTTCCTCAACGCAGCTTTCCCTCAGCGATGCGTTCCTGTCACGGCGGTATCGCCCAGGAGATGTCTTACGCGGTCGCCGCGCGCCGGTTCATCGCTCGCCGCGCGCTTGTACACACCGCCACCGCCCGTGATGCCCGCGGTTTCACCTGAAACGGGCGCAAGCCAGCGGTTCTGCGCATGGTGATAGTCCCGCACGCCCTGGTAGTCCGCGCCCGGCGCGGCATCGTCGTACGTCCAGCGGTTGTCGACTTCGAGGATGAAGATGCGCCCGGCTTCATCCACCGACAGCGGATACCAGCTGCTGACGTATTCCTTGAAGCACTTCGGAACGTCCGTGCAGTCGGATACCGGCGTAAAAACGTCATACCAGGAAATGACATCGAACTTCGTGCCGTCAAAGGCGAGTTCAGCCGGATACTGCGCGGTCACTTCGCCGGCAGCATCCAGGTAACGCGCGATCGCGGTGTCCGTCGCACTGTTCAGCACATAGACCAGATCCTGGTTGTCGAAGTAATCCCAGGTGCCGTCAGCGTCCGTTTCCGTCACATCAAGCGTGTCGTCAACCTCTGCAGCCATGGTCGGTTGCGCGTACGTTTCGCCTGCATCCGTGTTCATGACGAACATGGCGTCGATGGCCATGTCACCCTCATCGCGCAGCCAGTAGACATCGAGCTGATCGCCATCGGCGAACAGGATGCTGAGCACGCCGCTGTTGGCGTCGATGGTCCAGTCGAAATCGAGACCATCGGCGGCACGTATTCCCGTTCCGTCTTCATTGAACGTGAGCAGGCCCGTTTCATATTCCGCACCGACGCCAAGCGTGTTGTGCGTGGACAACGGCGCACTCCAGGTGCCGCTGATATCTTCGGTGGTGAACTTCTTGAGCGCACCCGGCGCCATGCCAAGGCGGTTGTAGGTGTTGCTGAACGCGCCGTCACGATCGTTGCTGATGGAATAATCGATCGTCCCGCTGTGCGTGACGCTGATGGCATCCGTCAACGCGCCATCGCTGATCATGCGGATGCGGATGTCAGTGGTCGTCTGCACGCAGGATTCGGGAACGCCCTCTATGGTGCAACTGAGGTTCTGCACCAGGGGATCGTCATCGGCAATCGCGATGTCGAGCGCGCCATTCGCGATGCTCCAGGCGAACGCAGCGCTGAGCTCGGAGCCATCGCCGTAGAGATGTCCGGTACCGTCTTCCGAGAGTTCCAGGAAGTAGCCGCGATTCGCGTAGATGTAGTAACCCGCGCGATTCACGAAATACAGGTTCGGCACCGCACCCGCCTTGAAGGAAGGCATGAGATCGGGATCTGCAAGAATCGCGTTGAGCGTGTCCTGGAAGATACCTGCCGATTCCGCTTCCGCGGCGTCGATCACCGCATCCGTCGCGTCGCTGTCGCGCACGAGATCGAGCGTCGAGCCGACGCCTTGGGGCAGCGCGGCGCCTTCATCGATGACCAGCTTGATGACGGTCGCAAGTTCAAGGATGGCGTTGCTGTCGATGGACTTCTCCAGTTCGCCGATCGCATCATCGTCCGCCGGCATTTCGTCGCCGTTGGCGGCGATCATCAGCACGGCCTTGGCCGTTGAGATGTTCGTGACGTTGACGGCGCCGCTTTCCGAAGCATCGACCATGCCGTCGTCACCCGCGGCAGCGACAAGCGCTCCGAACGTGCCCGCAATGCTGATCAGTTCGGCAAACGCCTGGTCGGCGCCGCCGACCGCTTCAATGAGAATCATCGCGCCCGGATCCGGGCTGCCGATGAACAGCGTGAACGCGCCGTTCGCGTCGCTCGTTGCGGTGTAGACCTGGTCGCCGACCGTCACCGTCACTTTCGCGCCGGCGAGCGGACCGTCGTAGACCTTCGCGCTCAAGCCCACGGCGGGAAGCACGGTGATCTCGACGGTGTCTTTTGCCGTCTTGCCTTCGTCATCGGTCACCGTGAGCTCGAACGCAAGCACGGTTTCCTCGGTCACGGACGGCGCTTCGAATTCCGCGAAGCTGTCATCGCTCGCCGACAGCGTGACATCTGCATTGTCATCGGTCTGCACCCACGACCAGGAAGCGATGCTGCCATCGTCCGACGCGGTAGCTTCCAGTTTGACAGTGCTGCCCGCGAGCACAGTCTGCGCATCGCCCGCGTTCACGCTCGGCGACTCGTTGCCGCCATCTTCACTGCCGCCGCCACCGCCGCCGCCGCATGCGGTGAGTCCTGCTACCAGGATCAGCGGCAGCAGTGCCGCCGCTGCTTTGATTTTCATCATGTCATGCGCGTTCATTGGCCCCCTCCATTCGTCTGCGCGGAACAGGCAGCGGAAACCGCTGCTCTTGCCTGCGCCGTTATGGTGTCTGTACGCGGAGCCGCCGCCCGCACGGCCGATACTCCCCAGCCGAGTGTAGTGAACGGAAAAACGCACCGCATCCCCCAGATGGGGTACGCAACGATGCTGGAACCAATGGCGGTAACCGATGGCTATATATAAGGTGTGTGTCGCGTGCGGGACGCATTAAATCAGCATGGGAACCGGACGAAATGCGGAATAGGGTCGCGCGGAGGAGGATCGAACGCCCGGCCTTCCCCGCGTTGACAACAGCGAACGCGACGCTCCCTGCCAGACATCAAACCGCCAGGAATGAAAAAGGCCGCGATTTCTCGCGGCCTTTCATAT
>CAZRFE010000156.1:0-2681 GCA_964599565.1 uncultured Gammaproteobacteria bacterium
CCGGCGTTTACGGCGCCGTCGCGGTTGTTGCCGGTGGATTGCGCGAGTGGATGCAGCGCAATCCTGCCGCCGGTGTGGTCGTCAATCGTGTAGTGGGTGTTGCACTGATCCTCGCCGCAATCGCGACCGGCATCGACGGCTGGCGGCAGCTGTAAGTTGCGAGCCTCGCAACAAGAAACAACTGCCAAACTTCACCTGACCTTGGAGTGAAACCAGGCTTGAAGGCCTCACAGGTGAATTGACATGACTCGGAGAGGCGTTGCTGGGCGTAGCTCGCGTGCGTATTCTCGGCTTCCACTGATTCCTTGCAGGAACTTCCGTGGTCAAGCAGCTGAATTTTTACATGGACGACAGCGGAACACGTCGACCAAATCGTGCCCCTCTTGCATTCAATAGAAATCGTGATGAGTTTTTCGCGCTGGGTGGCATTCTCATTGACGAGGACGATGAACAGATTGCGCGCGAGAAAGTTGAATCGTTCAAGGAAAAATGGGGCATGGACTACCCGCTTCACTCGGTAGAAATCAGAAACTCCACCGAAAACTTTACGTGGTTACGCAGAGGCGACATCCAATATGAAAAATTCATGTTCGAGCTGACTGCGCTGCTGATTGATCTTCCGGTATTGGGGTTGGCTTGCGTCGTCGACAGGCCCGGTTATGACGCGCGATACAGGGAAAAATATGCTCGACGTCAATGGCATCTTTGTCAGACCGCTTTTTCCATAGCCGTAGAGCGAGCGACAAAAGAAGCTATTGCAAAGGATGCAAGGCTTAACGTCTATCCCGAAAGATGCTCAAAAAAAGATGATGAAAGATTAAAACGCTACTGGAGCGAGCTGCGAAACTCGGGTCACCCTTTCAGCGCTGACGCCGCTGCCGCTTACTCGCCCTTAAATTCAACGCAGTTTGCAAATACGCTGTATGAGTTGAAATTCAAATACAAGTCGTCGCCGATGGTTCAGATTGCCGACCTTTTTCTGTGGCCATTGGCGAAGGGCGGGTACAACCCAAACTATCTGCCTTATCTAAAGCTCGCAGAAAGCGGCAAGATCGTTGGTAACAACCTGAATCAGGCGGAACAGCTGCATCGGGGATGTAAATACAGCTGCTTTGAGCTGGTAAAGGCCGTTTCTTAGCGACCCTGAACGACAAAGGCCCGAACCTTCGTTCGAGCCTTTGCGGCGGCCACCTCGCGGAGACCTCGTGGGCCAAGCCCGAGCGAATTGTAGACAAACCCACACGCAATTCAAGCCTGAATCGTCGATTTGTCTTTTCTCCTTCGAGAAATTTCCGCCGCCTGTGTGTGAATTTCACACGAAATCCCTGGATTTTTTTTGCAGGATGCGCGCTGGACAAATCAAGGAATGAATATGCCTGCACTGAAACAACCTCACTGGCCGCTCCAACCCTCCGTCACCGCCCACGCCCTCGACGGTCTCGCCCACGCGCTCGACAACATCGTCTTCGAGTATTCGGACGAACGTCATTCCGAGCTCGCCGGCGTGGCGATCGCGATCCAGGTGTTCACCGCGGAACTCGGACATTTCTTCAGCGGACAGAAGGGCGAGGCGGAGCGGATGCTTGCGGCCGTCGAAGATCAGTGGATGGAACACGATCCGTGACCTGATCCTGTCGAGGCAAGCCGGCTTGACAGCCCGACGTTAATAGACTAATTATTTTAGCCATATGACTAAAGGTATTAGTCGATGCTGGAAAACCTGTTCGGCTCCATCAACAAGGAACGCGTGCTCGTCTATCTCTTCGTGAACGGCGAGGGTTACGCGCGCGCGATGGCGCAATTCTTCGACACGAACCTGCGCAACATCCAGGTGCAGCTCGACAATCTCGAGGCCGGCGGCGTGCTCGTCTCACGGCAGGAAGGGCGCACCCGCCTTTATGAGTTCAACCCGCGCTGGCCGCTGCGCAAGGAACTGGTCGCGCTGATCGAACGCATGCTTGAGTTCTATCCGCCGGAAGAACTGGCGCGTCTGACGGGTGGACGCAGGCGTCCACGGCGGCGGGGCAAGCCGCTTTGAAATCCATTGCGCGGATGTCACCCGAAGAGCTGGCCGGCTTCGTCTCCCAGTCGCTCGCGGATGCGGGGGTCGTCGTCACGCTGACCGGCGGCGGTTGTGTCGCCGTGTGGTCGAATGGCGCGTACGTATCGAAGGATCTGGACTTCATCGAGCAAGGCACCGTGCCGAGACGGGAAATCCGTGCCGTGCTGCGGGGACTCGGCTTCACCGAGGATGGCCGGTATTTCGTTCACCCGCAGACGGACTTCGTCATCGAGTTTCCGAGCGGTCCGCTCGCCGTGGGCGACGAGCCCGTGCATGAGACCGTGATCCGGCCGACCAGGACAGGAAGCCTTCGCCTGCTCTCGCCAACCGACTGCGTGAAGGATCGCCTCGCCGCGTTCTTCCACTGGAACGATCGTCAGGCGCTGGAACAGGCGTTGCTCGTCGCCCGTTCGCAGCCGGTGGTTATCAAGGAGATTCACCGCTGGGCGAAAGCGGAAGGAGAAATCACGAAGTTCGAAACATTCCGATCCATGTTGAAGCTTCAGTAATCAATTGCCGGTTACAAGCCGACTGCAACGATTTGGCTTATAACCCAGCCGCCTGCCACGCCGTGCGATCGAAGAACACCTCGTTGCGGTATATCAACCCGTCCCGAAGC
>CAZRFE010000157.1:0-2566 GCA_964599565.1 uncultured Gammaproteobacteria bacterium
CGTAGTTGATGACGTAGTCGGCAATATCGACCAGGACCTTCTCCGGGTCCGGGCGTTTCGCGGATTTCATGTCGTGTGCGGACATTCTTCTCTACCTTTCCTTTGATGCGTGAAGTTCGAAATGATGTGAATGAAAATCGTCAATCCGCGAAATGCAGGTACAGCGAGATCATCGTCATGACGAGGAGCAGCAGGCCGTTCAGTGTGGCTGCCTGTGATGCACGCGATGAACGCGTGCGGCGCTCTGCGCTTTCCGCGACCCAGATGCCGAAGGTCGCGATCGCGGCACCGGCAATGCGCACCAGCATGGAATCGTGCGCAAGGCCGAACCAGAACATGCCGGTTGCAAGCATCGCCGACAGGTAACTCGCCAGGGACAGTACGCCGGGCATGCGTTACTCCAGGTTCTTCTTCATGCAGACCGCGCTCGCCGGACACAGCGATGCGAATTCTGCGCTCTGTGCGATCAAGGCCGGCACATCGTGACGTTCGGATACGCGGTATCCGAGACGCGGGAAGAAATCCGCCGCCGTTGTCGTCAGCAGGTAAAGCGTGCGAACGCCGCTGCTGCGCGCGTGATCTTCCAGCATTGCCGTGATCGTTCTGCCGAGACCGCCGCCGCGCGCCGCGTCCGCCACGGCAACGGACCGCAACAAGGCATCCGCGCCATGAACCTCGATGCCACCGGTCGCAAGCAACCGGCCGCGTGCGCCGTGCAGGACGATGAAATCCTGCATGGCGTTTTCATCCAGGTCTTCAAACGGCAGTCCCGTGCTTTCCAGCAATGCCTGCACATCGGCGAGATCGCGCGCCGCGGCGGCGCGAAAATCAGGGCTGGCCGTCATCGTCACCGGCAGCGCCTGTCTGCTCGTCGATCTGCTTCCTCAGCGCATCGGCCTGGTCCTGCACGGTTTGCTCGACCGCCTTCGCCTTGTCGAGCGCCTGCTGCTGCGTTTCCAGCACGCGCGCGTCCTCGCCGTCCTGGTTGAGGTAGAAGTAGGCGGCGACAAGCAGCACGATGGCGGCAACGAGAATTCTCAGCATGGCATTACCCTCACGGTTTGCGGCAGTCCTACGCCTTCTTCGCCGTCTTCTTCTTCGGCTTGCTCGCGGCGCGATTCTCGATCGCCGTCCAGCGCTTGAGACCCGGACCCGTGTAGTCGGCGGCCGGACGAATCAGGCGATTGTTCGCGCGCTGTTCCATGATGTGCGCGGCCCAGCCGGTGATGCGCGACATGACGAAGATCGGCGTGAACAGTTCTGTCGGAATGCCCATGAAGTGATAGGCCGAAGCGGAATAGAAGTCGAGGTTCGGGAAGATCTTCTTCTCATCCCACATGACTTTCTCGATCGCTTCGGAAACCGGGAAGAAGCGCTTGTCCTTCACTTCTTCACCGAGCTGGCGCGCCCATTCCTTGATGACCTTGTTGCGCGGATCGAATTCCTTGTAGACGCGATGACCGAAGCCCATGATCTTCGCTTTCTCTTCGAGCATCTTCTTCACGCCCGTGGTCGCCGCTTCCGGCGTCTTGAACTTGCGGATCAGTTCCATCGCCGCTTCGTTCGCACCGCCATGCAGCGGACCGCGCAGCGCGCCGATCGCACCCGTCACGGCGGAGTGGAAATCGGACAGCGTTGCGGTGATGACGCGCGCGGTGAACGTGGATGCGTTGAATTCGTGCTCCGCATAGAGAATGAGCGAGGAATCCATCGCCTTGACGTGCGACTCCTTCGGCTTCTTCCCGTGCAGAAGCTGCAGGAAGTGGCCCGCTGTCGTGTCCTGCTTCGTCTCGGTGTTGATGCGCTTGCCTTCTTCGTGGAAGCGCCACCAGTAAACGACGATGCCCGGGAACGCCGCGAGCAGTCGTTCGGCGATCTTCACCTGGTTGGAGAAATCGGTCTTCTCGGGTTCGAGGTTGCCGAGCATCGAGCAGCCCGTGCGCATCACGTCCATCGGATGCGTGTTCGCGGGGATCATTTCCAGCGTTTTCAGCAGCGGCTTCGGCAGCTTGCGGTTCTTCATCAGGCGGTTCTTGAACGCGCGCAGCTCTGCCTTGTTCGGCAGGTTTCCGTGCAGAAGGAGATACGCGACTTCCTCGAACGTGCCCTTCTCGGTCATGTCGTAGATGTCGTAGCCGCGGTAGGTGAGGCCCGCGCCTTCCTTGCCGACGGTACAGATCGCGGTTTCACCGGCGGTAATGCCTGCGAGGCCGGCGGTGTTCGTTTGCACTTTTGCTTCTGCCATCTTGATTCTCCCCGCGGCTGGATCTTTTTCCGGGATACTGCGTTGCGCTGCCCGCTTCGCTGCTCATTACACAACCGGTAACTCCGCTGCTCAGAGGCCACTGCGCCCTGTCTCTCGAAAAAATCCCTCAGCCTTACCTGGTCGTCAGTTCAATTTCAGGATCGCCGAATCGGCGACGTTATTTTTTTGCGAACAATTCGTCGAGCTTGCGCTCGTAGCTGTAGTAGTCGAGATGCTGGTACAGCTCGTCGCGCGTCTGCAGCGTATCGATGATGTTCTTCTGCGTGCCTTCGCGCAGCACGGTTTCGTAGTAGTGCAGCG
>CAZRFE010000158.1:0-2554 GCA_964599565.1 uncultured Gammaproteobacteria bacterium
ATCCGCACACGCATCCGATCGTCACGGAAGTGGCGGGCAAGCTCGTGTTCGAGGATTTCATCGACGGCATCACGGTGAACCGCCAGACCGACGAGATCACGGGTCTGTCGTCGATCGTCGTGACCGATCCGAAGCAACGCGGTACGCAGGGCAAGGACCTGCGCCCCGCCATCAAGCTCATCGATGCCAAGGGCAAGGAAGTGAAGATCGCCGGCACGGACATCCCGGCGCACTATGCACTGCCTGGCGGCGCGATCGTGTCCGTCGAAGACGGCGCGCAGGTCGGCGTGGGCGACGTGCTCGCGCGCATTCCGCAGGAATCGTCGAAGACGCGCGACATCACCGGCGGTCTGCCGCGTGTCGCGGATCTGTTCGAAGCGCGCAAGCCGAAGGAACCCGCGATTCTCGCCGAGCGGACCGGCACGATCTCGTTCGGCAAGGACACCAAGGGCAAGCAGCGCGTCATCATCACGGATGAAAACGGCGAGCAGCACGAGACGCTGATTCCGAAGTGGCGCCAGATGACGGTGTTCGAAGGCGAGCACGTCGAGAAGGGCGAGACGATCGCCGATGGCGAGCCGAACCCGCACGACATCCTGCGACTGCTCGGCGTCACGGACCTTGCCGACTACCTCGTCAAGGAAATCCAGGACGTCTACCGCCTGCAGGGCGTGAAGATCAACGACAAGCACATCGAGGTGATCATCCGCCAGATGCTGCGCAAGGTTGAAGTCACGGAATCCGGCGAGTCGAAGTTCCTCCACGGCGAGCAGGTCGACATGGCGCGCGTGCAGGAAGAAAACGAACGCCTGAGCGAAGAAGACAAGGCTCCCGCGAACTTCGAGCCGGTGCTGCTCGGCATCACCAAGGCATCGCTGGCGACGGAATCCTTCATCTCGGCGGCGTCATTCCAGGAGACCACGCGCGTGCTTACCGAAGCTGCGGTGCGCGGACTGAAGGACGACCTGCGCGGCCTGAAGGAAAACGTCATCGTTGGCCGCCTTATTCCGGCGGGTACCGGGTTCGCCTACCACCAGGACCGCCGTCGCCGGCGTGACCAGGGCGAGGAGTTCCCGGAGCTGGGTACGGCCGTTGCTGAAGGCTTGCCGGAGACCGTGGTCGCCGGCGGCGAAGGCGCCGATGTCCCGTCGGAGTCGACGCCCAGCGAAAGCTGAGAACGGGTTGGCTCCCGGTGGTTGCTTGACACCCCCGGGGGCCATCTCTAGAATCGTGCGGCTCTACGGACAGGCCGGCCAATAACCGGCCTGTCGTTTCTTCCGGGTGTGCCAGAGCGACGGCATAACCCCTTGAAACAAGCCGAATATCCGAATTTTCGAACGTCAAAGAGAGCGTTAGATGGCCACAACCAACCAGCTTGTCCGCAAGCCGCGCAAGAGCCGGACGGAAAAGAGCACCGTGCCCGCGCTGCAGGGATCGCCGCAGAAGCGCGGCGTATGCACGCGTGTGTACACCACGACCCCGAAGAAGCCGAACTCCGCCCTGCGCAAGGTTGCGCGCGTGCGCCTGACAAACGGTTACGAAGTGTCGTCGTACATCGGCGGCGAAGGCCACAACCTGCAGGAACACAGCGTCGTTCTCATCCGCGGCGGCCGTGTGAAGGACCTGCCGGGTGTGCGTTATCACACGGTTCGCGGCTCGCTGGACTGCGCAGGCGTGAACGACCGTCGCCAGGCGCGCTCCAAGTACGGCGCCAAGCGGCCCAAGTCCTGATACTGACAGGTAAGCGAAATGTCGAGAAGAAACCGAGCTGAGAAGCGCGAGATATTGCCGGATCCGAAATTCGGGTCGGAGCTGCTTGCCAAGTTCATGAACATGATCATGGAAGACGGCAAGAAGTCGGTTGCCGAGCGCATCGTCTATGGCGCGCTGGACAACATCGCCGGCAAGAAGAAAGGCGATAACGCGCTGGACGTCCTCAAGAAGGGGCTGGACAACGTGCGCCCGATGGTCGAGGTGAAGTCACGTCGTGTCGGCGGCGCCACCTACCAGGTGCCGGTCGAGGTGCGTCCGGTTCGCCAGACCGCGCTCGCCATGCGCTGGACCATCGATGCGGCACGCAAGCGTCCGGAGAAGAGCATGGCTGCCCGCCTTGCCGCCGAGCTGATCGAAGCATCCGAGAACCGCGGCACCGCCGTGAAGAAGCGCGAAGACGTGCATCGCATGGCCGAGGCCAACAAGGCCTTCTCGCATTACCGCTGGTAATTACACGAAGATTCATCGAGGTTAACTACTGTGGCACGCAAGCACCCACTCGAGCGCTATCGCAATATCGGCATCATGGCTCACATCGATGCCGGTAAGACCACGACGACAGAGCGCGTTCTTTTCTACACCGGCGTGTCGCACAAGATTGGCGAAGTGCACGATGGTGCTGCCACCATGGACTGGATGGAACAGGAACAGGAGCGTGGCATCACGATCACGTCTGCCGCGACGACCTGCTTCTGGCAGGGCATGGACCAGCAGTTCGAACAGCATCGCATCAACATCATCGACACCCCGGGTCACGTGGACTTCACCATTGAAGTCGAGC
>CAZRFE010000159.1:0-2500 GCA_964599565.1 uncultured Gammaproteobacteria bacterium
CGCGGAACCGTCGGCGTGAATGCCGAGATCATTGCCGAGTCTTGCTGCAACCGCGCGCGGACCGACAAGCGCGGTTGTCCCGAAGCGCAGCAGCGCAAGCTGCAGGTGCGATGCAAATGCGTAGGTGTTCACGCCGTCGTCCAGCGGCACGACGGCGATCAGTCCGAGACGCGCGTCGTCTGTGCGATCGCGCTGCTGCGTCTCGGAGAGGCGTTCGATGATGAAGCGTGCGAGCGTGCGGCTTACCTGCGGGTAGCGTTCCGTCACCGCCTCGAAGCGCGCCTGCGAGAAATGCGCGAGCGTGCTGTCGCGCTGTGCGACGACAGTTGCGCCGCGCTGCCCGCCGGTGAACAGCGCGATCTCGCCGACGACATCGCCCGGACGCAGATCGCCGACGTGACGCTCGCCGCCGCTTTCGTTGCCGACATGCACCGTAAGCCGTCCCGTCAGCAGGATGTGCATGCCGTCACCGGCCTCGCCCTGGCGGTACAGCATCTGTCCGCGCGCCATGTGCACGATTTCCAGCGCCGCTTCGACTTCCGCCATGAGCGCATCGGACGCCTCGCCGAAGATGCGCTTGGCCGCATGCTGAAGCGCTTCGCGCGCGCGAACGTTCATGATGCGTGTTCCGCGATCTCGCCGGGCGCTGCACGGCGGCTGGCATCGATGGCGCGATCAAGCACGCCGCCCCAGAGTTCGAAACCGAAGCGCCGTGCATGCACGAGTCCGCCCCATGCCGCACCGCGATGCACGGCGAACGCGAATTCAAGTGCCGCGTTGCCGTTCAGCTGTTGCGTTTCAGCGCGCGCGCGGATGAAGTCGCGCATCTCGCGCGTTGCGGCGCCGGCATCGAAACGCCGCTCGCTGTCCGGCGCGCCCGCCACCGCGAGATAGTGTTCACCGAGGATGCGATACGGCTCGAGGCCGTGACGCTGGACGATCTCGTCGAAAACTTTCAGGCAGTGATCGAGTTCCGCCAGCGCATGTTCCGCGCCATGTGCGGCTATCGCATCGGCGAGCCCGGCGACGCGTGCGGCGACGAGCGTCACGTCCGGGTATTCGGCCGGCGATGGCTTGTATCCGGCATGGACGTCGTCGACGAGCGCACCGGGCAGCAGCGCCCAGAGCAGGCCATCGGACTTGCGCTTCTCGATTTCGATATCCGCCTTCTGGCGGCGCACTTCGTGGCGCGACTCGCGCAGCAGCCGCGCGCGGCGATTCGCGACCGAGGCGAACATGATGAAGTAGAAGAGCAGGAACACGCCGGCGAGCACGTTCATGATCACGAGTTCTCCGGCGACGGCGGGTATGCCGTAGCCGGAGGCGGGAAGCGCGATGCCGAGACCGCTGCTGATCGCGCACGCAGCCATCAGCCGCGCGCCGCCGAGCGCCATGCCGTTCGCGAGCGCGACGGTGAGCAGCGCGAGCATCACGACATCGGAGAACGCAACGACATACACCGTCGAGCCGAGGATGAACGCGTCCACCAGCACGCTGATGTATTCCAGGCGCTTGCGCGATTCGATGCGCAGCGACAGGTAGCGCGAGACGTGCGGGTAGGCGAGCGCAAGAACGAGCAGGAAGACATGCCAGCCCGTGACGGTGCCGAAATGCAGAAGGTAAAGACTGCTGATGACGATGCAGGTGCCCACGCCGAGAAGGCGCATGGGATAAAGCGCCGAGGCGAACGCACCGCGGGGCGGCAGTGTTCTGCCGATGTCGCCGCTTGCGGCCGCTGCGTCAGTTGCTGCCATGATGACTCCCGTCGTTGATGCCGGACCGGTCACCTCCATGTCTGCGCCGGGCGCACACCGCGTCCGCTGGCGTGCAATGACGCGCAATATATTACATATCGTATGCACATGTTCCATGTTGCACGCGCGATGGGCGGCGAGTGCAACGTGTTCAACGTTGAAATGCATGCATAAAAAAGGCGGCCGTGCGGCCGCCTTCTGCATTCGCGAACGATTCCTGCTCAGTCGCGGTAGCGCTTGAGAATGTCGCCGTACGCTTCGATCCTGCGATCGCGCAGGAACGGCCAGATGCGGCGCACGTCCTCGGAGCGGCGCATGTCGACATCGACGACGAGATTCGTCGCTTCATCGACGGGTGCTTCGGCAAGAATCTCGCCCTGCGGACCGGCGACGAAGCTTGAACCCCAGAACGTGATGCCGCTCGTGACGCCCGAGGGATCGGCTTCATGACCGACGCGATTGCAGGAAATCACGGGAAGACCATTCGCAACCGCATGGCCGCGCTGCGAGATGATCCATGCATCGCGCTGGCGCGCCTGTTCGTCCTTCGCGTCCTCGTCCACCCAGCCGATCGCGGTCGGATATAAAAGGAGTTCCGCGCCGGCGAGCGCCATGAGGCGCGCGCCTTCGGGATACCACTGGTCCCAGCACACGAGCACGCCGAGCTTGCCGACGGAGGTCTGTATCGGCTCGAAGCCGATGTCGCCCGGCGTGAAGTAGAACTTCTCGTAGTAGCCGGGATCGTC
>CAZRFE010000160.1:0-2479 GCA_964599565.1 uncultured Gammaproteobacteria bacterium
AACGACACGGTGTTTCTTGTCGTCGCCGATCACGACTCGCGCGTTCACGGCGCGGAACTCGTGCCGATCGAGCGCTATCACATTCCCGCGCTGATTCTCGGCGCTGGCATCGAACCGCAGCGCTACGACCGGCTCGCGAGCCAGGTCGACCTGATCCCCACGCTGCTGCCGCTGCTCGGCGTGAACGCCGCGCATCCCGCAACCGGCGTGGATCTGCTGCGCGCTGACATCGCTGCCATTCCGCCGCGCAGCGTCATGCAGTACGGCGCCAACATCGCTTACCGTCAGATCACCGGGCAGAACGACGACGTGATCGTCTTCCAGAAGGACAAGCCGCCGCTGCAGTTCCGTTACGACGGCTCGCTGGTGGCAACTGCACTCGATCCCGCGTTGCTCGAGATGGCGCTCTCGCACACCGAGTGGCCGCGGCTCGCCTACCGCAACCGCTGGTACCGCCTGCCGGACGACACGTCGGGCGAATGACGGTGAGCGCGGCACGGACGAACGCCCTTGCATGGATGATCTGCGGCGCGCTCGCGAGCCCGTGCATCGCGGCGGAAACGGATGCCTGCCGCGAGCTCGCGATCGCGAGCGAAAACACCTTCGACGTTTCATCGATCGCGTTTCCGGAGGAATTCGCCGCGTCGATTCCGCGGGACGCGATCATCCGCCGCGTGCACATCGAGCGCCACGACGTGTTCGATGAAGCGACGGAGGCGGCCGACAACGCGCTGTTCGGCGCGGTCAACAAGCTGCACCTTCGGACACGCGAGTCGGTCGTCGCCAATGACCTGCTGTTTGCACCGGGCGACCGCTACGACGAAAACGCGCTGAAGGAAAGCGCGCGCCTGCTGCGGGGAAAGCGCTATTTCCACGACGCGCGCGTGCTTCCCGTTCGCGTCTGCGGCAACGAAGTCGACGTGCTGGTGGTCACGCGCGACGTCTGGTCGCTGCAGCCGTCCGTCAGCTTCTCGCGCAAGGGCGGTCACAACGCAAGTTCGTTCACGGTCCGCGAAACCAACCTGTTCGGATTCGGCAAGCGGCTGTCGGTGGAACACGAAAGCGGCTTCGAACGCGATTCCATCAAAAGCATCTACGACGATCCCGCGCTGTTCGGCAGCCGCGCGGAACTGCGCGTCGAGCACAACGACACGGATGACGGCCAGCAGAACGTCTTCATCCTGGAACGGCCGTTCTTTTCGCTGGATACGCGCTGGGCGGCGGGCATGCGCTACGAAGCCGCGGAACTCGTCGAGAAGCTCTACCAGCATACCGAGCTCACCAATCAGTTCGTCCACGACCGTTCGCTTGCCGAGGCGTGGCTCGGCACATCGTCAGGTCTTGCCGGCGGCGGCATCACGCGATGGCTCGCGGGCGCGACGGTGTCGAAGTCCGCATTCATGGACAACGCATTCACCGTTCCAGCCGAACCTTTCCCCGCCGACCGGCAGTACGCGTATCCGTGGATCGAGTGGCAGCACGAACGGCCGGACTACGAAACGCGGCACAACTTCAACTCGATGTCCATCACCGAGGACATCAACTTCGGTTCGGTCTCGTTCGTCCGGCTCGGCTGGTCACGCGCGGAACTCGGCGCACGGGAAGACCACGCCGTGCTCAGCCTCGGCGGGCGCTGGAACCTTGCGCGCGGCGAACACCACGTGCTCCGGCTCGCGATCGGTGGCACAGGCTACTGGCGCGACGACAGCGGCTGGGAGAACACCACGGGTTCGCTCGATCTCGAATACCACAACGTGCTCTCCGCACGGTATGCGCATTACGGCCGGCTGTTCTACGAAGCGGGCATCCACCGTCCGTTCGACCAGCCGGTGTATTCGGACGGCATGACGGGCCTGCGCGGCTATCCGCTGCATTTTCTGCGCGGCGAGCGGCGCAGCCTCGTGCAGCTCGAGCAGCGTTTCTTCACTGACTGGCATCCCTTCCGCCTGCTGCGCGTCGGTTTCGCGACCTTCATTGATGCCGGCCAGTCGTGGGACGCACAGGGCGAGAGCCGGTTTCTTGCCGATGCCGGACTGGGGCTGCGGCTCGCCTCGTCACGCGCCTATGCCGGCAACATCCTGCACATCGACCTCGCCTTTCCGCTGCGCGAAACCGAGGGAATATCGGACTGGCTGCTGTCCGTGCAGATCAAGGAAACCTTCTGACCCGCAACGTCTATTAATAATTAGTGGATTTCCGCTCTTCCGCCGGTTTAACCAAACCTTCATGTTTGCCTGATATATCTGGCCGATATATGATGCCGGCCCTCCGAACCGCTCCCATGGCCGATGGACATCAAGACGCTTTGCCTTGGAATTCTCACCGAGGGTGAGGCTTCCGGTTACGACATCAAGAAGTACTTCGAGGAAGTCTTCAAATACTTCTATGTCGGCGGCTTCGGCTCCATCTATCCGGCACTGACCGCACTCGCGCGCGATGGCCTTGTGACCTGCCGCGAGGAAACGCAGGAGAACCGCCC
>CAZRFE010000161.1:0-2404 GCA_964599565.1 uncultured Gammaproteobacteria bacterium
AACGATGGATTTCGAAGCCGTGCTGCATGCCGCGCGTGACGAGGCCGCGGTGGTGCCGGCGCCGGCGTTCAACCGCTTCGCGCACGGGTTTTCGCACATCTTTGCGGGCGGTTACGCGGCGGGCTATTACAGTTACCTGTGGGCGGAAGTGATGTCCGCCGATGCCTTCGCGGCGTTCGAGGAAGCCGGGCTGTTCGATCGGCGCACCGGCATGCGCTTCCTGAATGCGATCCTGGAGAAGGGCGGCAGCGCGGACGCCGGACAGCTGTTCGAGGATTTCCGCGGCCGCCCGCCGGTGGACGACGCTTTCCTGCGGCATCACGGTATCGACGCCGTGGGCTGAACCGGGGGGAAAATTCATGTCGAGGTCGATTGGCGCGCTGTTCGTGGCGCTGCTGCTCATGCCTGTGGCCCAGGCCGCCGTGGAAACGGCGTATGTCCGTGCGCAGCCCGCCGTTCCCCTGTTCTCCACGCCGTCCGCGGACGCGGTCGTCATCCGCCAGTTGACGCCCGGCGATGCGCTCGTCGTGCTCGCCCGCCAGCCCGGTTTCGTGAACGTGCAGCTCGCCGACGGTGTGCAGGGCTGGGTCCGGGACACCGACCAGACCGCGAGTGCACCGGGCGGTGCGCGCGTCGCGGCGCTGGAGGAGGAAATCGCGCGGCTTGGCGCGGACCTCGCGACAGCAAGAAGCGAACTCACCACCGCCCAGGCGCGGCTGCGACAGGCGCAGCAGGCCACCGCCAGCGCGCGCGATTCGGGCGCGGACCAGGCAGCGGCCCTGCAGGCGGAGCGCGAGCGGTTGCAGGAACAGCTCGCCGCAGCGGAGACAGCGCTCGGCCGGCTGCGAAACCGCGTCGCGGAGCTCGAGATGGCGCAGCAGATGAACCAGGACGCCGCGCGCCTGCTCGCGAGCCGCCAGCCGGAAGAAGCGGGCGGCAGCGCCGCGCGATTCGCGGCCAGGGATATCGCCGTTGCCGCCATCCTGGCGGTGGGCATTGCGCTGCTTGGCGCGTGGTTCGGCATGCTGAACGCGCGCCGTCGCCTGAGCCGGCGCTACCACGGCCTTGAACTTTAAGGACTCCCATGAAGATCGCGACCTGGAACGTGAATTCCCTGCGCG
This sequence comes from uncultured Gammaproteobacteria bacterium, assembly GCA_964599565.1. Taxonomy (GTDB): domain Bacteria; phylum Pseudomonadota; class Gammaproteobacteria; order Natronospirales; family JAJUFS01; genus JAJUFS01. Next base: position 1,122 of record CAZRFE010000161.1, read on the forward strand.
TGCGGCTGCCGCAGGTGCTGGACTGGCTGGCAGCCGAAACGCCCGACGTGCTCGCCATCCAGGAAACCAAGCTCACCGATGACCGCTTCCCCGTCGCGGAGCTTGCGGCGGCCGGTTACGAGGCGGTCTTCCACGGGCAGCCGACGTACAACGGCGTTGCGATTCTCAGCCGCACGCCGCCGGCCGACGCCGAGATCGGGATTGCGGGCTTTCCCGACGAACAGGCGCGCGTCCTCGCCGCGACGGTCAACGGCGTGCGCATCCTCAATCTTTACGTGCCGAACGGCCAGGAAGTCGGCTCCGACAAGTACGCCTACAAGCTGCGCTGGCTGGAGCACCTGGCGGTTGCGGTCGCGGACGAGATACGCCGCCATCCCAATCTCGTCGTGCTCGGCGATTTCAACATCGCACCGGAAGATGCGGACGTCCACGATCCCGAGGAATGGCGCGGCAGGATTCTCTTCTCGGAGCCGGAGAAGGCAGCGCTCGCGCGGCTGCTGGACCTCGGTCTCGCGGATTCCTTTCGCCTGTTCGAGCAGGACGAGAACAGCTTTTCCTGGTGGGATTACCGGGCCGCCGGGTTTCGCCGCAATCGCGGCCTGCGCATTGATCTCGTGCTGCTCAGCCGGCCGCTCGCGGCGCTCTGTCTGTCCGCCAGCATCGATCGCACACCGCGGAGCTGGGAGCGGCCCTCGGATCACGCACCGGCGCTGGTGACGCTCAAGCTGTGAGACTTGTCACGTTTTCTTGCCATCTCGTTGGTTCTCACCCATCTTTCACATAAGCTTGTTCGCCTGTTCACGTCTTGGGGAAGACGTGGGCAACAAGGTTGGCAAGGGGGGAATCCGTGCGCGAACGCCGCAGCGATCATGACGTTACCAATGCCGTGCAGGTGAGCGATCCCGCCGCCGTCTGCGGCGCCGTTGCGGAGCTGTTTTCCTCGCTCTATCCCCGCGCCGATTTCCGGCCCGTCGAAACCGCGTTCCGCGGGTTCGAGCTTGCGTTCCGCGGCGAGACCGACGGCTTTCACGGCGTCGAGACGACCTACCACGACCTGCAGCACACGCTCGACGTCACGCTCGCGATGATGCGGCTGATCCACGGTTACGAGCGCGCCGACGACACGCACGCCCGCAGGCTCGGGCCCGAGCGCGCCGCCGTCGGCCTGATCACGGCGCTGTTTCACGATGCCGGTTACCTGCGCCGCACGCACGACACGCGGCATCGCCACGGCGCGGAATACACGCGCGTGCACGTCTCGCGCAGCGCGCGGATGATCGAGG
>CAZRFE010000162.1:0-2380 GCA_964599565.1 uncultured Gammaproteobacteria bacterium
TCGACGGGGGCGGCGAGCACGGCGCGGATCAGCTCCGGCGGCGTCACGGTCGCCGCCGTGATGCCGAGCGCGTCGCGCGCCGCGGCGGAAAGCGTGATCGACTTGCTCTGCCGGGAGTACACGCCGCCGCCGGACGAGAGCTTCGCCCGATCGTAGTCGTCCCAGCTCGATCCCGGCAGCTCGAAAAGGCGCTTTCGCTCGGCGTAGCTTGCCGCGGGATCCGGGTCGGGATCGACGAAGACGTGCCGATGATCGAAGGCCGCGATCAGCTTGATCTGATCGGATTGCAGCATGCCGTTGCCGAACACGTCGCCCGACATGTCGCCGATACCGACCACGGTGAACGGCTGGCGCTGCGTGTCGTGGCCGAGCTCGCGGAAATGCCGCATCACCGACACCCACGCGCCCCGGGCGGTGATGCCCATCTCCTTGTGGTCGTAGCCGGCGGAGCCGCCGGATGCGAACGCATCGCCGAGCCAGAAGCCGTACTCCGCGGCCACGCCGTTTGCGTAGTCGGAGAACGATGCCGTGCCCTTGTCCGCGGCAACGACGAGATAGGGATCGTCCTCGTCATGGCGCACGACGGCCTGCGGTGCGCGAATCTTGCCATCGACGATGTTGTCGGTGATGTCGAGCATGCCGCGCAGGAACGTGCGGTAGCATTCCACGCCTTCCTTCAGCATCGCTTCGCGATCGCCGCCGGCGGGCGGACGCTTCACCACGAAGCCGCCCTTCGAACCCACGGGCACGATGAGCGTGTTCTTGACCTGCTGCGCCTTCATCAGGCCGAGAATTTCCGTGCGGAAGTCCTCGCGGCGATCCGACCAGCGCAGGCCGCCGCGGGCAACCTTGCCGCCGCGCAGGTGCACGCCTTCGACGCGCGGCGAATACACCCAGATTTCGAACATCGGTCGCGGCAGCGGCAGTTCGGGAATGCGCTGGGGGTCGAACTTGAACGAAATGTATTCCTTCGCGCTTCCGTCTTCCCGCGGCTGGTAATAGTTCGTGCGCAGGGTCGCGTTGATCAGATTCAGGAACGCGCGCAGGATGCGATCGTCGTCCAGGCTGGATACGCCTTCGAGTGCGGCGCGAATCTCCGCAACGATCTGCTCTGCCGCTGCATCCCGGCCCTTGTTCCGCTTCGGATCGAAGCGCGTCTCGAACAATGCAACCAGCTGCTGCGTGATGTTCGCGTTGGTGACAAGCGTGCGCTCCATGTACGCCTGCGAGAACGGCAGTCCCGTCTGCAGCAGGTACTTGCAGTAGGCGCGCATCAGCGCGACCTGCCGCCATTCCATGCGCGCGGCGAGCACGAGACGGTTGAAGCCGTCGTTTTCCGCGACGCCGAGCCAGACGTTCGCAAAGGCATCCTGGAAGATGTTCTTCACGTCCTCCGGCTGGATCTGCTGCGTCGTGCTGTAGATGATGTCGAAGTCCTGGATCCAGACGATGGAACCGTCCGTGAGATCGACTTCGTAGGGACGCTCCGAGATGACCTTCAGACCCGTGTTTTCCAGCATCGGCAGCACGTCGGAGATCGGCAGCGGCTGCTCGGCGTGGAATATCTTGAACCGCCACAGTCCGTTTGGATTGTGCTGTGGCCGGTACAGGCTCATGTGCAGGTCCTGCTCGCACTTCAGCCGGTCCATCTGCTCGAGATCGAACGCCGCCGCCTTCGGCTTCACGTCTTCGCGATATGCAGGCGGAAGGAATTCGCCGAATCGGTGGAACAGCTTCAGGCCGCGCTCCTCGCCGTACATCGCAACGGAAGCATCGCGAAGCTTGTCGAGCCACGAGCGAACGATTTCCTCGAGTTCGAGCTCGATGGCATTCACGTCGTATTCCGGGAACTGCCATGGTGTGGTGCGCACGATCATGTGTACGCGCGCGAGCACCGACTCGGAGATCTGCGCGGATGATTCGACTTCAATGCCGTTCAGGCGTTCACGCAGCAGCGCCTGGATCTTCTCGCGCACCTGCGTGTTGTAGCGATCGCGCGGCACGTAGATCAGGCAGGAGAAATAGCGCCCGAAACTGTCGCGGCGAATGAACACCTTGACGCGCTGGCGCTCCTGCAATTGCTGCACGCCCGTCGCCGTTGCGAACAGTTCGTCGACCGACGCCTGCAGCAGTTCGTCGCGCGGAAAGGTTTCGAGAATGTGCAGCAGCGCCTTGCCCGCGTGCGAGTTGAACGGCAGGCGCGAGCGCAGCATCACCTGCTCGACCTTCTGCCGCAGGAGCGGAATGTCCCGCGGCGAGCGCGAGTACGCGCTTGATGTGAAAAGGCCGAGGAAACGCCGCTCGCCGATCACCTCGCCGTTTTCATTGAAGCGCTTGATGCCGATGTAATCGAGGTAGCTCGGGCGATGCACGGTCGAAA
>CAZRFE010000163.1:0-2369 GCA_964599565.1 uncultured Gammaproteobacteria bacterium
CAGCGCGCCCGCCGGCCCGGCCATTCCCGTGAATTCCTTCGTCCTGAACGGCAACGAGCAGATCGACAGCGCGTCGCTGCAGGCGGTGATCGCGCCGTGGGCCGGTCGCGCGCTGACGCTCAATGACATCTACGCCGCCGCCGACCAGCTCACCGCGTATTACCGCGAGCGCGGCTACGGCCTTGCGCAGGTGACGGTGCCCGCACAGAAGATCAGCGACGGCACCGTGGAGCTGCGGGTGATCGAAGGCCGCATCGGCGCGGTGAGCGTCACGGGCAATGAAGACTACAGTTTCGATTTCCTGCAGCGCCGGCTCGGCGCGCTCGCGCCCGGCCTCGTGTACACCGACGATGGCATGGAGCGCGGCGTGCTGCTGCTCAACGACCTGCCCGGCCTTTCCGCACGCGCCGTGATCCGGCCCGGCGAGGAGTTCGGCACATCGGACATCCTGTTCCGCGTGGCGGAAGATCCGGCGGAGTTCTCCGTCGGCGCGGACAACTACGGCCGCGACGAACTCGGCGAGATCCGCCTGCTCGCGGATGCGCAGTTCAACAACCTTGCGGGCATCGGCGACAGCCTCTACCTCGCGATCCTCTATTCCGAGGACGGCCTGCTGAAGTACGGCAACATCACCTGGGGCGTGCCGACGGGCGGCAACGGCTCGCGCCTGCGCGTCACGCTCAACCGTGCCGATTACGAAGTAGGCGGCGATCTCTTCGAGGATCTCGGCATCACCGGCGACAACACCACGTACCGCGTCGACTGGAGCTATCCGATCCTGCGCAGCCGCTCGCGCAACATCGTGTTCACGCTCGGCGCGCAACGCTTCGAGACGCAATCGTTCAACGAAGGCTTCGAGCTGCCGCAGAACGCAACCGAGCTCGACCTGTTCGAGATCGGCTTCTTCATGAACGGACTCACCGACGCGAACAACAGCTGGTCGTTCTCCGCGGTGCTCGACGGCAACGGCAAGTCCAACGAAAGCACCGCCATCGACGTGCAGACGGACGCACAGCAGGCGAAGCTTCGCCTCGATGGCAGCTACGCGCTGCCGTTCGGTGCGAACTGGCTGCTCGCGACGCGCGCCACCGTCGTCTACTCCGGCGACCCGCTCACCGACTCGCAGAAATTCTCGCTCGGCGGCCCCTACTCCGTGCGCGGCTACGCGCCCGCGGAACTGCGCGGCGACCAGGGCGAATTCCTCTCGCTCGAACTGCGCCGTTATTTCTTCGTCGGCGGTTACTCGCTGGCCGGCGCGCTGTTCGTCGATGGCGGACGCGCGAGCAACGAGCGCCTGCCGCTCGATAGCGCGAGCGCCGACGCCGATCTTGAAGGCGAACTTGCGAGCGCGGGCGCGGGCCTGCTGTTCTCGCCCGACGGCGGCACGTTCAGCGGCGCGCTGATCTACGCCGCGCCGATCGACAACCACACATCACTCAATGACGACGACGATGGCCATGCCTGGGCCACGTTCACCTATCGCTTCTGACGAGGTGCCGGACATGTCGCTTCATGCCACTCGCACGAATCATCCGCTGATGCAGAGCCTGCGCGCGCTGCTGCGGCCGCGCCCCGTTCCCGCCGTCCTGTTCGGCGTGCCCGGGCTTGCGCTCTCCGGGCTCGCGATGGCCGGACCCGCCGGTGAAGACGTCATTCGCGGCAGCGCCGATGTCACGCGGCCCGATGCACACCGCACGAACATCACGCAGCACACCGATCGCGCCGTCATCAACTGGCAGACATTCAACGTCGATGCGGACGAGTTCGTCACGTTCTTCCAGCCCGGCGCATCGAGCATCGTGCTCAACCGCGTGCTCGGCGGCGATGCATCGCACATCCTCGGCCACATCGAGGCGAACGGGCAGATCTTCCTGCTGAACCCGAACGGCGTGTTCTTCACGCATGGCGCATCGCTCGACGTGCAGGGCTTCCTCGGCACAACGCTCGACATGAATCCCGATGCATTCATGGCCGGCGACTTCTCGCTGTCGCGCAGCGCCGCATCACCGGCGACCGCGCACGTCATCAACGACGGCGTCATCAACGCGGGTCCCGGCGGCTACGTCGTGCTCGCTGGCGATTTCACGGAGAACACCGGCGTCATCACCGCGAACGCCGGCACCGTCGCACTTGTCTCCGGCAACGCGCTGACGCTCGACATCGAAGGCGACGGACTCGTGAACTTCGCCGTCAGCGAGGCAACGCTTTCCGAAGCGGCAGGCGTGCACAACGCAGGATCGCTCATCGCCGACGGCGGCCGCGTGATCATGACCGCGAAGGTTGCGAACGATCTCGTCGCAACCGCCGTGAACAACGAAGGGCTCGTGCGCGCGCATTCCGTCGAAGAGCGCAACGGCGAAATCTATCTC
>CAZRFE010000164.1:0-2325 GCA_964599565.1 uncultured Gammaproteobacteria bacterium
CGCATCCAGGCCTGCTACGTCGGCTCGCGCATCGACACGCGTGAAGTGGAAAAGCGCGATTCGATCCTGCTTGCGCCGCTGATGCTGCGTGCGGGCAATCGCGGCAGTGCGGTGGTGTTCCGCTTCGGTGTCATCGTGTTCATCGACATGAACGAAACCGAGCGGCAGGAACTGATCGAGAAGTTGCGCCGCTGGATCATCAATCCCGTCACGCTGCCATCCTGCGAGGATCTCGATGTCACGCTCGGCGAGGATGACAGAATCGACCCGGAAGGCCGGCTTGTGCTTCGCGATGCAAGCCCGGAGCGCCTGCAGGTGGTGGCGAGCGTGCTCGCGAAGAGCGCGGTGCTCGGTTACTACGAGCTTGCGCTCGGCCAGGTGTTCGACCGCATCGAGTCGCTTGCAGACAATTTCCGCGCGGGCTCGTACAAGGTGCGCGATCGCGAGCTGCTGCGCGAGATCGGCGATGTGCTGCTTGCGCAGACGAAGATGGTCGGTCGCGTGGAAGCGGCCGAGAAGCCGGAGATCACCTGGGACAACCCGGCGTTCGACCGGCTGTACGAGCGTCTTGCGGTGGAATACGAATTGCGCGATCGCGACAAGGCGCTCACGCGCAAGCTCGAAGTCGTCTCGGATACCGCGCACACGCATCTCGAACTGCTGTACAACCGCCGCACGCTGCGCGTGGAGTGGTACATCGTCATCCTGATCGTTTTCGAGATCGTGCTGACGCTCGTCGAGAAACTGTTCTGATATTGCCTGCAAACGGCCGCTTTTCCCGGAAACTTTTCCGCATCTGCATGTTCCAACCTCCGTACCGAAGGGGGACCGGAGTCGCATATCCGGCCGTATTCGCCAGAACGCGTCCCGTCGCGTATAAGTTCATTTCCTTTTGCGACAGAGCCGCACAGACGGAGGAAGTTTTGATGCGCAAGACCCAACTGTTGTTGATCCTGGCCGCCGGCATGACCGCTGCGTGCCAGCCACAGGAAAAGGCGCCGGACGCGCTCGACGTCGCAGCCCGCATCGATGCGGACAAGATCCGCGCGCACATCGAGTTCCTGGCCGACGACCTTCTCGAGGGACGTGACGCCGGCGAGCGCGGCTACGACATTGCAGCGCAGTATTTCGCGACGCAGTGCAAGCTGCTCGGTCTTGAACCGGCCGGCGACAATGGCACGTACTTCCAGGACGTCACCTTCCGCCAGAGCGCGTTCGAGAGCGGTTCGGCAACGCTGACGATCGACGGCGTCGCGCAGCAGCTGAACGTGCCGGACGACATCGCGATCACCGGCAGCTACAACGCGCAGGAAGAAAGCGTCAGCGGCGGGCTTGTGTTCGTGGGCTACGGCATCAGTGCGCCGGAATTCGGCTACGACGATTACGCGAATGTCGATGTCGACGGCAGGATCGTGATGATGATCCGCCGCGGTGCACCGGACAATCTGCCGACGGAGGAGCGTGCCTACTATTCATCCGGCGAATACAAGATGAACGAGGCCATCAGCCGCGGTGCGGTCGGCGTGCTGACGCTGGTGACGCCCGAGCAGCAGGAGAAATTCCCCTGGGAACGTCTCAAGGGTTACATGTCGCACGGCGGCCTGCAGTGGATGGGCCCGGATGGCAGCGTGCCGAAGGCGCACCCGGAGCTTAAGTTCTCCGGCGTGCTGAACTACGACCAGCAGGCGCGCGTGTTCGAGAAGGCGCCGATGCCGCTCGCCGACATCATGACGAAGCTTGCGGCCGGCGAGCCGTTCAGCTTCGAGCTGCCCGCCTCGCTGGATGCGACGCGCCGCTCCGCGTGGGATGAAGTCTCCTCGCCGAACGTTGCGTGCGTGCTGCCGGGCAGCGACCCCGCACTTGCGGACGAGTACGTGCTCTTCAGCGGACACCTCGACCACGTCGGCGTTCGCGAGACGCCGGACAACGACGATCACATCTACAACGGCGCCTACGACAACGCGACCGGCATCGGCATCATGCTCGAGGTCGCGCGCGTGTACACGACGATGGCCGAAGCGCCGAAGCGTTCGCTGCTGTTCCTCGCCGTGACGGCCGAGGAGAAGGGTCTGCTGGGCTCCGAGTACTGGGCCGCGTACCCGACGGTGCCGATCGACAAGGTATCCGCGAACGTGAACCTCGACATGCCCGTGCTGACGTTTCCGCTCGCGGACGTGATCGCGTACGGCGCCGAACATTCCGAGCTGGAAGGCATCGTGCGCACGCAGTCGGCGACGCAGGATCTCGCGCTCAGCCCCGATCCGTGGCCGGAGCAGGTGATCTTCGTGCGCAGCGACCAGTACAGCTTCGTGAAGGCGGGCGTGC
>CAZRFE010000165.1:0-2311 GCA_964599565.1 uncultured Gammaproteobacteria bacterium
CAGAGGTTTCCGATTACGTCTGGCGGCCGCAAGGTGATCTCGTTGTTCGCGGCGGATGGGGAACGGATGGATATAGCCATCAGCTTTATCTTGTGGCCCCCGACGTGGAAAACGACATCCAATACCCGATGCTAACAAGCGCGATTGACTTTGACGTAACGAACTACGCGCTTTCCCCGGACGGTACGCATGTCGCATGGATTCTCGCCAAGGAGAACGACTGGCATTACTTTATGGCGCTGGACATTGATGCGTTCTTGAGCCCCTCCGGCGCGTCCGTAATTGATTTCTCGGAAGCAATGCGAGACCTGAACGGAAACCAGACCTGGGACAGCGACATTACGGCGTTTGAATGGTCGCCCGACAGTCAGCACCTGGCGCTCTTCGCAAACATGCACGCAATCGAAGGCCAGCCGGGCAATGACTTCACCGGCTGCGGCCGCGTATATAGAGCTGCAATCAATGATCCCGCCAATCCCGAGACAGTCGTCCAGCGTTTGAATGGAGACGACTGCTTTCGTGAATTCCAGTTCTCCCCGGGTGGCGAGCATCTCGCGGTGCGCGGAGCATTCACCTCGGTATTCCCGGACCTGTATCGCCTCTATGTCGATGGTCAGGCAGAGTCCGTTGGAATTACAGACTCGTATGTTGAATCGATGTCCTGGTCGCCGGACGGCGCTCATATCGCGTTCGTTGCTGACCTCATCACGGCTGGCCGTACCGAAGTGTTCCTGTGGTCCAGGGAAAGTGACGAACAGACACTGCTTTCGTATCCCGCGCAGGATGGAGAATTTGTACTTCCAGGATTGAGATGGTCGCCGGACAGCAGCGCGGTAGCCTACGGGTTCTTCAACTCTGGCGTAACAACATTGCATACAGCAAGTCTGGACAGTGTTGATGGCAGCGGGGAAACCCAGCTCTACGATCAATCGGTAAGCAACTTCCACTGGACAATGGCTGTGGGCGATATCGTGTTCGCTAGCTACGACGCGACGTGTAACTGCAATTCACTCCTTCTTGCAGCGCGGAGCAGCGGAGAGATCAGGAACCTGTCCGTTGCGGTACAGGACCGCGATGCCGATGGCACAGCGGAAAGCCAGGTTTACGACGACTTCATCGTTCCCGGTGTTCCTGCACCGACCAATTGATTCGATTCGTGTTCATCAAGACGCCCGGCACTCGCCGGGCGTTTTCTTTTGCGGCACGAAAACCTGAAGCCGCACCTCCCGCTCTGACCTGCTTCGTTGCGCAGCCGTCCGCCGGACAGTGGCGGACACATATGGACGGTATTGCTTTGTAGGAGCGGCTTCAGCCGCGATCACCGTTCACGCGGGCTGATCGCGGCTGAAGCCGCTCCTGCTACAGCGTCATGCATTCAGGGCATCTGTCTTTCCGGCCTTCCAAACCTTTGGCACACCCGTTGCATCTCAATGGGGGAATTCACAGACCAAGGAAGCCTTACTCATGATTCGCGACACCTCAGCCCAGGACGTGGTCATCGATTCGCGTCCCGCCAGGCGCCGCAAGCTGAAGACCGCGGCGATCGCCGGCGGCGCTTTCCTGCTCGTGCTCATTGTCGTGCTGCCCGCGTACAACCGCTGGGCGAGCGCGGAAATCTCGGTGCCGCTGGAGCGCCTGCGCATCGCGACCGTGGAGCGCAGCGATTTCGTGCGTGATGTCGGCGTGACGGGCCGCGTGGTCGCCGCCGTTTCCCCCACGCTTTATGCAAGCGCACTCGGTACGGTGACGCTGCAGGTGAATGCGGGCGACACCGTCGAGGAAGGACAGGTTCTCGGCGTTATCGACAGCCCCGAGGTGGTGAACGAGCTCGACCGCGAGAAGGCGAACCTTGAAAGCCTGACGGTTGCGTGGGAGCGCCAGAAGATCGAGACGCGTTCCGCGCAGCTGCAGAACCAGCAGGTCGTGGATCTTGCAAAGGTGCGCCTTGACGCTGCGAAGCGCGAAGCCGACCGCGCAAAGCTTTCGTTCGACGAAGGCGTGATGAGCCGCCAGGACATGGAAAAGACGTTCGACGAACTGGCGACGGCGGAAGTCGAACACAAGCACGCGGTGGAGAATGCCGCGCTCGCGAAGGACAGCCTCGCGTTCGAGCTGCGCACCGCGCGCCTCGATGTCGACCAGCAGGAGCTGCTCGTTGCCAATCTCCAGCGCCGCGCAAACGAACTCACGATTCGCTCGCCGGTGAACGGCATGGTCGGCAATGTTGCCGTCGACCAGAAGGCATCCGTTGCCGCAAACGCGCCCATCGTCACCGTGATCGACCTGACGAAGCTCGAGATCGAAGCGCAGA
>CAZRFE010000166.1:0-2172 GCA_964599565.1 uncultured Gammaproteobacteria bacterium
GGTTGCCCGGCGGCTCGTTCATCTGGCCGTACACCATCGCCACCTTGTCGAGGACCTTGGAGTCCTTCATTTCATGGTAGAAGTCGTTGCCTTCACGGGTACGCTCGCCGACGCCGGCGAACACGGAAAGGCCCGAGTGTTCCTTCGCGATGTTGTTGATGAGCTCCATCATGTTCACGGTCTTGCCGACGCCGGCGCCGCCGAACAGGCCGACCTTGCCGCCCTTCGCGAACGGGCAGAGGAGGTCGATGACCTTGATGCCCGTCTCGAGCAGTTCCGTCGAACCGGAGAGTTCTTCGTACGTCGGCGCATCACGATGGATCTCCCAGCGCGCATCGGTCTTCACCGAGCCCGCTTCGTCGATCGGATTGCCGAGCACGTCCATGATGCGGCCGAGCGTCGCCTGGCCGACCGGGACCGAAATGGGCTTGCCCGTGTTCCTGACGGACACGCCGCGGGCGAGACCTTCGGACGCGCCCATCGCGATGGAACGCACAACGCCGTCGCCAAGCTGCTGCTGGACTTCGAGCGTCAGGCTGCCGTCATCGAGAATCAGCGCGTCATAGATGTTGGGGATCGCATCGCGCGGGAATTCCACGTCGACGACCGCGCCAATCACCTGAACAATCTTTCCGGAGCTCATGGACGTTTCCTCTGAATCAAGCTTCAAGTTTTTCGTTGTGGGAGCGGCGTTTGCCGCGAGCATTCGCGCCGCGAGGCGCTCCTACATGCAATTCGTCAACTGATCGCCGCCGCACCGCCGACGATTTCCGACAGTTCCTGCGTGATCGCCGCCTGGCGCGCCTTGTTGTACTGGAGCTGCAGCGAATCGATCAGTTCGCCGGCGTTGTCGGACGCCGCCTTCATCGCGACCATGCGCGCCGCCATTTCGCAGGCGACGTTCTCGACAGCACCCTGGTACGTCTGCGATTCCACGTAGCGCATCAGGAAGGAATCGAGCAGGTCGGCAGCGGCCGGCTCGTAGATGTAATCCCAGTACTCCTGCAGCTCGTCCTTGTCCGTCATCACGACGGGCAGCAGCTGGTGTACTTCCGGCGCCTGCGTCATGGTGTTCACGAACTCGTTGTGCGCGAGCAGCAGCCGGTCGATGCCGCCATCACGATAGGCATCGAGCATGATCTTCACCGTGCCGATGAAATCCTCGACGTGCGGCGTGTCGCCGAGATGCGAGGTCGAAGCGACGATGTTCAGACCCTTCAGGCGGCGGAAGAATGCCATCGCCTTCGCACCGATAAGGATGACGTCGACCTCGACGCCCTTGTCCTGCCAGGTGCGGATTTCGCGCAGCACGCTCTTGAACAGGTTCACGTTCAGGCCGCCGGCGAGACCGCGATCCGTGGAGATGACGATCATGCCGACCCGCTTCACGTCGCGCTCGACGAGAAACGGATGACGGTAGTCCGGGTTCGCCTGCGCGAGGTGGCCGATCACCTTGCGGATCTTCTCCGCATAGGGACGCGACGACGCCATGCGCTCCTGCGCCTTGCGCATCTTGGACGCCGCGACCATTTCCATGGCCTTGGTGATCTTCTGAGTACTGCGGATACTCTTGATCTGTGTCCGGATTTCTTTTGCGCCTGCCATTTCTTTACCTGTCAGTCTTCCGTAGGAGCGGCTTCAGCCGCGATCGGATTCGCGGCTGAAGCCGCTCCTACATGCCGCATCAATAGGCGTGGTTCTTCTTGAAGTCTTCGATCGCGGCCTTGAACTTCGACTCGATGTCGTCGTTCCAGTCACCGGTCTCGTCGATCTTCTTCATCAGGTCCGCGTGCTGGCTGTTCATGTAGTCGTGCAGCGCGCGTTCGAAGTCGCCGATCTTCTTCACGTCGACATCGTCGATGTAGCCCTTGTCCACGGCGTAGAGCGAGACGCCCATTTCCGCGACGGACATCGGCGCGTACTGCTTCTGCTTCATGAGCTCGGTGACGCGCTGGCCGCGGTCGAGCTGCTTGCGGGTCGCTTCGTCGAGATCCGATGCGAACTGCGCGAACGCCGCGAGCTCGCGGTACTGCGCAAGCGCGAGACGCACGCCGCCGCCGAGCTTCTTGATGATCTTCGTCTGTGCCGCGCCGCCGACGCGGGAGACGGAGATACCGGCGTTCATCGCAGGACGGATGCCGGCGTTGAACAGGTCGGTTTCCAGGAAGATCT
>CAZRFE010000167.1:0-2149 GCA_964599565.1 uncultured Gammaproteobacteria bacterium
CTCGTGGTCGGCCTCGGTAACCCCGGGGCCGATTACGTTTCGACGCGCCACAACGCGGGCTTCTGGTTCGTGGACGAACTCGCGCGGCGCTACGGCGGCGCCTTCAAGCCGGAGAAGAAATTCCACGGCGAGATGGCGCGCATCGACATCGCAGGCCAGGACGTCCGCCTGCTGAAGCCGATGACGTTCATGAACCGTTCCGGTCTTGCCGTCCGTGCCGCGGCGGACTTTCTCAAGATCGCCTCGCCGTCGATTCTCGTTGCGCATGACGAGATCGATCTGCCGCCCGGCGCGCTGCGTCTCAAGCAGGGCGGCGGGCACGGCGGGCACAACGGCCTGCGCGATGCGAGCGCACACATGGGCGCGGATTACCTGCGGATGAGAATCGGCGTCGGGCATCCCGGGCAGGCGAGCGAAGTCGTCGGCTACGTGCTGAAGCGTCCCTCGAAGGATGAAGACATCGTCATCCGGCGCGCCATCGACGACGCCGCGGATGGATTCGAACTTCTGCTGCGCGAAGGCCTGCAGAAAGCGCAGACGAAACTGCACAGCCGCTGAGGCGATTGCGCAAGTGACTGGTTGCTGGTGAAGAGCGCGCTTCGCGCGCTCTTGTTTTTACCAGTCACTGGTCACCAGTCACTCACATCGGAGTCAGAAGAGAATGGGTATCAAATGTGGAATCGTGGGCCTGCCCAATGTCGGCAAGTCCACCCTGTTCAACGCGCTGACGAAAGCGGAAATCGCGGCGGAGAATTATCCGTTCTGCACCATCGATCCGAACGTCGGCGTCGTGCCCGTTCCCGATCCGCGCCTTGATGTGCTCGCCGGCATCGTGAAGCCGCAGAAGACACTGCCTACCACCGTCGAGTTCGTGGATATCGCCGGTCTCGTTGCCGGCGCATCGAAGGGCGAGGGTCTCGGCAACCAGTTTCTCTCGCACATCCGCGAGACGGATGCGATCGTGCAGGTCGTGCGCTGCTTCGTGAATGACGATGTCATCCACGTGGCAGGCAAGGTGGATCCGCTCTCCGACATCGAGATCATCAACACCGAGCTTGCGCTTGCGGATCTTGAAACCGTCGAGCGCAACATCCAGCGCACGGAGAAGGTCGCAAAGAGCGGCGACAAGGACGCAAAGGCGCGCCTCGCCGTGCTCGCGAAGATCAAGCCCGTGCTGGATGAAGGCCGCGCTGCGCGCGTTGTCGAGCTCGACAAGGAAGAGCGCAAGGCGATCCGCGATCTCAACCTTCTCACCATCAAGCCGCTGCTTTACATCGCGAATGTCGATGAGCAGGGTTTCGAGAACAACCCGCTGCTCGATGCGGTGCGCGAGCACGCCGTGAAGGAAAGCGCGGAAGTCGTGCCCGTGTGCGCGGCGATCGAGGCGGAGATCGCGCTGCTGGATGATGCGGACAAGGCCGAGTTCCTGAAGGATCTCGGGCTTGATGAGCCCGGCCTCAACCGCGTGATCCGCGCAGGCTACGAACTTCTCGGCCTGCAGACGTATTTCACCGCGGGCGTGAAGGAAGTGCGCGCGTGGACGGTGAAGCAGAACGCGACGGCGCCGCAGGCCGCGGGCGTGATCCATACCGATTTCGAGAAGGGTTTCATCCGCGCGGAAGTGATCGCGTATGACGACTTCGTGAACTTCAAGGGCGAGCAGGGCGCGAAGGATGCGGGCAAGTGGCGGCTCGAAGGCAAGGAATACCTCGTCAAGGAAGGCGACGTGATGCATTTCCGTTTCAATGTGTGAGGTGATGATGTTCGCGCGCCGCCTCCTGCCCCTGGCACTGCTTGCGTGCTTTTCCGCCGCGGCCGAAGACGCGCCCGCAATCGCAGCGCCGGATGAACATGTCGTCGCCCGGCTTGCGGAGCTTGAATACACCTACGAGATGGACGAGGACGGCGACTTTCGCCTGGACTTCGAGCTGGAAGACGGACGCCAGCAGCTTGCCTGGATTCGCAACCGCACCTACGAGAACCATGGCGTGGCCATGCGCGATGTCTGGTCCGTCGCGTTCCGGCTGCCGGGCAAGTACGTATCCATCAAGCTTGCAGACCGCCTGCTCACGGGCTCATGGAAAGGCGTGCTGGGTGGCTGGGCGCGCGATGGCGATCAGATCATCTACATCGTCAAGGTGCCGGCCAC
>CAZRFE010000168.1:0-2114 GCA_964599565.1 uncultured Gammaproteobacteria bacterium
AGCGGCATCACGCGCTATGAACTCACGCGCCACAACAGCGCAACCGATGAAACCGCGTTCGTGGATGACGACATCGCCGGCGACGCCGCCAGCCACGAACAACGTATCAGCGTGCATCTCACCGACTGGGTCAACGACCGCTTCATGCTCTCCGCGTGCAATGACACCGGCTGCGTGACGCTGCCCGGGCATGAAGCGGAACTCGTGCAGGCGCTGTCGGTGCCGGCCATCAACTATCTGAAAGCATCGAACACGACTGTCTGGTTTGGCGCGTCTGTTGCGCTGGACGGCGATACGCTCGCCGTAGGTGCGCCTTATGATGGAGACTCGGGCGCCGTGTACGTTTTCGAAAAGAACAACTTTGGCGAATGGTCGCAGCGTGCCTATATCAAGGCGTCAAACCCGGATGCGGGCGACGAGTTCGGATCCGACGTTGCGCTGGACGGTGATGTTCTTGTTGTTGGTGCGACGAGTGAAGACAGCGCCGGCGCCGCTAATGACAACAGCGCGAGCCAAGCTGGTGCAGCATACGTATTCGAGCGCAATGCGTCCGGCGATTGGCTGCAGCAAGCCTATCTGAAAGCTTCCAACGCCGCTTCAGGCGATTACTTTGGTGGCGACGTCTCCATTTCCGGCGGTGTCATCGTCATAGGCGCGAGGGGTGAAGACGGCAACGGCAGTGACGGCGAGGACGATGACAGCGCGTCGGACAGCGGCGCCGCTTATGTTTTCGAACGTGATGTCAACGGCGCATGGGTGCAAACCGCTTACCTGAAAGCCTCGAACGCAGGTCAGCATGACAATTTCGGCAGCGTTGCAGTGTCAGGAAACACCATCGCCGTTGGCGCACTTGGTGAAGACGGCAACGGCGTTGATGGCGAGATGGACAACAGCATAGCTGGCCCTGGCGCCGCATACATATTCCAGCGCGATGAGAACGGTGGATGGCAACAGCAGGCATATCTGAAAGCATCAAACCTGGGCCAACTGGATGGATTCGGTAATGCCGTTGCGATATCCGGCACCACGGTTGTCGTAGGCGCATCAGGTGAAGACAGCAGCGCCACCGGAGCGGACGGTGATCAAGACAATAACGATGCACCGTATAGCGGCGCAGTATATGTCTTCGAAAGCGATGAAGCCGGTAACTGGGTTCAGCAGGCTTACCTCAAGGCCTCGAACACGGATGCTGGCTCCCGCTTTGGCTATTCTGTGGCGCTATCCGATGACACAATTGTTGTAGGTGCCATCAATGAGCGCAGAGCCGGAACCGGCGTAAACAGCGGGAGTGACGTTATTACTACCAGCGCTGGTGCAGCGTACGTTTTCCTGCGCAACGAAAACGGCGGCTGGATGCCCAATGCTTATCTGAAGGCATCAAACACCGAAAATCCCGATCAATTCGGCATTAGTGTTGCCGTGTCCGGTAACACCATCGCAATAGGCGCGAACCAGGAGGCAAGCAACAGCACGGGCATCAACGGCAATCAGGACAACAATGACGCTATAAATAGTGGTTCGGTTTACGTTTACTGAATGACCTTCAATCCGGATGTTCAAGGGCCGGCCTTCGCCGGCCCTTTTCGTTTCCCAATGCCGCCGTTTGCCAGTCGCATGCCTGCATGAGTTATCGTTGCGCGACGCCAACGGAACGAAAGCCATGCCCACCCTGCTCGCCGCACTGCTCGCGCTCGCGCCATCGCCCGATGCCTGGCATCGCTACGACGTGCACGTGAACGACACGCTCACGCGCATGGAGGTGCGTGCGTGTTTCGCGGACGGGCTGCCGGAGCGGCTGACGGCGAACGACTGGCTCGCGACGGACGCAACGCTCGCATTTCGCTATGTGCGTGATGGCGAGCGGGTGTCCGCGAAGCCGAGAAGCAATGCGATCATCCTGCCCGTACCCTCGGACGACGGCTGCATTGCCTGGACAACGGACCTTGAACGCATCGCCGCACTGAACCGCGTGAATACCGGTTATCTCAGCCGGAGTGACGATGGCAGATCGCTCGTGCTTTCCATCGGCAGCTGGTTCTGGCATCCGCTGGTGCTGACGCGCACGCGCGACATCGAATTTCGTTTTCACCTGCCCGCGAACATGCACGTGAGCG
>CAZRFE010000169.1:0-1987 GCA_964599565.1 uncultured Gammaproteobacteria bacterium
CATAATATTGATTATGCGCACTGATGGTACTTCTCCGAGTGTTGCGCTGCGATGCAACATCTTTTGTTGCTGGCTACGACCAGCTTCAGTACTGAACAAACTATCGGGTCTTTCGGCAACAAAGTATCGGTTTCAGGCATCTTTACTATCGGGTTGACTGGATTCTCGGCAACAATCTATCGGTAACACGGAGTCACATCGGCAACACTTTATCGGTTTAGCCGTTAAAATCCGTGAGACCGTAGACGAAAGTATAGGGTTTTCCGCGTCAGTGTGTCGGCTCCGGGATTTCTCTGTCGAGTACGTGGAAGACGAGTATGTGCCGAGAATCGTAACGGTCAGTCGATTGAGCTATTTCTAGCGGCCATCAATGCGAGTTCGTACTGTTCATAGTTCACCTCTTTTAGAAGCTTCTGGATCGAGACGGGCAGTACCTCGGCCGCGCGGTTGCGGTGAATGAATGCCTTGATTTCTTTCATGGCTTAATCCTCCTCGCGTGCAACACGCTTTTGTCGGCGTTCTTCCATCCACTCGTAGATCATCGGTAGCAGCACCAGCGTCAGGAACGTCGAGGTGAGCAGCCCGCCGACAACGACGGTCGCAAGCGGCCGCTGCACTTCGGCGCCGACGCCGGACGAGATCAGCATCGGCACGAGACCGAGGATCGCTACGCTCGCCGTCATCAGTACGGGACGAAGTCTCAGCATCGTTCCTTGGCGCACAGCATCGTGCAACGGCACGCCCTTATCTCGCAGCTCGTTGATGAAACTCACCAGCACGATGCCGTTCAGCATGGCGACGCCGAACACGGCGATAAACCCGATCGCTGACGGCACGGACAGGTACTGTCCCGTGAGAAACAGACCGAGGATGCCGCCGATGGTTGCGAACGGTACGTTTGCGATGATGAGCGCAGCGTAGCGTACGGAGTTGAACGCGGTGTACAGCAGCACGAAAATGAAGAAGATCGTGATCGGAACGATTACCGCGAGCCGGGCCAGCGCCCGCTGCTGGTTCTCGAATGCACCACCCCACTCGACCCAGTAGCCGGGCGGCAGATCGATCTCGGCGGCAATGGCCGCATTCGCATCCTGTACGAAACCGTCCACATCACGACCGCGCACGTCCATCTGGATCACGCTGTAGCGTTGCAACTGCTCGCGTCGAATGAACGAGTAGCCTTCGGCCACGGTGATGTTCGCCACTGCCTCCAGCGGAATCACGGCGCCGTCCGGTGTACGCAATGGCAACTGACGAATGGCCGACAGCGATTCCTTCGCGGAATCCCCGAATCGTGCGGTGATGTCGAAACGGCGCACGCCATCAATCAATGTCGAGATAGGCTCATTTCCGATCCCGTTGCGCACGATGGTGAGTACCTGGTCGGCATTCATGCCATAGCGCGCGAGCTGGTCGCGGTCCACCTGGATGCGGATCTGCGGTTTGCCGACATTCGCTTCCAATGACAGGTCGGCCACGCCCGGCACGGTCTCGATCACTTCCTTGATCTGCTGGCTCAGCTTGTCGAGTGTCTGCAGGTCCTCGCCGTAGAGCTTCGCCGCGAGCGTGGCACGCACGCCGGAGATCAGCTCCTCGACGCGCATCTGGATCGGCTGCGTGTAGGCAATGACGGCCGTGGGTACGGCTTCCTCCAGTGTCTCGCGCATGGCATCGCGCAGCTCGGTGATATCCCGGCCGGTATTCCATTCGTCTTCCGGCTTGAGCTTCGTATAGATCTCCATGTAGTTCACGTCCGCGGTTTCGCCTTTCTCCGCGCGGCCCACCATCGCCACGGTGGTTTCGACTTCAGGGAACTCGCCGAGCACGTTCTCGATCGTTTTCGAGATTTCGATGGATTGTTCGAGTGAGGTGGAAGGAATGGACGTCACACGCCACATGATGTCGCCTTCCTGCAACTGCGGCATGAACTCTTTGCCCATGAACGGGAACAGCGCGAGCGCGATAACGAGCAGTCCGCCGGCAGCGC
>CAZRFE010000170.1:0-1978 GCA_964599565.1 uncultured Gammaproteobacteria bacterium
CACCTTCCTTCTCGAAGATGAAGTCGATGCCAACGCCCGCGCGTTCCCGGATCACGTGATCGGTATCAAGAAACGGCAGGCCGAGCGAGTCAGCAACACGCCGCCCGATCGAGCTTTTGCCGGCACCCATGGGGCCGATGAGGAGAACTGATTTCATTTCCGGAAATAAAAAGGGGCGGTAAGTCGCCCCGAAATTCTACACGCCGTAGTAATTGCATTTAAGTGTCGTTGAGGCTGATGGTTTTATAAGAATCCGCTCCGCTTGGCGCAGTCACCGTCACCTCGAATACACCGCTTTCTCCACTGGCTGAACCGGTAATGGATGCGGAGATACAGTACGGAGTCTCGGATGTCGTGTTTGGTACGGTAAAGCTCGTTTTGCCGCCTAGCTCACCCACGCTCGCGGACAGCTCTATCGTTGTCCCAACCGGCATCGTCTGAACCTGCGTAATGTCTGCGATACTGGTTATCGTCGATAGCGGCGGAACTACCGTGCCAGTGCCCGCCACGCAGACCGTCACGGGATCACCTGCGTTTATTGGGCCATTCGTTAGGTCGCCGTTCAGGTCGAAAATCATGATGTCTGCATAGCTGCGCGCCATGACGATGACCAGGCTGTCACTGATGGTCACAAGATTTGCGACACAGCTTTCTTCTTCTTCGGGACAAACGATACCGTCCCATTTTCCGTTCGCGCCGTCGTGACTGCCATTGGAATTGAAATCCACGTAGTCTTCCGTTGGGCCGTTCCGGACTCCATTTTCGTTCTGGTCCAGCCAGGCTTCCGGCAGATCATAGTAGCAATCGGCGCCGTCAACCGGTGGATCGGCACAAACCGCAGTCCCGCTGAACACGCCGTCGCCATCTTCGTCCTCGAACGACTCTTCTCCAACGGCGTGGGCCAGTATTGTCGAACGACCGGTATCCTGGGGGCTGTTGTCAAGGCTTGTCCGTGGATCCTGGCTCCGCCAGGAAACGGTGCAGCGACCATCGACTGTCAAGCATTGTGCTACCACGGCGCCAAGTTCGGTCGTGAATACGATGGCGGTGTCATCGGGGACAATGTTATTGAATCGATCCGCCGCAAGTATGGTAATTGGAACTGGTACGTCTTCGAGATCCCACGCTTCGGGATTGAACACTTCGGCTGACAGACTGAAGCTATTGTCATCGGGAATAGCGGTACTGACGGTTAATGCACTGGACTGTGTCGTTATTCCTGTACCGACGACGGCGGCGGTAATGCGCACTGCGGTGGGTATGGTTCCCGCACGAACCGTAACACTGGCGGTACCATCGGTGCCGGTGACCGCAGTATCTGACGACGTAAGTTCCAGCCCGCCTACTTCCGTACTCAATGTAAAAGCAACTTCTTCATCGGGAACCGGGCCGCCGACATCGTTCAGCACGCGAAACTTGACTACCGCCGTCTCCTTGACACCGGCTGCACCGGTGCCGCGCAATCCAATCGTTTTCGGTTCGACGGATACGAACTCGATGGAGCCGAGATTTGCTGGCGCTACTGTGAGCGCGACCGTGGAAGTGAGCGACTGTCCGTTGACGCTTGTCCGCGCAGTAACCGTATCAGTACCCGAACAACCCTGCGCAATGTAAGTGGTCGTGGCGGTGCCCGTTGTCGTTGTAACAACAGTATCTTCAATTTCCGCAATGCCGCTGCTCTGGCAATCGGATGAGAAGGTGACATCCGCCGAATCGGTGAGTGGGACTCCATCGTCAGTACGCAGATTTACCGTCAGCGTCGTGCTGCCGCCCGCTGAAAGGTTTGTCGCAGCCACTCCGATAACACCTTCCTGAAAGCTTCCGCCACTGATGCTTCCCATCTGGACAACGACTTGATCGTCGGTGCCACCGCCCGGAGCGCCGGCGCCATCTCCAGTACGCCCGCCGGCAAGCCCAGGACCCTCACCGCCGCAGGAAATCATGCCGAATGCCAGCAACACCCCAACCAGGACGGATT
>CAZRFE010000171.1:0-1964 GCA_964599565.1 uncultured Gammaproteobacteria bacterium
AGCAGGCCGAAGCCGATGCCGGTGCCGAGCGCGGCGAAAGCGAAAATCAGGCCAACAGCGATAGCCGTGCTGGACTGGATCATGGCGATAAGTTCGTTCACGTGAAGCCTCCTGAAAAACGAAGAACGGTGTTGTTGAAAATCAGTGATGCTCGTAGGCCAGGCTGATGTACACGATGGTCAGCGTCATGAAGATGAACGCCTGCAGCGGAATCACCAGGATATGGAACAGCGCCCATGCAAGGCCCATCAGCACCGCGCCGATGAAGCCGAGGCCGCTCGCAACGTCGAAACCTTGCGCGGTCGCGGCGAGCAGGGCGATGAGCATGAAGATGAGTTCGGCGGCATAGAGGTTGCCGAAGAGTCGCAGCGCAAGCGAAATCGGTTTCGCGAGCAGCTCGACGAAGTTCAGCACCAGGTTCGCGGGCACCAGCAGCGGGTTCGCGCCGAACGGATGCGTCAGGAATTCCTTCGCGTAGCCCGCGGCACCCTTGCCCTTGAAGCTGTAATAGATGATGAGCAGCAGCACGGAGATCGACAGTCCGAACGTCGCGTTCGGGTCCGCGCTCGGCACGATGCGCAGGTAGACGTGGTGCGGATCGAAGCCCATCGCGCCACCGATCGCCTGCGCGAGCGAGGGAATCCAGTCGACCGGGAAGATGTCGAGGATGTTCCAGAACAGCACCCACACGAACACGGTGAGCGCGAGCGGGCCGACGAAATCGCGCGGACCGTGGAAGGACTCCTTCACGGAATTGTCCGCCCACTCGACCAGCGTCTCGACCAGGTTCTGCCACTTGCCCGGCACGCCCGCCGTCGCGCCCTTCGCGCCCAGCCAGAAGATGCCGAGCATCGCGAAGCCTGCGAGCCAGGAGAAGATCAGCGTGTCGACGTGCAGCGACCAGAAACCTTCACCCACGGTCCAGTGAGTGAGGTGGTGCGTCACGTATTGGGTTGGGGTCTGCCCGCCTGCGTCCATCAATCAGTACCCGTCTCCAGCGTTCCAGAGCAAGGCGATGCCGTAGACCAGCTGGCTCGCCGCGAATGTGATCAGCAACGGAAGCCATGCTTCCGCGAAAACAATGGCCGCAAGCGAGAAAAGCCCTGCGGCCATCAGCAATTTCAGGGCCTCGGCCCGGAAGAACTTCTGCACGACCGACTGCGGGGGTTCCACGCCGCGCCGCACGCCGAAAATCCTTATCGCGAAATACAGGCTGAGAACCGCCGCGATCGCTCCACCCGTGAAGGCCGCTCCAGCATCCTTCAGGCCGAAGAGAAGGCCGAAGAGAAGAGCGCCCGCTAACGCTACCGCGGCCTGGCAGAGAACGATGCGTGCTGGAATGGACTTCGGCACGCGCTGCCCTCGCAACCCCCTCAGTAGAGCCGCGGAATTATAGAGAAACGTGAATGCCGGTTCAACGCTGAAAACGCGAAAAATGCCGAAAAATCCGGCCGTTATGGCAAGCGTGGATTACTTGATGTGGCCGAGAATGCCGTCCAGTTCGTCAAGGCTGTTGTATGCAATCACCAGCCTGCCCTTGCCACCGGCATGCTGGATTTCAACCTTCGCGCCAAGCTTCTCGGAAAGGTCATCCTGGAAGCGGCGAATGTCCGGATCCTGGAGCTTCGGCTTCGCCGCCTCCGGCCTGTCCCCGCCATCCAGCATCTGCCGCACCAGCTTCTCGGTCTCGCGCACGGAGAGGCCGCGGTCCGCGACCTGCTTCGCCGCGGCGAACTGGTCGCCGCCCTTGAGCGCGAGCAGCGCGCGGGCGTGGCCCATTTCCAGCACGCGCTTCTCGACCATCGCCTTGACCGCCGGTTCGAGGTCGAGAAGACGCAGCAGGTTGGTCACCGCTGCGCGCGAGCGGCCGACCGCTTCCGCCGCCTGCTGGTGCGTCATCTCGAATTCATCGATGAGGCGGTTCAGCGCGCCGGCTTCTTCCAGCGGATTCAGGTTTTCGCGCT
>CAZRFE010000172.1:0-1921 GCA_964599565.1 uncultured Gammaproteobacteria bacterium
GGTTCTCCGCGGCGTCCTTGGTCGGCGGCTCGCCGGGACGCATCATGCGGTAGATCTCGACCAGCGCTTCCAGCGGCGTGCGCGTCGAATCGACGCGCAGCGTCGTGGAAATGTACGGACCGTGGTCGAGATCGTTCACGTAGATCGTGTCGATCTTCTCCATGCCCATCGCGACGATCTTCTCGATCTGCTCGCCCGTCAACTCGTCGTTCGCGCGCGCAACGATCTCGCCGGAGTCGATGTCCAGCACGTCATGCGCGATCGTCTTGCCTTCGAGATAGCTCTTCGGCACTTCCAGCTTGCTCGTGCCGGTCTTCTCGAGTTCGCGAATATGGCGCGCCGTGACGCGACGGCCTTCTTCGACGATCACCTTGCCCTTGACCTTGATGTCGAACGCCGCGGTTTCACCGCGCAGGCGCTCCGGCACGAGGTCGAGCGTGACCTCGCCCTTCTTGTCGAAGTGGAAGGTGTTCTTCTCGAAGAACAGATCGAGCATGCGCTCTTCGTCGTATCCGAGCGCGCGCAGCAGGATCGTCGCCGGCAGCTTGCGGCGGCGGTCGATGCGCACGTACAGGTTGTCCTTCGGATCGAACTCGAAGTCGAGCCACGAACCGCGGTAAGGAATCACGCGCGCGGAGAACAGCAGCTTGCCGGAGGAATGCGTCTTGCCACGATCGTGATCGAAGAACACACCCGGCGAACGGTGCAGCTGCGAGACGATCACGCGCTCCGTGCCGTTGATCACGAACGTGCCGTTCTCGGTCATGAGCGGCAGTTCGCCCATGTAGACTTCCTGCTCCTTGACGTCCTTCACCGGCTTGTTCGCAGCCGAGCTTTCCTTGTCATAGATGACAAGGCGCGTCAGCACGCGCAGCGGTGCGGCGTAGGTCAGGCCGCGGAGCTGGCACTCCTTGACGTCGAACACCGGATCGCCGAGCTTGTAGCTCACGTACTCAAGTGCGGCGCTGCCCGAATAGCTGACGATCGGGAACACCGATTTCAGTGCCGCATGCAGACCGATGTCGCCGCGATTGTCCGCGCGACGGTCTTCCTGCAGGAACTGCCGGTAGGATTCGATCTGCGTTGCAAGCAGATACGGCACGTCGAGGACGTTGGGCCGCTTGCCGAAATCCTTGCGAATACGTTTCTTTTCGGTAAATGAGTACGCCATCAGGTACACCCTCAGCGATCAGCTGCACTGCCAGGTGGCCACCGTCGCGGCGGCCACGTAAGAATCTGTCGAGACGAAAAACGGGAAAAGGCCGGTGGCTTTCAGCCACCAGCCATTCCCCTCAATTCAGGTTGCCCTGAACCAATCGGCCGGCCCGTCTCGAGC
The DNA here is from genome assembly GCA_964599565.1 of uncultured Gammaproteobacteria bacterium. GTDB lineage: Bacteria > Pseudomonadota > Gammaproteobacteria > Natronospirales > JAJUFS01 > JAJUFS01. The sequence goes on from CAZRFE010000172.1 coordinate 1,337, forward strand.
GCCGGACCGATTACTTGACCTCGACCTCGGCGCCTGCCTCGGTGAGCTTCTTCTTGATGTCTTCCGCTTCCTGCTTCGACGCGCCTTCCTTGACGGTGCTCGGTGCGCCTTCAACCATGTCCTTGGCTTCCTTCAGGCCGAGACCCGTGATTTCACGGACGACCTTGATGACGCCGACCTTGTTCGCGCCAAAGCTCTTCATGACGACATCGAACTCGGTCTTTTCTTCCGCAGCGGCGGCCGGACCAGCAGCCGGACCGGCGGCAACTGCCACCGGAGCAGCGGCGGAAACGCCCCACTCTTCTTCCAGCGCCTTGACCAGTTCGACCACTTCCATGATCGGCTTGGCGCTGAGTTCCTTGATCAGATCAGCATTGGACATTGCCATTTTGAAAACTCCTCGAATTACGAATTACCCAAACGTGAATCGGACTGTTGAATGCCTCAGGCCGCCTGCTTGCCGCGTGCATCGAGCACGCGCGCGAGCTGCGCACCGGGTTCGGCCAGCGTGCGGACCAGCTGACCGTACGGAGCCTGCAGGACTCCGAGCAGCATGGCGCGCGCCTGATCCAGCGTCGGCAGCGA
>CAZRFE010000173.1:0-1849 GCA_964599565.1 uncultured Gammaproteobacteria bacterium
GTGTCACCTATGTCCCCGGTCTGTTTTGTAACCCTTGTACCCGGTCTGTACCGGCTGGTCGACCGACTGGCGCGCGATAACGCCCGGCGCGACCTTCTCGATCGGCGAACGCAGTTTTGCCTTCACGTCGCCCTTGCCGTCGATGGGTTCGCCCAGCGAGTTGACGACGCGGCCGAGCAGCTCGGGACCGACCGGCACTTCGAGAATGCGGCCGGTGGTCTTCACCGTGTCGCCTTCGGAAATGTGCTTGTAATCGCCAAGCACCACGGCGCCGACGGAGTCGCGCTCGAGGTTCAGAGCGAGGCCGAAGGTGGCCCTGCCCTCTGCACTGGGCGGGAACTCGAGCATTTCGCCGTACTGCACGGCGGTGAGGCCGTGAATGCGGACGATACCGTCGGTCAGAGAGACCACGGTACCGACATTGCTCTGTTCGGCGCCGGCTTCGAAGTTCTCGATCTTGTCTTTGATGATCGAGCTGATTTCCGAAGGATTGAGTTGCATCGTCAATTCCTCAACGTTTCAGATTCGGTGCGCTGCGGTTACTGCGTAACCCGGCCAGCGAGACGTTCCAGTTTTCCGCTCACGGAGCTGTCGATCACGAGATCGCCGGCGCGCACCTGCGCGCCGCCGATGAGGCTCGGATCGATCACGCAGCGCAGTTCGACCTCGCGGCCGAGACGCACCTTGAGCGCGTCGCGGATCTTCTGGCGCTGCGCGTCGCTCGCCTCGACGGCGGTACGCAATTCGGCCTGCACGATGTTCTCGGCAGTCGCGCGCAGCTGGATGAAATCCGTTTCGATGGCGGGCAGCACGTCGAGCCGACGATACTGCGCGAGCACCTTCACGAAATTCCTTGCGTGCTGGTCCAGCGCATCGCCCGCGGCGGCGATGAACACCTCCGCGTGCTTTGCGGTGGTAATGCGCGGATCCTTCAGCAGCTGCTGCACGTCTTCCATGCGCGCCACCTCGGCGAGCATCGCCAGCGCGTGCTGCCACTGATCGAACCTGCCCTTGTCGCGGGCGAGCTCGAATGCAGCCTTTGCGTAGGGGCGGGCGAGTGTGGAGATGTCGGCCATCGTTACAGCTCGTTCGCGACTTTATCGAGCAGGTCGGCGTGCGTGCCTGCGTCGATCTCGCGGCCAAGCACCTTGCCGGCGCCGATCACGGCGAGCGATGCAACTTCCTTGCGGAGCTGCTCGCGGGCGCGCGCGACTTCCTGCTCGATCTGGCCGCGTGCCGAGGTCACCAGCCGGTCGCCTTCGTTGCGTGCATCCTTCTTTGCTTCCTCGACGATCTCGCTTGCACGCTTGTTCGCCTGGTTCAGGAGGTCGGCCGCCTGCGTCTTGGCCTCATCCAGCACCAGTCGCGCTTCGGCGGTCGCCTTCTCGAGATCGCGCACGCCCTTCTCGGCCGCCGCGAGTCCGTCGGCAATCTTCTGCTGACGCTCGTTCATCGCCTGCTTGATCATCGGCCAGACGAATTTCATCGTCATCCAGATGAAGAGGAAGAAGGTGATGCCCTGAGCGATCAGGGTGGCATTCATGTTCACGCTACAACTCCTGCAAACGGCAGCGGAGCGCGCAGGTGCGACGCTCCTGTTTCTCGTGCCCGTTAGGTCGCTATCAGCCGGCGTTCAGCGCGGCGAGCAGCGGGTTCGCGAACAGCAGGAACGCCGCGAAGCCGACGCCGATGATGGACAGCGCGTCGAGCAGGCCGGCGATGATGAACATGCGAACCTGCAGCATGCCCGCGAGTTCCGGCTGGCGCGCAGCGCCTTCCAGGAACTTGCCGCCCAGCAGGCCGAAGCCGATGCCGGTGCCGAGCGCGGCGAAAGCGAAAATCAGGCCAA
>CAZRFE010000174.1:0-1842 GCA_964599565.1 uncultured Gammaproteobacteria bacterium
TGCATGAATTGCGCCGCTCGCACCCGCATGCCCCGTCGTGCCGGGCTCGGATTCTTCAGCCGGAATTGCAGTAAATGGAATCAATAGCAAGGCGATGAAAGCTGTAGTCAGTCGCATGTTGCGCACCTATCTAACAGTGGATTAATTTCTCGAAGTAGCGGTTGACTGTCAAGCGGTGGCTTTGCAGTGAACCGCCGCTGCAGCGAACTTCCTTGTAGCGTTGCCGATTCGAGCCGTACGCGAAGTTGACGGCGGTGCTACCCTTCTCGATGCATGCGTATTCCAGCGCCTGCACGTTTTCAATTTCAGTTCCTGTGCATACCGGTTCCCCGTTTTTTGGATCCAAATTGCAATCGCTTTCGATGCTCTCCACAGCACCGCTCGCGGGATTGTAGACGTACGAGGTCACAACGCCGTTGCCGTATACCGCACGGGCGACATGGCCGGCGGCGTCGCTGTCTGTCGCTGTCCAGTAGTCGGCGGAGTAGGGTTCTTCGCGCCGGACTTTCCGCAGGTGGCTCCATTGGTCGTACTCGTAACGAACACCGAAACGGAAATCGCAACCTCTGGAAATTTAGTTAGTCCTAGTATTTTTTCTTCAAAATGCCCGAGATTATTTCATTGGCACGTTTTACGTCACCTGGATCTACCGTCAAGACCAAGTAATCACCTTGAACTGACGCGCTGTAACGGATACCAGCGTTATCAAGCGCTTCCTTCACCTCTACCTCAATAGTACGAATAACATCTATCCTCCCAATCGGATATTTCTTTGAATGTGCTGCAATCACTGCGCGTGTCACTTGAGAATCGAAAGACAGCTCGTAACAGAACGTGCCTTTACTGATGCGTCTAAACGATACGCTGTTTCGCTCTAACTCGGCAGCGACCATATCTCCCAACGATTCGTCAACCAATTCTCTTCTAACACCTTCCGAGCAAATCCGATCATCTGATTCACAGCCATACATGAAGGCAGCTATTAACAACAACAATGAAAATCTAATAATCATATCTACTATTCACCTCGCAAACGGTAAAGCGGAACGTCTGAAGGAACGTTCCAATTCACAACTCTAGGCAAGCCAATTCCTTCGCTTATTGGAATAATATACGGCTGCCCAGATTGGTACTCTCGATACCCTATACGAGTTTTCCTGCCAGGAAAGGTATCGAGAAAGTCACCGCGATGTCTCACTACAACTTCTTCCACTTCATATATCGCGGCTAGATCCACGTTAATGACAACAGCTTCGTCGTCCATTTCTGCAACTAAAGTACATCCTTTTAATAACTCACATATGGTGCTTAGTCCCAAGTTGGCGAGCTCATTTGACATTGATGATGACGTATCAATTAGCATTGTTCTTGAGTCCACTACCTCCTCAATAAGTCTTGCCTCCAGTGAAGTGCAAGTTATTCCATCGCCATCACATATCTCCGGACTAGTGCGCCCCCTCCCGCCGCGACCGCCACGACCCCACGCATTACGGGCATACATGTCCCGGAATCCGAGCATCATTTGCTCGTAATACAAACTCGTCGAACTGACTACAAAGGGCGGCAGATGAGTCGCATCGTCGTATCCACCCGTGGTATCGATCATCTCGGCTTGCGGCTGAACCTCCAAATCGATGAACCCGCTCGGGTCCACGAACACCAGCGGATTGTTCTGCACGTACGAGTAACGATTAAAACCCTGCGTATCGAACGGTCGTGAGATGAACGGATCCGCGCTGATGAACCGTCCCAGCTCCGGATCGTACACACGCCCGTTCATGTGGATTAGGTTGAGATCATCCAGCATCTGGTGCTCGGTGTAGCCGCGACTGGTGACCTCGC
>CAZRFE010000175.1:0-1821 GCA_964599565.1 uncultured Gammaproteobacteria bacterium
CGGGCTTGCTGCCCTCTGCGGGCTTGATCGTATTCAGCTTCATGTCAGGCTTCCTCGACCTTCAGCATGTAGGACACCTTGTTGATCATGCCGCGATTCTCCGGCGTGTCCTGCACGGTGACAGAGTGATGCATCCGGCGCAGGCCAAGGCCACGAACGCACTCGGCATGACCGGGCGTGCGACCAGACGGGCTCTTCACCAGCGTAACCTTTACTTCTTTCGCTTTTGCCTTCGCCATGGCGGCTTACCCCATGATCTCGTTCAGCGATTTGCCGCGCTTGGCGGCAATGTCATCCGGCGAGGCCGCGTCGGTCAGCGCCTTCAACGTCGCCTGCACGACGTTGATCGGATTGCGCGAGCCGTAGGACTTCGCCAGCACGTTCTTCACACCGGCGACTTCAAGCACGGAGCGCATTGCGCCGCCCGCGATGACACCAGTACCGTCCGAGGCCGGCTGCATGTACACGCGTGTCGCGCCGTGACGGCCCTTCATCGCATAGAACAGCGTGCCTTCCTTGAGCGAGACGCTGCGCATGTTCTTGCGCGCCTGCTCCGTCGCCTTCTGGATCGCGACCGGCACTTCACGCGCCTTGCCATAGCCGTAACCGACACGGCCGTTGCCGTCGCCGACGACCATCAGTGCGGTGAAACCGAACTGCCGACCACCCTTGACCACCTTGGCCACGCGATTGACCGCAACCAGTTTTTCCTGGAAGCCGTCGGCGCTCTGCTGGTTCTCAAAACTCGCCATGTGCATTCACCCTTAAAACTGCAGGCCGCTTTCGCGGGCAGCGTCAGCCAGTGCCTTGATCCGGCCGTGATACTTGAAGCCGGAACGGTCAAAGGCAACATGTTCGATTCCAGCAGCCTTGGCCTTCTCGGCGATCGCCTTGCCGATGGCAGCAGCGGCATCGACGTTGCCAGTACCTTTCAGGCCCTTGCGCAGATCCTTTTCCACCGTCGAAGCGGCCGCCAGCACCTTTCCGCCATCCGGGGAAATGACCTGGGCATAGATATGCCGCGGCGTGCGGAACACGCAAAGGCGATGGGCGCCGATTTCCCGGATCTTGTTCCGGGCGCGCGCCGCACGGCGCATACGAGCAGATTTCTTGTCCATATTCGCCACCTGTTACTTCTTCTTGGCCTCTTTGAGGACCACGCGTTCATCGGAGTAGCGCACGCCCTTGCCCTTGTACGGCTCCGGCGGACGATAGCCGCGGATTTCCGCCGCGACCTGGCCGACCTGCTGCTTGTCCGCGCCCTTGATGACGATTTCCGTCTGGCTCGGCGTTTCGATCGTGATACCGGCGGGCACCGGATAGTTGACCGGATGCGACAGGCCGAGCGTAAGGTTCAGGACCTTGCCCTGCGCCTGCGCGCGGTAACCCACGCCAACGAGCTCAAGCTTGCGCGTAAAGCCTTCAGACGCGCCCTGCACCATGTTCGCGAGCAATGCACGCGTGGTACCGGCAAGCGCCACCGCCTTCTGATCATTCATGTCGGCGGAGACGCGCAGCTCGTTGCCTTCCTGCACAATCGAAACGCTGTCATGCAGCGTCAGCGACAATTCGCCCTTCGCGCCCTTCACCTTGATCTCCTGCCCGGAGACAGTGACCTGAACGCCCTTTGCGATTTCCACCGGTCGTTTTGCAACTCGGGACATCTTCGAATCCTCCTGGTCAGGACACGACGCAGAGCACTTCGCCGCCCTGGCCATTGGCCCGTGCCGCGCGGTCGCTCATGACGCCCTTGGAGGTGGAAATGATGGCCACGCCGAGACCGCCGAGCACCGTCGGCAGTTCGTCCTTGCCCTTGTATAC
>CAZRFE010000176.1:0-1787 GCA_964599565.1 uncultured Gammaproteobacteria bacterium
TTCCTCTTCATCGGCCTTCTCGTCGCGGGCGAGGTGGTGCTGATTCCTGCGATCTATCTTGCAGTAACCGGACGCCTTGAACTCGAGTGGGTGTTCCTTGTTGCTGTCGCGGCAACGGGCATCTCGGATCTCGTCTGGTATTACCTCGGGCGCGCGTTGCCGCGCGAACGTCTGAAGCGGATCGGCGGCGGACGCACCGGCCGCGCGATGGATCGTCTCGATGCGCTCTACGCGCGGCGCGGCGCGCAGATACTCATCGGCTCGAAGTTCATCTACGGCACGCGCACGGCAGCGCAGGTGCTTGCGGGCGCGAACGGCATGCGCGCCGGGACGTACCTTGCCGCGAACACGTTCGGCATTGCGCTGCTTGTCGGCGTGCTGTGCGCGATCGGCTATTCGGTGCGCGGCACGCTCCGCATGGCGGATCTTGTCGATCGCATGGAGATCGCGTTCCTGGTGTTCGTGGCGGCGGCGATCGTGATTCACATCGTGGCGGCGAAGGTGCTGCGCGAGCGGTGGTCCCGGTAATGGTCTCGGCGATCATTCCGGCGTTCAACGAGGCGGCGACCATCGCGCAGAAGGTCGCGGAGGTGATCGGCCATCCATCCGTTCACGAGGTGATTGTTGTGGATGACGGCTCGACCGATGCAACCGCGACGCTTGCCGCTTCCGCCGGCGCCACGGTGATCCGCCGCACGGTGAACGGCGGCAAGGCGGCAGCGCTTGAGGCAGGCGTTGCGGCGTCGAGCGGAAAGTACCTGCTGTTTCTCGATGCGGACGTGACGGGTTACACGCACACCGCGCTCTCGCGGATCATCGAGCCCGTGATCCGTGAACGCTACGAGATGTTCGTCGGCATTCGCGCACGCCGCACGATCTGGCTGAACCGCGTGCTGCATTTCTTCCCGATCATCGGCGGCGAACGCGCGCTGACGCGCGCGCTGTGGCGTGCCGTGCCGCACCATCACAAGCAGGGCTTCCAGATCGAGATCACCATGAACTACCACGCGAAGTGGACCGGCAAGGGCATGGGCTTCACGCTGATACCCGGCACGCGCCATTGCACGAAGGAGAAGAAATACGGCCTGCGGATCGGCCTTCTTCGCCGCGCCGGCATGATCCGCGACGTGGTCGCGATCTCGTTCCGGCTGTACATCCTCGGGTACGCCGTCCGCCTCGGTAACCGGCTGCGCGGCCGCCCGCCGGCGCTCGGGCGCACAAGGGCGGAAACGCAGGAAGAGCGGACGCCATGACCGGCGGCTGATGCCGTTTTCGGGACAGACACCGGCAAAAATATTTTGCCAAAGCGCTTCCGCCGCCTCCGCCGCGAACTATTCTTTTCAGACTTCCCCCGCCATTTCCCGGAGGCGCTTCATGGCAACCCATGCCGATCGTGCGTCCCCGGCCCGTGAACGCCTTTCTCCGGGCCCGAGTTACGGCCATTACTGCCAGATTCACCAGCAGGACGCAGCGCTGGTGCAGGCGGTGGTCAAGTTCCTCGCCGCTGGCGTCGGCGATGGCGCAAACCTCGTCGTCATCACGCGGAAGAAGCGTGAACAGCAGATTCTCGAATGGCTCGCGGCGAAGCTGCCCGCCACGGTTCACCTTGAGGAAGAGGGCCGGCTGTTCATTCGCTCATCCACCGGTGTGCTGGATGCGGTGATGGTTGACGGCATGCCGGACGGGGAAATCTTCCAGGCGCTGGCAACGGACCTGCTGCGCGACGCGGGTGCGTCCGGCCGGCCGGTGTACCTGTATGGCGATGCCGTCAGCGAGCTGTGGCAGGC
>CAZRFE010000177.1:0-1713 GCA_964599565.1 uncultured Gammaproteobacteria bacterium
CAGTGCGCGCGCCTGCGCGCGATACGCCAGCGCGCCGATGACAAGGACATCGCGCTGTTCATCAACGCGCGCACGGATCTGTTCCTGCAATCGCCGGCGGATGCGCATGCGGCCCACCTGCCGGCTGCGATCGAACGCGCGCAGGCGTACGCGGGCGCGGGTGCGAGCGGATTCTTCGCGCCGGGGCTGGCAGACGAAGGACTGATCCGCGAGCTGTGCGCGGCAAGCCCGCTGCCGGTGAACATCATGATGATGAAGACCGTACCTTCGATTGCGCGGCTCGCGGCGCTTGGCGTGGCGCGCGTAAGTCACGGCCCTGTGCCGTTCGCGCTTGCGCAGCAGGATCTCGAAAAGCGCGCTGCGGCGACGCTCGCCTACTGAGCCGGAGATAAAGGGATCAGCGCCGTTTTGACGCGCAGGAAAGGCGCAGAAAACGCAGCATCGTTCCGCGCTCCTGCGATGACGCGCTGACACCGTTCAGGCACAATGCGCCGCCATGCGCCTCTTTCTCCGCGACCACGCGGTATTCATCAGGAACAACTTCCGCTGGATCGGCGGCGGGTTCCTGCTGACGCTGTTTTCATCCTTCGGGCAGACGTTCTTCGTGGGTTTGTCCGGCAACGATCTGCGCGCGCATTTCCATCTCTCGGCGGGCGGTTTCGGCGGGCTGTACATGGCGGCCACGCTGATGAGCGCGCTCACGCTGCCGTGGCTTGGCCGCACGCTGGACCTGATGCCGGGCTGGAAGGTGGCGCGCTTTTCCATTCCGCTGCTTGCGCTTGCATGCGTGCTGCTCGCGCTTGCGCCGCACCTTGTGGTGCTCGCCTTCGCGCTCTACCTGCTTCGTCTGTTCGGCCAGGGGATGATGACGGAGATCGCGTTCACGGAGACCGGCCGCTGGTTCATCGCGGCGCGCGGGCAGGCGATGGCACTTGTTGCGCTCGGTGTGCAGTTCGGTTCCGCGGTGTTCCCGGTGGCGGTTGCGTTCCTCGCGGAGATGAGCGACTGGCGCGCGCCGTGGATTGCATCCGCGCTGCTGCTGTTGCTGGTCGGCTATCCGCTGATACTGAAATCGCTGCGCGTCGAGCGCGTGCCGCAGCCGGCCGAGCATCATTCGAAAAGCGCGCGTGTTGCGCGCGACTGGACGCGCGGCGAAGTGATCCGTGATCCCGTCTTCTACCTGCTGCTGACGGGCACGCTCGCGCCGCCGTTCATCGGCACCACCATCTTCTTTCACCAGGGTTACCTGGTCGCGCTGCGTGGATACGATCCGCTCGTGTTCGCGGCCGCGTTCCCGGTGATGGCGGCAACGACGGTCGTCTTCGGTCTTGTGTGCGGACATCTTGTTGACCGCTACGGTTCGCTTCGACTGCTGCCGTTTTTCCTGATTCCGCTGGCGGTCGCGTCTGCTGCCGTCGGCGTGGTGACGCCGGTGTGGGGCGTGTATGTGTTCATGTTCCTGCTCGGCATCAGCAACGGTTTCACGCAGACGCTGCTCGGTGCGCTGTGGCCGGAAGCGTACGGGCTTGCGAATCTCGGCGGCATCCGCGCGATCATCGTCTCCGCGATGGTGCTCTCCACCGCGCTTGGGCCGGGCATCACCGGCGCGTTCATCGACCTTGGCATCGGGCTGCCTGTGCAGATGCTGTGGATGGCGGGATGGTGCGTGCTGGCATCATTCGGCCTCGCCATCGCTGCACGCGCGGTGCAGTC
>CAZRFE010000178.1:0-1693 GCA_964599565.1 uncultured Gammaproteobacteria bacterium
AAGTCGCTTTCGGCAAGGATTTCAACGAGTCGCTGGTGCACCAGGTCGTGACGGCTGTCATGGCGGCTGCGCGCGCCGGCACGAAGGGCCAGAAGACGCGCGCCGCGGTTTCCGGCGGTGGCATCAAGCCGTGGAAGCAGAAAGGCTCGGGCCGCGCACGCGCGGGTTCGATCCGCAGCCCGATCTGGCGCGGTGGCGGCAAGGTGTTCGCGGCAGTGACGCGCGACCACAGCCAGAAGGTCAACCGCAAGATGTATCGCGGCGCGATGCAGTCGATTCTCTCCGAGCTGGTCCGCCAGGAGCGCCTGGTGGTGGTCGAAGAGTTCGCGATCAATGCGCCGAAGACGAAGGAGCTCGTCGGCAAGCTGAAGGACCTCAAGCTCGACAACGTGCTGATCGTTCGCGACGAGATCGATGAGAACCTTTATCTCGCCGCCCGCAATCTTGCGAGCGTCGATGTGCGCGATGTGCATGCGCTGGACCCGGTCAGCCTGGTCCGTTTCGAGAAGGTTCTCATGACGGTGCCGGCGGTGAAGCAGGTGGAGGAGTGGCTGTCATGAACCAGGAACGTCTGATGAGCGTGCTGATCGGTCCGCACGTTTCCGAGAAGTCCACCACGCTGCTGAGCGAGACGAACCAGGTCGTGTTCAAGGTGCGTCGCGATGCGACCAAGCACGATGTGCGCCGCGCGGTCGAGCAGCTGTTCGAGGTGCAGGTGGACAACGTCACGATCGCGAATGTTCGCGGCAAGCTGAAGCGTTTCGGTGCGAGCCTCGGCCGCCGCCAGAACTGGAAGAAGGCCTACGTGCGCCTCGCGCCGGGCCAGAAGATCGAAGAATTCGATTTCGCCGCGGGCACCGAATAAGTCCCGGCTGAAACACAGGAAGGCGCAGAACCATGCCGATTCAGAAAACCAAACCGACCTCCGCCGGACGCCGTCACGTCGTCAAGGTGACGAACCCGGATCTGCACAAGGGCAAGCCCGTTGCGGCGCTGGTCGAGAAGAAGAACCGCACGGGCGGTCGCAACAATGTCGGTCGCATCACGACCCGGCACCAGGGCGGCGGCCACAAGCAGCACTACCGTATTGTCGATTTCAAGCGTGACAAGGACGGTGTGCCGGGTGTTGTCGAGCGGCTTGAATACGATCCGAACCGGTCGGCGCACCTCGCGCTGATCAAGTACGCCGATGGCGAGCGCCGCTACATCATTGCGCCGAAGGGCGTGGAAGCCGGTACGCCGGTGATGTCCGGTCCGCAGTCGCCGATCAAGGCGGGCAATGCGATGGCGCTGCGCAATGTTCCGGTCGGTACGACCGTGCACTGCATCGAGCTGAAGGTTGGCAAGGGTGCGCAGCTGGCCCGCTCGGCTGGCGCGAACGCGCAGCTCGTCGCGCGCGAAGGTGCGTATGCAACGTTGCGTCTGCGTTCCGGCGAGATGCGCAAGGTGCACGTCGACTGCCGCGCGACGATCGGCGAAGTCGGCAACAGCGAGCACAACCTGAGACAGCTGGGCAAGGCCGGCGCAAAGCGCTGGCGCGGTGTCCGTCCGACGGTGCGCGGTACCGCGATGAACCCGGTCGATCATCCGCACGGTGGTGGCGAAGGCCGCAACTTCGGCAAGCATCCGGTCACGCCCTGGGGCGTGCCGACGAAGGGTTACAAGACGCGCAGCAACAAGCGTACGGACAGCA
>CAZRFE010000179.1:0-1687 GCA_964599565.1 uncultured Gammaproteobacteria bacterium
CATCTCCACGCTGCTCGACATCACCGACAACATCGATGCGGACGGCGGCATCGTGCCGCCGAAGGATGTCGTGCGGCACGACAGCGACGATCCCTATCTCGTCGTCGCCGCCGACAAGGGCACCGCGACCTTCTCCGACATCGCCAACGGCGTTGCCGCGGAGTATGGCTTCTGGCTGGGCGACGCCTTCGCGTCCGGCGGTTCCGTGGGCTACGACCACAAGAAGATGGGCATCACCGCGCGCGGCGGCTGGGAATCGGTCAAGCGTCACTTCCGCGAGCTCGGCATCGACACGCAGACGACGAACTTTTCCGCCGTCGGCATCGGTGACATGGCGGGTGACGTGTTCGGCAACGGCATGCTGCTGACGCGGCACATCAAGCTGAAGGCCGCATTCAATCACATGCATATCTTCATCGATCCGTTCCCCGATCCGGAGACGGCGTTCCAGGAACGCGAGCGGCTGTTCAACCTGCCGCGCTCGACGTGGGCGGACTACAACGCCGACCTGATCTCGAAGGGCGGCGGCGTGTACCCGCGCAGCGCAAAGAGCATCAAGCTGTCGCCGGAAGCGCGCGAAGCGCTCGGCATCGAGGAAAGCGCGCTGACGCCGACGGAACTGATCCGCGCGATCCTGAAGTCGCCGGTCGATCTCCTGTGGAACGGCGGCATCGGCACGTACGTGAAGGCGAAGACGGAAACGAACTCCGAAGTCGGCGATCGTGCCAACGATGCCGTACGCATCAATGGCGAAGACCTGCGCTGCCGCGTCGTGGGCGAAGGCGGCAACCTCGGTTTCACGCAGCTCGGCCGCATCGAGTACGCGCTCAAGGGCGGCCGCGTGAACACCGACTTCGTCGACAATTCCGGCGGTGTCGACTGCTCCGATCATGAAGTCAACATCAAGATCCTGCTCAACGTTGCGCAGACAGAAGGAAGCCTTTCGCTGAAACAGCGCAACAAGCTGCTCGCGGACATGACGGATGAAGTTGCCGCACTTGTGCTCCGCGACAACTACCTGCAGACGCAGGCGATTTCCGTCGCGGAAGCGCAGGCGCCGGCGCGCATCAACGAGCATGCCTACCTCATGCGCGCACTCGAGCGCGCCGGCCGTCTCAACCGCGCACTGGAATTCCTGCCGGGCGAGGAAACGCTCACCGACCGGCGCAGCGCAAACCGCGGCCTGACGCGGCCGGAACTCGCAGTGCTGTTCGCGTACGCGAAGATGGATGTGTACGAGGCGCTGCTGGATTCGGATGTCCCCGAAGACAGCTACCTCGGCAGCGAACTGGAAAACTATTTTCCGAAACCCCTGCAGCGCCGCTACAGCGAAATCATGCCGCGGCATCGCCTGAAGCGGGAAATCGTGGCAACGGCGATCACCAACAGCATGGTGAGCCGCATGGGCGCGACGTTCGCGCACCGCATCCGCGAGGAAACGGGCGCAAGCATGGAGGCGATCGCGCGTGCCTATGCCATCGCGCGCGAAGCCTACGACGTGCGCACGCTGTGGTCGGACATCGAGTCGCTCGACAATCGCATCCCGGCCAGCCTGCAGATCACCATGCACGTGCAGATCGCGCGGCTGCTCAAGCACGCCACGCACTGGCTGCTCGACCGGCCGGAGAACTCCGCCGACATCGCAAAGGCGGTGACGCGCTTCGGGCCCGGCATCAGCTCCCTGGTG
>CAZRFE010000180.1:0-1602 GCA_964599565.1 uncultured Gammaproteobacteria bacterium
CGCCGACATCATCGGCCTTTCCGGGCTGATCACGCCGTCGCTCGACGAGATGGTGCATGTCGCGCGCGAGATGCAGCGTCAGGATTTCTCCGTGCCGCTGCTGATCGGCGGCGCCACGACATCACGCAGTCACACGGCAGTGAAGATCGACCCCGTGTACGCAGGCACCGTGAGTTACGTCAAGGATGCTTCGCGCTGCATTGCCACGGTATCGCGGCTGCTCGGTGGCGCCGACGATGCACACCGGGAACTCAAGCAGGAATATGCCACCGTGCGCGAGCAGCACGCGCGGCGCGCGAAGAAGGAAAATTTCATTTCCATCGCAAAGGCACGCGCGAACGCGCACGCCATCGACTGGAAGGCCTATGCGCCGCCGGTGCCGCGCCATCTCGGCACACGCGCATTCGACATCCCGCTTGCGAAACTGCGCGACTACATCGACTGGACGCCGTTCTTCCACGCCTGGGGATTGCGCGGCAGTCATCCCGGCATCCTCGCTGACGAGAAACTCGGCGAGGCCGCGTGCAAGCTGTTCGAGGATGCCGGGCGGCTGCTTGAACGCATCATCCGCGAGAACCTCGTGCAGGCGCGCGGTATTGCCGGCATTCACCCGGCCGCGCGCGATGGCGATGACGTCATGGTGTTCGGCGACGAATCGCGCACGCAGGTTGTCGAGGTGTTTCACTTCCTGCGCCAGCAGACGGAACGTCCGTCCGGCAAACCCAACCGCTGTCTTGCGGATTTCATTGCGCCGCGCGAAGGCCCCAACGACTGGCTGGGCGGATTCGCGGTGACGGCGGGCATCGGGCTTGATGAGTTCGTGAAGGCCTGCCGTGCGGCGAATGACGATTACAGCGCCATACTCGCGCAGGCGCTTACCGACCGGCTCGCCGAAGCCGCCGCTGAATGGCTGCATGAACGCATTCGCCGCGAGATCTGGGGTTATGCGCCGGCAGAGCAGCTCGACAACGACGCGCTGATCGCGGAACGCTACCGCGGCATTCGTCCCGCGCCCGGTTATCCCGCATGCCCGGACCACACCGGCAAGCGCGGGCTGTGGCGCTGGCTGGATATCGAAGCCGCGACGGGCATCGAACTCACCGAATCGCTCGCCATGTCGCCGGCGGCTTCCGTCAGCGGTTTCTACTTCTCGCATCCGGATGCGCGCTACTTCGGCATCGGCAGGATTCTCCGCGACCAGGTCGAGGATTACGCCGCGCGGCGCGCTGTCGATCTCAGCGAGGCGGAGCGGATACTCGCGCCGTCGCTTGCCTATGAACCGGAAGAAGATGCACCGGCGCCGCGCCGTGCCGCCGTGCTCTGAACACGGGAGAGGCGGAAAGTGCCGTGTTTTTACCCGCGGCGCGACCCTTGACTGGGCGGGAGCGTTCCCGCAGAATGCCGCCTCCTCGCGTGGGGCTATAGCTCAGCTGGGAGAGCGCCTGCATGGCATGCAGGAGGTCGGCGGTTCGATCCCGCCTAGCTCCACCAAGAAAACCGTTGGTACCGGAGCCTGGCTCCACGACGCAGTTCCTGCGTCCCCATCGTCTAGAGGCCTAGGACACCGCCCTTTCACGGCGGCGACAGGGGTTCGAATCCCCT
>CAZRFE010000181.1:0-1599 GCA_964599565.1 uncultured Gammaproteobacteria bacterium
CGCAGGCCCGGACGGCTGACGCGCTGCACGCGTTCGATGACCGGCCGGCCCTGGTAGTACTTGAGCTTGATGCTCAGCACGGGCTTGCCGTCTTCTTCCGCCTTCGAGAAGTCGGCGATATAGCCTTCTTCCTTCAGCACGCGGAGCACCTCCGCCTTCAGTTTCGACGCCGGCGCCTTCACTTCGGTCTTGCCCGACAGCTGGCCGTTGCGAACGCGGGTCAGCAGATCGGAAATCGGATCAGTCATACTCATGTATCGATATCCCCTTGAGAAATATCTGGCGGAAAGTTCCGCGGGTTACCAGCTGGCCTTGTGCAGGCCAGGAACGTCGCCGCGCATCGCCGCTTCACGCAGCTTGTTGCGCGCGAGGCCGAACTTGCGATAGTAGCCGTGCGGGCGGCCGGTCATCTTGCAGCGGTTGCGCTGGCGCGTCGGGCTCGCATCGCGCGGCAGCTTTGCCAGCTTTTCAACAGCGGCGGCCACTTCTTCCGGACTGCTCTGCGGGCTCTTGATCGTGCGCTTCAGTTCCGCGCGTTTCGCAGCGTACTTCTTCGCAAGCTCGGCGCGCTTGATGTCGCGGTAGATCATCGACGTCTTTGCCATGTCTCAATCCTTCAGTTTCTGAACGGGAAGCTGAATGCCGCCAGCAGCGCCTTCGCTTCTTCGTCGGTCTTCGCATCCGTGGTGATGGTGATATCCATGCCACGCAGCGTATCAATCTTGTCGTAATCGATTTCCGGGAAGATGATCTGTTCCTTCACGCCCATCGAGTAATTGCCACGACCGTCGAACGACTTGCCGTTCACGCCGCGGAAGTCACGGACACGCGGCAGCGCGACGCTGATCAGGCGATCAAGGAACTCGTACATCTGCTGCCGGCGCAACGTCACCTTGCAGCCGATCGGCCAGCCTTCACGGATCTTGAAACCCGCGATGGACTTGCGCGCATGCGTCACGACGGGCTTCTGGCCCACGATCTTCGTCATGTCGCCAACGGCATGCTCGATGATCTTCTTGTCACCCACGGCCTCGCCGAGACCCATGTTCAGGGTGATCTTCGTGATGCGCGGCACTTCCATCACGTTCTTGTAACCGAACTGCTCCATGAGCTGCCTGGTTACCGTCTCTTTGTAAAACTGCTGCAGTCTGGCCATTGCCGTATCCCGTCTTCTTAAATGTCGACCACTTCATTCGTGGACTTGAAGTAGCGCACCGTCTTGCCCTTCTCTTCGCGAATGCCGACCCGGTCGCCCTTCTTGGCCTTCGGGTTCCACAGCATCACATTGGACAGGTGAATGGGCATTTCCTTTTCGACGATGCCGCCCTGCACGCCCGTATTCGGATTCGGACGCACATGCTTCTTCGCCATGTTGATGTTCTCGACGAGCACCTTGTCCTCGGCATCGAGAACGCGGATCACGCTGCCGCGACGACCCTTGTCCTTGCCGGCGATCACGACGACTTCGTCACCCTTCTTGATTCTGCGCATGACTGCAAACTCCTCAGAGCACTTCCGGCGCCAGCGAGATGATTCGCATGAATTTTTCATTGCGAAGCTCGCGGGTCACGGGCCCGAAAATACGCGTACCGATCGGCT
>CAZRFE010000182.1:0-1593 GCA_964599565.1 uncultured Gammaproteobacteria bacterium
ATAACAGCGAGGATCTGCTGCATCCCGGCGAGTTCGTCGAGGTCGCCATCCCGGTCGGCAGCGGTGAGCCCGCGCTGGCGGTGCCGGCCGCCGCGGTCGTACTCGTCGATGGTGTATCGACCGTGTTTCGTCTGCATGAAGACACGTTCGAACCCGTGCCGGTCGAGACGGGCGAGGCCCGTGGTGACTGGTTGCCCGTGCAGAGCGGGCTGAGCGAAGGCGATGTGGTCGCCGTTGAGGGCGCGTTTCATCTGAAGTCGCTGCTGCTGAAATCGCAGATCGGCTCCGGCCACGCTCACTAAAGGGAGTTCGTCATGCTGGAAAAACTCGTTGAACTCTCGTTGCGCTACAAGTTCCTGGTGCTGGTCGGTTTCATTGTTGTCGCCTTTCTCGGCTGGCGCGCTGTTACGACCGTGCCGTTGGATGCGTACCCCGATGTCACGCCCGTGCAGGTGAACATCTACACCGAATCGCCCGGACTTGCCGCGGAAGACGTCGAACAGTTGCTCACATTCCCGATCGAATCCGCGATGGCCGGCCTGCCGGATGTGCAGCAGATCCGCTCCGTCAGCCTGTTCGGTCTGTCGTACGTCGCCGTGTACTTCGAAGACAACATGGACATCTATTTCGCGCGCCGTCTCGTGATGGAGCGCCTCCAGGAGGTGCGCGATCGCATTCCCGAAGGCTACGGCTCGCCCGAAATGGGCCCGAACTCGTCAGGGCTCGGCCAGGTGTTCTGGTACACCGTCGAACGTGCTGACGAAAAGCTCAAGGGTGAAATCACGGACATGGACCTGCGCACGCTGCAGGACTGGACGGTGCGGCTGATCCTGCGCACCGCGCCCGGTGTCGATGATGTGACCTCCTGGGGTGGCCAGGAACGCCAGTACCAGGCAGTGATAGAGCCGCTCAAGCTCATCAAGTACGACCTCACGTTCAGCGATGTCATCAATGCGATCGAATCGAACAACGCACAGGTAGGTGGCCAGTACACCAACCTCGGCAAGGAGCAGTACCTGATCCGCGGGCTAGGCCTGGTGCAGAACGAAGAGGATCTCGGCCAGATCGTGCTGAAGGTGCGCGACGGCGATCCCGTGTACCTGCGCGATGTCGCAACCCTCAAGCAAGCGCCGGCGCTACGGTTTGGCGCCGTCACGCGCGATGGCAAGGAAGTCGTGCTTGGCATGGCGCTCTCGCGTATCGGCACAAACGCACAGGAAGTGGTCGAGGGCGTGAAGGCAAAAATGGAAACCGTGATCGAGGCGCTGCCGGAAGGCGTCGTCATCAAGCCGATCTATTCGCGCACCACATTGGTGGACAAGGCCGTCGGCACGGCAACCAGCGCGTTACT
Organism: uncultured Gammaproteobacteria bacterium; assembly: GCA_964599565.1. Classification (GTDB taxonomy): domain Bacteria; phylum Pseudomonadota; class Gammaproteobacteria; order Natronospirales; family JAJUFS01; genus JAJUFS01. The sequence goes on from CAZRFE010000182.1 coordinate 1,352, forward strand.
GGAAGGCGCGATCTTGGTCGCGATCATCCTGTTCCTGTTTCTTGGCGAAATTCGTTCCGCGGTAGTTGTGATCGCGTCGTTGCCACTGGCGATGCTGATTGCATTCATCTTCATGGAGCAGTTCGGCCTGTCCGCCAACCTAATGTCGCTCGCCGGTCTCGCGATCGGCATGGGCATGATGGTGGACGGCGCCGTGGTGCTGACGGAAAACGCGTTTCGCATCATGGCCGAGCGCCGCGAGA
>CAZRFE010000183.1:0-1514 GCA_964599565.1 uncultured Gammaproteobacteria bacterium
AAACTCTTCGTCATCTCCGCCCCCTCCGGCGCCGGCAAGACGAGCCTCGTCAAGGAACTCGTGCACGAGGATCCGGGCGTGACGTTTTCCGTGTCCTACACGACCCGGCCGCAGCGCAGCGGCGAGGTCAACGGCCGCGATTATTTCTTCGTCTCGCGCGCCGAGTTCGAAGCAATGATTGCGGCGGGAAAATTCCTCGAATACGCGCGCGTCTTCGACAATTACTACGGCACATCGCGCGAGCAGGTCGAGGCGCGGCTCGCCGAGGGCCGGCACGTGATCCTGGAGATCGACTGGCAGGGCGCGCAGCAGGTTCGCGCCGCCTGGCCGGACTGCGAGAGCGTCTTCATCCTGCCGCCGTCGCGCGCCGAGTTGGAGCGCCGCCTGCGCGGCCGCGGCACGGACAGCGACGAGGTCATCGCGCGCCGGCTGCGCGACGCGGTCGCGGAAATGTCGCACTGGGACGAATTCCGCTACGCGGTCATCAACGACGAATTCCCCGCCGCGCTCGGCCAGCTCCGCAGCATCCTGCGCGGCAAGGGCGAGCAGAACCGCATCGACCGGCCGGACCTGCGCCCGCTGATCCGCTCCCTGCTGACGCAGGGCAGCACACAGGGTTGAGCGCGCTGGCGCGCCATCGGTGACCTGCGATAAACTGCAAGGCCTTTTGCGGCTCTTTTCAAAACGTTACGGGCGCAGGCGAGAAGGGCGGCAAGCCGCGGGAAAGCGGAATGTACACGGCAGTACATGAGCATCTCGAGCGGTTTTCCAGCGCGGCATCGCCAGCGCGATCAGTTTTGAGATCGAGCCGTCAGCAAGCATTTTTTTCCGAGGAATAACCATGGCGCGCGTTACCGTTGAAGACTGCATGGACAATGTCGAGAACCTGTTCGAGCTCGTGCTCGTGGCGACCAAGCGCGCCCGCCAGCTCTCGAACGGCGCGGAATCGATGGTGCCGTGGGAGAACGACAAATCCACCGTCGTCGCGCTGCGCGAAATCGCCGACGGCTACATCACGCCGACCGTGCTTGACGAGCCTGACAACCCGTTCGCCGCGCAGGAAGCCGCACGCGCTGCGGAAGCGGAAGCCGCCGCGATGGCAGAAGACAACGACGACCTGCCGCCCGCCGCATCCGAGGACTCGATCGGTCTGTAATCGCGGCCGACCGGGAGGCGTTGCATGAACTACGCCACATCCATTCTCGGTCGCGTCCACCGCGGAAAACGCACCGGCCTTGACGAACTGCTCGACAAGGCGCGCGCCTACCTGCCGGAAGACCAGGTGCGCGACATCGAGCGCGCCTACGCGTTCGGTTCGCACGCGCACGAAGGCCAGAAGCGTCTCTCCGGCGAGCCATACATCACGCATCCCGTCGCCGTTGCCGGCATCCTTGCCGGCATGCGCATGGATCGCGCCACGCTGATCGCCGCCATCCTCCACGACGTACTCGAAGACACACCCACCGCCAAGATCCAGATCGCCGAGCAGTTCGGCGAGGAAGTCGCGCAGCTCG
>CAZRFE010000184.1:0-1490 GCA_964599565.1 uncultured Gammaproteobacteria bacterium
CACCAGGGGTAAAATGGACAGCCGGCATCTTTGGTGCCCTGTCGGAATCAGATATGGTGTTCTTTGTCACATCTCGCGATGCATGCGCCTCCCCAGCGGTTCAGCAAGAGCTCGGGGCGTCACTTGCGCAGAAGAAATTAATAATTCCGATATTGACTGACATTTCGCCGGAAGATCTCCCTGGGTAGACTAAAGAGCATAAAGCTATCGATTTAAAGTCCGACACGGAGTCTCTTACGAGGGCATTTGCGGAGATTGGCGAGCGCGTAAGGCAAGACAAGTTTTGGACAGGTCTTACGCTAGGTGCTCTAGCGGTTGCTCTAATCGCGCTACTTTCCAGAAAATGACTCCACATGCTTGTGCGGTTTTATGCCCATGGGCCCGTAGAGTGGAAAGGGAGCATGTCTGTCGTCAGCGCCCAGTTTGGCGGCGGGGCAACCCGAATGGCCTTCGATTTGAAGACGCAATGCGTTAATGGCGAACGTGGGTCGGTAAGTGTAGTTGCAGGCGGTTTCTCAGTAGGGCTTGGGGGAGGCGTAGGCGGTTACTCGAAGATTACGTTTGAGGACGGCAAGAGCAACGTTGACCCCTTCGTTTTTAGCGGAAGAGCGATGTTTTCCTCGGCTTCTTATGCATTTATCGGCTTGGGCTACTCGTACTCGGCGATAGAACTCGGAAGCGCCCGATCCATCGGCGGCGGTTACTACGTCGGCTACGATGCTTCGATAATTGGTGGGGCGGGAATTTCCACCGTCGTCTCAAGCTCTGTGGAGACATGTTGTGAGTGAAAAAAACGACTTTAATCTCGTACTCCGTGCCTATCTATCGATTGGCGCGGTAGTAATTGTGATCAGTTTGATCTTGCTTTCGATTGTTGGTCTTGATGGAGGGCATGGTCAAATGGCATCTCATTGGGCGATAACCGGCATTCTCGCTGGAATCACATTAGTTGAGCTCTCACTAGGTAGGTTCTTCGGCCTTACGGCCAACCTCTTACGAAAACGGTTTGTGCAGAACAAGTACGGGCACTTGGCAATCTCCACGCTGTTGGTGTCGTTGGCAAACATCATCCTGGCTAGTTTGTTTGTGGCAGTAGCTTTTGGTGACACGCACGTGCGCTCGAACATAGTCGAAAACAGCGCGCTATCGGCTCTGTTCCTTGGAACTTTCTTAGCTATCTACGTACTCAACATGAAGTTAGACAGGTCCGACACAGACGGCAGTGCCTAGAACGCCATTGGAATCTAAGAAAAGATAAATGGCTTACATCCACAGCGATCACTTGAATACGTCGAAGGTTGTAACCGACAGTAATCAACAGGTTGTCTGGAAAGGTGATTACACGCCGTTTGGAGAAGTCGAGGAAACCGTGTCGACGATAGGCATGCCGTCGCGGTTTCCGGGGCAGTATGAAGACGAAGAGACGGAGCTCAACTACAACTACTTCCGCACCTATGATCCGCAGATCGGAAGGTATACGCAGAGCGATC
>CAZRFE010000185.1:0-1474 GCA_964599565.1 uncultured Gammaproteobacteria bacterium
ATTCGACGGCGCGCATCTCCCGCTTCACTCACCTTCAGAGTCAGTTTCGTCCGCTCGGTCGGCATTATTCATTTAGCGGTGACCTCCCCGAGTACGGGGACCTCGTACGGTTCTCGACAAGCACGAGGACCTCGTCCGCACCCGCGCCTGTCTCTCGGTCTCCGACAGGCATGAACATCCGAAAGCAAAGAAGAAAGCCCGCTTGCGCGGGCTTTCTCGTTCTGCGCATCGTGCGGGGTGCTCAACAAACAACGTCTCCACTCCTGGAGAACGCGTAGATCAGCGTCGGCTCCTTCACACCTTCGAAGTCGGGCTCGATGTCGGAATACGTGTTCGGGAAGTAGTGGCGGTCGGACGCCTCATACAGGAACGCATTCATCTCCCGCGCGGCTTTCAATCCGGCGGAGACAAGACCCGCCACCGCGTTGATCCACTCTGTCCGTTCCGGTTCCACGGTCGGAATGTCCGCCATCTTCTCGTTCAGCGCTTCCAGCGTCCCGAAGGTGATGTCGGAGGAAAGAAAGAGATTGAAGTCGGGAGAGCGATTGTTCTTGTTCATGATGATTTCCTTATCTGTTGTCTGCAGAGTTGGTGACCGGGTGTTGACAACCGCCAAGGAAGAACGGCCGACTTATTTCCCGAAGGTGTTGTATTCATCGACACCCGGTCATTTCAGGTCGCGTGTAACACGACCGATTTTTCCTTGCGAGGTTGTCCGCCCCGCCTCCTTGTGAAAGGCGAGACAGACACTAACGAAGTGCCAGGATCAGGTTTATCGGGAACGCCCGGAAACCAGCGTGATTGTGGAAGTGAAAAGTGCTGAAGCTGCACGAAGCGGGGCTCTTCGCTCCTGGCTTTTTCTTTCGGATGTTCGCGCCTCGTCGGCGCGGTGCGGACGATATCCCCGTACTCGGGGAGGTCACCTTTGAATAGACAAGGCGGCCGGCCGGCCTTTCTTCTGGTCACTTTTCTTTGGCTGCGCAAAGAAAAGTGACTCGGCCGCTTGGGGAGCGCAGCGAACAACGAATGAAACTCCTTGAGTTAATAATGTAAAGCGTGGATCCCCGCCTGCGCGGGGATGACACTTCGTTTGATGCACTCGTGCCATTAACCTTCGACGCGCCCGCTGTACGACAGTCCCGCCTTTCTTCTGGTTGTTTTTCTTCGGCGCAGAGAAAAGTGGCTCGTCCGCTCGGGGAGCGCAGCGCAGGGAGCGAGCAGCGGACGAAATATCGCTGTCACGGGACAAAACTTCTTGAATTAATGAAGCGTGGATCCCCGCCTGCGCGGGGATGACACTTCGTTGATGCACTCGTGCCATTAACCTTCAACGCGCCCGTTGTACGAGGCCCCGTCAATGCGCCGATACCCGAAAGGAAACCGGGCATTCGTGTCTGTGAACCGCTCCCGCATCGATATCGGCTTCCATGCGTGCGCATTGCGCGCTCACCCATTACCATGGCACGCATTCTCG
>CAZRFE010000186.1:0-1472 GCA_964599565.1 uncultured Gammaproteobacteria bacterium
CCATGCACATGTCGTTCATGAACGGCCCGGTGCGCGGCAAGGATGTGTTCGTGCCCATGGGGTGGGTGATCGGCGGTGAGCAGCAGTGCGGCAACGGCTGGCGCATGCTCATGGAAAGCCTCACCGATGGCCGCGCGATTTCGCTGCCTGCACTGTCGACTGCGTCGGCGAAGGTCAGTGCGCGTATTGCAGGCGCGTATTCGGAGGTACGCCGCCAGTTCAAGACGCCGATCGGAAAGTTCGAAGGCATCGAGGAATCGCTGGCGCGCATCGCGGGCAACACGTACACGATGGACGCGGCGCGACTCGTCACGCTTGCCGCGCTCGACCAGGGACACAAGCCTTCGGTGATTTCCGCGATCGTGAAGTACAACCTGACGGAGCGCGCGCGGCAGGTCATCAACGATGCCATCGAGATTCACGGCGGCGCCGGCATCTGTCTCGGGCCGCGCAACCCGCTCGGCCAGCTGTATTCGTTTCCGCCGATCGCGATCACCGTGGAAGGTCACAACATCCTCACGCGCAATCTCATCACGTTTGGCCAGGGTGCGATCCGCTGCCATCCGTACCTGCTTGATGAACTCACCGCCGCGCAGATGAAGGACGATGACGCCGCGCTGGATGCATTCGATACCGCACTGACGGGCCACATCGGTTTCGCTGCCAGCAACACCATTCGCAGCCTCGTGCTCGGCTTGAGCGGCGGCGCGCTCGCGCGGGTTCCGGGAAACCACGCTGCCGTCCGCGGGCAACTGAAAAGGCTCACGCGCATGAGCGCGGCATTCGCCATCGTCACCGATATCCTGCTGCTGACCTATCGCGGCACCATCAAGCGCCGCGAGCGAATCTCCGCGCGCATGGCGGATGTCATCAGCCAGCTGTATCTTGCGTCCGCGGCCATCAAGCATTTCCACAACCAGGGTGAACGCGAGGAAGACCTGCCGTTGCTGGAGTGGTCCGTGCGCGATTCGCTGCACCGCATGCAGCAGAGTTTCGATGTGCTGTTTTGCAATGTGGAGCCGCGCTGGCTTGCTCTCGTTCTTCGCACCGTTGTGTTCCCGCTCGGTCGCCGCTTCGCGCCGCCGCCGGATTCCCTCGATGCGCGCGCCGCCGCCGTTCTGCGCCGGCCGGGCGTTGCGCGTGACCGCCTCACCGCCGGCATGTATCTGCCGTCGGAGGCAGGTGAGCGCATTGCAGACCTGGATGAAACATTCCGGCGGCTCATCGCTGCCGCACCGCTGGAAGCGAAGCTGAACGCCGCGCGGCGCAGCGGAGCGCTGAAAGCAGGTAATGATTTGCTCGCAGAGGCGATCCAGGCAGGAATCCTGACGGCGGAAGAAGCATCTGTCGTCCAGGAAGCGGAGTCTGCACGGCAGGCAGCAATCCAGGTTGACGACTTCCCAAAGCTTCCGTGACCTGCTGACTGAAGGTTCTGTTTCATGCGAACGAGCGCCTGTTTTCACAGGCGCTTT
>CAZRFE010000187.1:0-1449 GCA_964599565.1 uncultured Gammaproteobacteria bacterium
TGTCGCAGCACACACCCGATATTAGCGAAATGGGGCGATTTCTCCCAACGGAAATCTCGGGCTTTGTTGCGCCTATATATATGGAGTGCAGATGAGTCCCACGTTTTGCGGTCTTGCGAGGATTTATGAGTTAAAACAAGCAGTTAATGGCCACAGGCTTGCGCCGATCGGAACGCGCGCGCGCAATGGCTGGATTCCCGGGGCGTGGGGAATAACGGCAACGAGGATTTCGTCATTCAAGCAGCTGGGGCTTGTTCTGCTTCAGCCACCGGATTACCGATGCGTGCAAGGCTTCCGCGTGCGCCAGGCACTCGACGGCGGCGCTTTCCGGCACGGTATCGCCCGAGTAATCGGCGACGTTGCGCTGCTTGCGCAACCCGTCCAGCACCTTGATGGTCGTCGCGTCCATGCCAATGCTCCTCGCCAGCGTCTGGATCATCGTCGCGTGATGTCCCGGCTTGCTGGTCAACGTTCGGAAACCATTCGCCTGAAGTGCGACGTTCGCCAGTTGCATGACCGCCTTGTAAGCGATATCGAAACGGTTCTCCGTCCCGATCTGCGGGATTTTCGCTTCCCGGATGTTGCGTTCCGCCGCCTTGATCAGACGCGTGATTGCCGCCGGGTGCGGCTCGATTTTCTCAAGACTGATCCCGATCAGGTTTTCAAGACTCATCGCGACCACCCATCACATCGAGGCGTGGTTCCGAGAGAATCCTGTCAATGAACGCGTCGCCTTCCTTGCGCATCCTTTGCCATTCCTTCTTGCTGTAGACCTTCGGGTTGATCTCACGTCCGAGAACGTCCTGCGTATCGTAGACGGCGGCGACCACGTCGCCAAAAGCGACATCGCCCACAACCAGCAGATCCACATCGCTTCCGGTCCGCTCCTTGCTGCCGGCGATGGACCCGAACACGAATGCCAGCTCGATCTTCTTTGCCAGCGGTTCCAGCGCCTGGCGCAGCACGGCTGTGATGCCGATGGTCTTCTTCACAATCCCGAGCAGTTCCTCGTAGATCGGGCATTGCGGATTGGCCTGGTAGTGGTGCTGGTTGCCGACCTTGTTCATGGTCAGGATGCCCGCCGCCAGCATGCGGTCTAGCTCGCGCTTGATGGTGGCTACCCCCATGCTCGTCCGGCGCAGGATCTCCTTGGTGTAAAAGCTGCGTTCCGGCTGCCCATACAGCAAGCCCAGCACCTTCTGCTGGGTTTCGGTAAAGAGTGCGTCGCCAAGCTGGCTCACTCGCTTCGCTCCAATGGTTCATTTTTGGTGAACTATAGTTCACTTTTTATGAACCACCAAGCCCCATGACGGCGCGTTCGGCTTGACGGAGTGAAGAGTGACTGGTGACTGGTGACTGGTGGAAGAATGAAGTGGGTGCGGGCGAGGACCGACCTTCGATCCGGCAGATCGCCCCGTCGTCTATATTCGCGATTCGCGAATTGCGAAT
>CAZRFE010000188.1:0-1359 GCA_964599565.1 uncultured Gammaproteobacteria bacterium
TGCGGCCTGCAGGGCATCAGCGAGGACGTCAGCGCCGAGCGCTTCCGCGGACTGCGCATCTTCGACATCAGCGACCTGACGCAGCCCATGCAGGTGGGCGCCGTGCAGACCTGCCGCGGCTCGCACACCCATTCGGTCGTCTCCAACAAGGACGGCAACATCATCGTCTACGTCTCCGGCACCGCGGATGTGCGCGATGAGGAAGAACTCGCCGGCTGCATCGGCGAAGTTCCGGGCGATGCGCGCACGGCGCTGTTCCGCATCGATGTCGTCGAGATTCCCGTCGACGATCCGTCGAAGGCGCGCATCGTCGACAGCCCTGCCGTGTTCGCCGACCCGAAGGACGGCAATCTCGCCGGCCTGTGGCGCGGCGGCGATCACGGTGACGAGACGCAGGAAACGAACCGCACCGATCACTGCCACGACATCACCGTGTTCCCCGAGCGCAACATCGCCGCCGGCGCATGCTCGGGCAACGGCATCATCTTCGACATCTCCGATCCGCTGCATCCGAAGCGGATCGATTCCGTTGTCGACGAAGGCTTCGCCTACTGGCACTCCGCGACCTTCAACAACGACGGCACCAAGGTCATCTTCACAGACGAATGGGGCGGCGGTGGCCGTCCGCGCTGCCGCGCGCACGATCCGCTCACCTGGGGCGCGGATGCCGTCTATGACATCGTCGACAACCAGCTTGAATACCGCAGCCACTACAAGATGCCGGCGCCGCAGACCGAGAGCGAAAACTGCGTCGCGCACAACGGCTCGATCGTGCCCGTCCCCGGCCGCGACATCTTCGTGCAGGCCTGGTACCAGGGCGGCGTCTCGCTGATGGATTTCACCGATTCGGCGAACCCCGTCGAGATCGCGTACTTCGACCGCGGCCCGATGCACGCCGACGAACTGCTGCTCGGCGGCTACTGGTCCACGTACTTCTACGGCGGAAAGATCTACGGCACCGAAATCATGCGCGGCATCGACGTGCTCGCACTCGTTCCCAGCGAATACCTGAGTGCGAACGAAATCGCCGCAGCCGCACTCGCGGACTACCACGGCCTGTTCAACCCGCAGCAGCAGTTCCCCGTGAGCTGGCCGGCGGAACCGGTGGTGGCGCTGGCGTATCTCGACCAGCTCCAGCGCACCAACGCCGTACCCCAGGGAACCATCGCCGAGCTGACCACCGCACTGGACAACGCGAAGACGCAGCTTCGCAACGGTGCGCATGACAAGAAGCTCGCCGATGCACTGGAATCGCTCGCAGCGAAGGTGAAGAAAGGCAAAGGCAATGGCGAGACAGCGAAACAGCGCTCCGGGCTGGCCGGCACGTTGAGCGGGATTGCCGCGAGACTGCGCTGAGCG
>CAZRFE010000189.1:0-1236 GCA_964599565.1 uncultured Gammaproteobacteria bacterium
GCCCGAGCCCCCAAAATCCCGCGTCTTTCCGGGCCCGGCCCGGGATTCCCCGCACAATGGCTACGTAGCTCAGCTGGTTAGAGCGCGGCACTCATAATGCTGAGGTCGGTGGTTCGAGTCCACCCGTAGCCACCAATTCCATCGAGTTTTCAAATGCTTACGCTGTCGGTTCTCACCCGACCCCAGCATTATTCGTTTTGTTCTGCGGCCACGTAGGCCGGGTCGGTGGTTCGAGTCCACCCGTAGCCACCAAATACTCTCCGCTTTTCAAGAACTTGGCGTGGTTGTCCGACCGCCCTCAGCATTATTCCTTTTATTCTGCGGTCACGTAGGCCGGGTCGGTGGTTCGAGTCCACCCGTAGCCATCAAAACTTCCAATCCTTTCCGTGGCCACCCGGCTGCAGCGAGCACCGCAATCCTTTTTTCTTCCTGCTCCTTGCGCATCCGTCGCCGCCGTCTATACTGAACCATATGGTTCAGTATTCACCGGCACACTTCAATGCGTCCTTCGCGGCCCTCGCCGATGCCACTCGCCGTGGCGTCCTCGACCGGCTCGCGCGCGGCGACGCCTCCATCACCGACCTCGCCGACAAGTTCGAGATGACCCTCACGGGCATGAAGAAGCACGTCGGCGTGCTTGAGCTTGCCGGCCTCGTGACCACCGAGAAGGTCGGCCGCGTGCGCATGTGCCGCATCGGGCCGTGCCGTCTCGAGGAGGAAATGGAGTGGATCGCGCGTTACCGCCAGGTGTGGGATGCGCGCTTTGAAGCGCTGGATGGTGTCATCGACGAACTCAAGCAACAGGAGAAGGCCCATGGCCGCAAGAAAGGAAAATGAATCTCACCGCACGACAGTGCAGAAGAAGTCGGATCGCGAGGTCGTCGTCACGCGGACGTTCGATGCGCCCGCGCGACTCGTGTTCGAGGCGTGGTCCGACCCTGAGCTGTTCAGGAAGTGGTGGGTTCCCCGCTCGCTGGGCATGACGCTGCGCTCGTGCGAGCTGGACGTGCGCACGGGCGGCACCTACCGCCTGGTGTTCGGCGACGATCCGGCGAACACGATGGCGTTCTTCGGCAAGTACCTCGAGGTGGTGCCTGACGAGCGCATCGTCTGGACGAACGAGGAAAACGGTGACGCGGAATCCTCCGTCACCACCGTGACGTTCGAAGAGCGCGACGGCAAGACGCTGCTCGTGCTGAGCGAGCGGTATCCCACGAAGGAAGCGCTCGACGCGGC
>CAZRFE010000190.1:0-1207 GCA_964599565.1 uncultured Gammaproteobacteria bacterium
TCGCCGCACGTCAACAAGGATGCGCGTGACCAGTACGAGCTGCGGACGCACAAGCGCCTGATGGACATCGTCAACCCGACCGACAAGACGGTTGACGCGCTGATGAAGCTGGATCTGGCTGCTGGCGTCGATGTCCAGATCAAGTTGCAGTAATTTCTGACGACGGTTTTACGCCTGCCAGGAGGCGGGTGGGCTTCGAAAGTCGGAAAACAGGTTGGAAAATGGAAGTCTGTCGCGATGCGGCAGGGATTAATGAAGCGGAAACCGGCGGGTTTCCGCTTTTCTTTCGGGCTGATGCTTGCAAGGTGCCGGGAAGTCGCTATAATTCCGGGCTCTTTGCGGTCCGCCGCGCGGTGACCAAAACCGGGCGACGGACTGTGAGCTTGAATGCTCAGAATGGCAGTGCCGGCCAATTGCAGTCGGCATGGTGCAACGAGGTATAAGAGATGACGATCGGCGTAATCGGCCGCAAACGCGGCATGACGCGCATTTTCTCTCAGGAAGGCGCATCCATTCCTGTCACCGTGATCGAGGTGGAACCCAACCGGGTCACCCAGCTCAAGTCCGTGGACAATGACGGCTATCGCGCGCTGCAGGTGACAACCGGCAAGCGCCGCGCGACCCGCGTGACCAAGGCTGAGGCCGGTCACTATGCAAAGGCAGGCGTCGAGGCCGGTCGCGGTCTGTGGGAATTCCGCCTGCAGGACGGCGAGGGTGAAGATCTCGCGCTGGGCGCGGAAGTCCAGGTGAGCATCTTTGAGGCCGGCCAGGCGGTCGATGTCACGGGCGTCACCATCGGCAAGGGTTATGCCGGCACGGTCAAGCGCCACAACTTTGCCACGCAGGATGCCACGCACGGCAACTCCGTTTCGCACCGCGCGCCGGGTTCCATCGGTCAGAACCAGTCCCCGGGTCGCGTGTTCAAGGGCAAGAGAATGTCCGGTCACATGGGTAACGTGCAGCGCACCGCGCAGAACCTTGAAGTGGTTCGCGTGGATGCCGAGCGCAATCTGCTGCTGGTCAAGGGTGCCGTTCCGGGTGCCAAGGGCGGCAGCGTCATTGTGCGCCCTGCAGTCAAGGCCCGTGCCTAAGGAGTAGCGATGGAACTTCAGGTACATAACGCTTCCGGCGCGGCATCGGTCAAGGTGTCCGAAGTCGCTTTCGGCAAGGATTTCAACGAGTCGCTGGTGCACCAGGTCGTGACGGC
>CAZRFE010000191.1:0-1172 GCA_964599565.1 uncultured Gammaproteobacteria bacterium
CGCAGCGCGCACATGCCAACCGGCGCATTGTCCGGGACCCACGCTTTCCCGCGCAGTGTTGAATGCTTAAAGCGTGGATCCCCGCCTGCGCGGGGATGACATCTCTTGCTGCGCTGTGTGCGTGACCTTCCCGGCATCGACAACCCGAACACCGCGATCACACCGATCGACGTCATCCCGGAAATGCGCTGCCCTCACCGCCCGCAGCGCGAACACACCAACCGGCGCATTGTCCGGGACCCACGCTTTCGCGCGCATCACTGAATGCTCCCCGTCATCCGTGACCGATTCACCGTACCGCGAGCCCCATTGCCGGTATGTCTTATCTGACATAGACTGCTGGCATGCCAAGGATGGACAAGGACAAGCCACTGGTGTGGCTCAAAGGAGAGATCAGGACGCCTCCGCTGTCCGCGACCGCACGGCTGGAGGCAGGTTTCCTGTTGCGAAGGTTGCAGCAAGGGGAGCTGCTCAGCATGCCCAGTTCCCGCCCAATGCCCACCATTGGTTCACGCTGCCACGAGCTGCGTATTGCGGATGGACGAGCGGCCTGGCGCATTGTCTATCGGCTGGATGCCGAAGCAGTGGTAATCGTGGATGTCTTCCTGAAGAAGACACAGGCCACGCCGAAACAAGTCATAACAATGTGCAAATCGCGGCTACGACACTACGACGAGATCACCAATGAACAACACCAGGCGAAAGAATCTTGAACGGCACGGATGGAAGACCGGCTCCGCCGCAGAGTTCCTGGGGCTCACGGACGAGGAGGCGGCCTACATCGAAATGAAGCTCGCATTGAGCCGAGCATTGAAGCAGGCGCGCATTCGCCGGAACCTCACGCAGACCGATCTTGCCAGCAAGTTGCAGTCAAGCCAGTCGCGCGTGGCGAAGATGGAAGCCGGCGACCGCACTGTCTCCGTTGACCTTCTCGTCCGGTCGCTGCTTGCCCTTGGCAGCAAGCCAGGGGACATCGCCCGCGCCATGAACACCTCGCCCCGCAAACGAAGTTGACGGTCGCTCATCCGTCGCCGGCGACGCTCTTCCTTTCACTTTTCATTTTTCACTTTTCACCGCTTTCAAATACCTCTCCTCCAACCCTTCCAGCAACTCCTCGTCCTCCCCCTTCAACCGCCCGTACCAGCCCGCCGCCTCGCGGGATATCAGCTCCG
>CAZRFE010000192.1:0-1106 GCA_964599565.1 uncultured Gammaproteobacteria bacterium
CCTCGCCCTGCCGGTTGCCGAAGAAATGCACTACCTCCGCCGCGAACACTTCCGCGGCCTGGGCAAGGCCCGTCGCCTTCAGCAGCGTGCGCCGTGAAACCGTTGCGTTCACTTCATCGCGCACGATGTCTGCCAGCGCCATGCATAGCGCGTGCGTTACGGCGGCGGCGTGTGAAGGAGGCAGAGGATGGTTTTCGGGTTTCTTGTTGTTCATGGTTTTGCTTCCTTGCGTTCTGTGGGAGCGGCTTCAGCCGCGATGGCTTTGTTGCTGGAACAAGGTAGGAGTGGCTTCAGCCGCGATCGTTTGTTGCTGGAACAAGCTCCAGTGGTTGCGAAAAACGTTCGTACCCCGAGTGCTAAGAGTTTCGTCCGCTGCTCGCTTCGCTCCCGAGCGGCCGAGTCACTTCTCTTTGCGCGGCCAAAGAGAAGTAACCAAGAGAAAAGCCGCCCGGTCGGTATTGTTCATTCAAAGGAGACCTGCGGTGCTCGGCGCACGCGGGCACGCTCAGCAACTCGCCGGTCGAACCTGCGTTCACGGTGTTCACTTGGCTCGCCTCGGTCTCGCCACTCTTCGCTGTTCCGCGACGGAATCGCTGACCCTCGCTGCCGGAGTACCGGGACTTCGTGCGCTCGGGTTCCGATTCCTGCTCCACGCCCGCGCGCGTCTTCGCTCCTTGGTCGCCTCCGACGGGGCTGAAAAGCAAAAACGGGAGCAAAAGCAGAGCAGCAGCCACGATTCGCGCCTAGCACCACCATCCCTCCGGTCCTTCCTTCACGCATCCCGAATCTGCATCTTCAAGCAGGCATCGCTTCTGCATGGCTGCCACGTTCACGAAACGGTGCCGGCCAAGCTTGATGGCGGGCAGGTATCCCCGGTCCAGCATTCCGCGCACCACGCCGACTTCCACGCCCACCAGCACGGCGAAGCGTTCCTTGGTCATCACGGGTACGGCCAGTAAAAGGGCGAGCGCGGGCGTGCCGGAACGTTCCATGTCGGCTAGACTCCTGATCACTTTGAACCACTTTGAGCCACAAAATTACGCGTCACGGAATTTTGTGATAGTCGAATAATAGCCGAGCAAACGGGCATGTCAACAACTATTAAT
>CAZRFE010000193.1:0-1101 GCA_964599565.1 uncultured Gammaproteobacteria bacterium
CTGAAGGATCTCGCCGCCGTCCCGGGTTATCCCACGACCTGGGGCGCGACTCCTTATAAAGAGCAGGTCATCGATGAGATGGCGACGGTGGCGGCGCGGATGGAGGCGGCGGGCGCGGTGCTGATCGCGAAGACAGCGGTGGGCGCGCTCGCCTGGGGTGACGTGTGGTTCGGCGGTACGACGAAATCGCCATGGAACATCGAGGAGGGCGCGTCCGGTTCGTCCGCGGGTTCGGCGGCGGGTGTGGCGGCGGGATTTTTTCCGGTGGCCATCGGCACGGAAACCTGGGGCTCGATCATTTCGCCCTCCGTGCAGAACGGCGTGATCGGTCTGCGCCCGACGTTCGGCCGCGTCAGCCGCCACGGCCTGATGGCGCTGTCGTGGTCCATGGACAAGGTCGGCGCGATCTGCCGCCAGGCAGAAGACTGCGGCATGGTGCTGGATGCGATCCGCGGTCCCGATGGCGAAGACCCGACAGTGGTCGAGTCCGGCTTCGCGTATGCAGCGGATACGACGCTCGCCGATCTTCGCATCGGTTACCTCGAGAAGGATTTCGCAAGCGAGTACGACGACGCGCAGAACGATGCGGCGACGATCGATGCACTCCGCGCCGCGGGCGTGGAACTGCACGCCGTTGCATTGCCCGACGACGTGCCCATCGAACCGCTCGGCTTCGTGCTCTCCGCGGAAGCCGCCGCCGCATTCGATACGCTCACGCGCAGCAATCGCGACGACCTTCTCGTGCGCCAGGCAAGCAACGCGTGGCCGAACGTGTTTCGCGCGGCGCGGTTCATTCCCGCTGTCGAGTACCTGCAGGCGAATCGCCTGCGCGTGGAGCTGATTGCGGGTATCGAAGCGATGTTCACGGACAACGATGTCGATGTCGTGCTCGCGCCATGCTTTGCGGGCGACCAGCTGCTCGCGACGAATCTCACGGGACATCCCTCGCTGGCATTGCCGAACGGTATCGACGACGCCGGAATGCCGACGGGGATCTGTGTCATTGGTCGGGCATTCCACGAAGGCGATCTGATTGTCGCGGCGCGCGGCATCGAGAAAATGACAGGCGTTGAAGTCACGCGACCGAAGGGTTACTGATCC
>CAZRFE010000194.1:0-1076 GCA_964599565.1 uncultured Gammaproteobacteria bacterium
AAGGCGTCGGCGACATGGAAGCCACCATGCGGCTCGCCATCCAGGCCGAACCGCTGGAGAAGCGCATTCGCGAGGCGCAGAAGGAAAACCTGCTGCCGGACGATGCGCGCATCGATCTCATCGCGCTTGCGCTCGAGCGCGACATCATCGACGCAGACGACGCGAAACTCCTGCGCGAACTGCACGACCGCACGCTGCGCATCATTTCCGTTGACGATTTCCTGCCGGATGAACTCGGCACGCAGCCGCTGCCGCACACCATCGCGGAAGCGGATCGCATTCGCGGGAAGTGAGCGCAGCCGCATGAAGACGGCGTGCGCGTGCGATCTGCAGATCGCGGTGTTCCTGCACCGTCATTCGGGGACAGGTGCATGACAGACCGGAAGGCGCACTGGGAAGACGTGCATTCCCGCAGGCAGGAAGACGAGGTGAGCTGGTTCCAGCAGCATCCTGGAACGTCGCTCGCGCTGCTTGCCACCGGCATGGACAGGAACACCGCCGTCATCGACATCGGCGCCGGCGCATCGCGCCTTGTCGATGCGTTGCTGTTCGAAGGTTTTCAGGACGTGTCCGTTCTCGATATCTCCGCGGCCGGCCTTGCGCGCGCAAGGGCGCGCCTGGGAAAACAGGCAGGCAATGTCGAATGGCATGTCGCGGACATCACATCATGGCAACCGGCGCGCACATACGGCGCATGGCACGACCGCGCCGTGTTTCATTTTCTCGTCAGCGTTGAAGATCGCAATGCCTATCGCCGTGCGCTGCTGGAAGGCACGCATCCGGGTTCGCGCGTCGTCATCGGCACCTTCGCAGAAGACGGTCCCGGGAAGTGCAGCGGATTGCCGGTGCAACGCTACACCGCCGATGCGCTGGCCGCGGAACTCGGCGCGGCGTTCCGGCTTGCAAGGACAATGCATGAAACGCACCAGACACCGGGAGGAGGCACGCAGAACTTCCGCTTCTGCGTGTTCGAGAGGGTGCAGACGTAGTTTTTCCGGATATCTGCGCGCGCATGGACGAAATTCGACGGCGCGCATCTCCCGCTTCACTCACCTTCAGAGTCAGTTTCGTCCGCT
>CAZRFE010000195.1:0-1008 GCA_964599565.1 uncultured Gammaproteobacteria bacterium
CGCAGCCCTTCCAGTGCGGCGGGCGATACATCCGCCGATGTCACGTCATGGTGTCGTGCAAGATCCTGCGCGATCACGCTGCCGACAAGTCCCGCGCCGAGTACGGCCATCTTTGCCATCTGCTTCTCCTTGAGGTGTGCCGCGGGCAACGCGGATGAACAGTGGCGGGAGAGCTTACACGATGCGAAACGCGGACCGTGAATCAAGCGCGGGCGGCATGCACGCGGTTTCGGCCGGCATGCTTCGCGGCGTACAGCGCACGATCCGCCCGCCGCAGCAGCGATTCGATGTCCTCGCCGGGAAGGTATTCCGCCGCGCCTGCGGAGAGCGTGCAGCCGGGCAACGCCGGTGAATGCGCGCGCGTGCGTCCTTCCTGGCAATCGCGCAACCGTTCCGCGCAGCGGCGTGCGCCGTCGAGGTTCGCACCCGGCAGCAGCAGGATGAATTCCTCGCCGCCGTAACGGCCGAACGACAGATCGCTGCGCGCGATGAAATCCATCTCGCGCAACTCCTGCGTCATCGCCGTCGAGAACTCGGCAAGCACACGGTCGCCGCTCAGGTGGCCGTGCTCGTCGTTGACGTGCTTGAAGTTGTCGAGATCGATGATGCACACGGAGAATGTCTCCTGCGTGCGATCCGCGCGCGCCTTCAGCTTGTGCAGCGATTCCATGACGACGCGGCGGTTGTAAAGCCCGGTGAGATCGTCGCGGTCCGCAAGCTCGCGCATCCGCACGAGCACTTCCTCAAGTTCGCGATTGCGCGCCTGCAGCTTGTAGCGCAGATCGCTGACGTAGCTGCCGAACATCGCCGTCCACAGCAGCACGCCGCCGAGCACGACGATGGAAACGATGTAATAGCCGTCGCTGAAATATCCCGCGCCCTGCGCGCGCTCGACGAGCACGAGCGCGATGTATCCCGCATACGCGAGCATGCCGGTGAGCAGGAAGCGGCGCCGGTCGAGCGCGAAGATGCCGAACAGCAGCGTGACCATGTACACCGTCAGCATGA